>JANWYN010000116.1 GCA_025055235.1 Candidatus Roseilinea sp. | reverse complement strand
GTGCTGCAAGCTGCGCGCCAAGTGGCCGCTGGCGCGCGCCCCGATACGCGGCCGCTGGCCATCATTCACCTCGTGCTGGAGACCGGCATCAAGAAGAGCGAGTGCCTGCGGTTGACGCGCGACGACCTCGATCGCGACGCGCGCCAAGTGTGGATTCGCTACGACAAGAAGCACCTGAAGTTCAAGGAGCGGCAGTTGCCGATCTCCGCCGCATGCCTGCAGGCGCTGGACGAACATCTGCAGCGCCGCCAGCCACGCGGCCGGCTGTTCGACTGCACCGGCCGCAACCTCGAATACATCTTCAACCGCAAGATCGCGCCGCAGGCGGGCCTGGAAGCGCTCACCTTCGAGATGCTGCGCTGGACGTGCGCGCTGCGCGATTACCGCGCCGGTGCGATGGACGAGGAGCAGCTCCAATACAAATACGGCCTGTCACCGCTGGCGTGGAAGGAGATGGAGGCCAAGCTGGCGCGCATCGTCCAGGGTGAGGCCGGCCGCGCCTCAAACGGGCGTATGGGCAGTAGCGCGGCGGACGAACGCCAGGCCGGTAACTGACCCGACCACAACCCCCACGACCAGCGCCGGCAGCAGCGCCCGGCGTAGCGCGAACTCCAGGCCAATGCCGATCGTCGGCAAGATCTCCAGGCCGGCGCGCGGGATCTGGGCCAGCATCGCGATCGCCGGCGTCATCAGATGACCGAGCATCGCCCATCCAGCGCCCATCGCCATCACGCGCAGCATGAACAACGGCCGAGCCGCTGGCCACAAGCCGCGCCGCGCGAAGATCACTTCCTCGACCGACAGCGCCGTGTCGCCGATGATTGCCCCGAAGACGAGCGTAACGGCAGTGGAGAGCAGGTCGCGCAGCAGATCGGTGCGGCCGGCGAAAGCCAGGTCGCTCCACACGCCTACGGCAAGCACGCCGAGGGCATAGAGGGCGACGAGTATCGGGCGGCGCATCATGCGCGATCTTACACACTCACATTGTGCAGAAACCCGATTCTGTATTCACACCTCGCGGCGTCCACTTGGATCGTCGGTTCTCGCGAGTTAGAAATCGGGCTTCTTGTTCTTGAGTACATGCTCGGCCCACTTATCAGGCAACTGTAATGCTCTCTTAAACCACTTATAAAGTCGAATGGTTAGCTTCGCCGCGCGACGGAGGTATTGGATGACCGGGAAGACGATGCGACAGATCATCCTTTGTGCATGTGTATACGGATTACTGGGACACGCGACATCGGCTGCAGCGACAGCATCCCAGATACGCCCTCAAACGTCACCGCCGAACCTGGTGCAAAACGCCGGCTTCGAGCAACTCAACGACAGCAGCTGGGGGAGTTGTGGCAATGTGCAGTTGGTGGACGCGCAATCCGATGGCGCTGAATTCGTGCATACCGGGCGCTATGCGGCGTTCATGGGCGCCGGCGCAAACAGCGACGGGTGCCCGCAGTTGCCCGACTTCACTACGCCGAAGCAGATCCTGACTCAGCAGATCGACATCCCCGCCGACGCCCCGGCAGTCACGGTCTCCTTCTGGTTTCGCGCGTTCGCCGGGACAACGGTTGATGTCTTCCTGGCTCAGGGGTTCTATATGTTCGACCCGAACTTAGGCGGCGTCCGGTTGGGCACGTTCTCGACGGATCAACCGCCGGGTTGGCAACTGTATCGTACGGTGCTGCAGGGCGAGCGCCTGGATCGAGTGCGCGGGCGAACGCTGCGCTTCTCCATCGTGATCCAAAGCAGGTTTGACGTCGGACCGAACGCTGCCTTGCTGATTGACGACGTGCAGGTGATCGCTGCCGATGGGCGCACGACGGCATCGCCGTTGCCGCCCGCGTTGCGCGGCGATGGCAGCCGGCCGCTGGCGGTGACGCGGGTTGACAACAACCAGAGGCACTGGCTCTACCGGATGGACACCGATGGCGGGAACGTCCAGCTGATCTATCGCGGCCTCCTTGACAATGTGCGCTCGCCGGCTTGGTCGCCCAACGGCCAGCGCATCGCCGTGGTGGACAACAACCTTTGGCCTCCTGATCCACAGAACAGCCTGCCGGCTTCTGCGTTGACGGTGCTCAACGCCGACGGCAGTGGTGTGCAGCAGATCTATCAGACGCAGAGCCGCAGAGGATCGTCCTGTCCCTTCACCGGCCCTCCCGATCAGGAGGAGCCATCGCTGATCCTGACCGCCTCCGAGGTGCAGTGGATGCCCGACAATGAGCGCGTCGCGTTCACGCGGGGCGCGCGCAATCAGTGGTGTGACCCATTACGGACCGTTACTGGGCTGGCCGACATCTTGCTCGTGGCGCCGCCGTCGCTGTTGACGACGCCACTGGCTTTATTCGCCCGGCTGCCAAGCATCAGCCGAGACGGGCACATGCTGTTCACGAGCTTCGATTTGTCTCCGTCGCGCAGCAATCGCGCGGACGGCGTGTGGGAGCGCGACCCGGGCGGCAGCGAGACGCGTCTGATCGCTAGCAACGCCGATCGCGCGCCGGCATGGGCGCCGGATGGGCGTCGCTTCGCAGTTGCGCGTTTCACCACGAGCCCCTCCGCGGATGTCAGCGATCGCCCCTGGGCGATCATGATCTACGACCGCCAGAACCTCGACAACCCGCGGATGGTACTGTTCGCCGACCACGGACGGTCGGTCAGCAACCTGAGCTGGTCGCCCGACGGGGCGTATTTGGTGTATTCGCTGGAGCGGTTCGACGGCAGGAGGGATATCTGGTGGCTGGATGTGGCCACCGGCGCGACCGGGCCGGTCACCACGGACGGCAGCGCGCTCGAGGCGAGCTGGCGGCCTGGGGCGCAGCAGCAACAGCGCGTCTACGTGCCGCTGGCCGTCCGGTAAAAAAGCGCCCGGCGCTGAACCGACGGGCTGAGCGGATGGGCGGGCTTCGGCAAGCTCAGCCCGCGCCGGCAGGCTCAGCCCGCGCCGCATGAACCGCACACTGCCCCCCTTCAGCGCGGCGCATTCATGGCCGCGCGGGGGTCGAGAAGCCCAGCCCGCGCCGGCAGGCGCAGCCCGCGCCGCGCGGAACGCACACGGCCTCCCCTTCCGCGCGGCGCATTCCTGGCCGCGCGGGCTTCGACAAGCTCAGCCCGCGCCGGCAGGCTCAGCCCGCGCCGCACGAACCGCGCACCACCCGCCTTCTTCAGCGCGGCCCATTCATGGCCGCGCGGGCTGTGCCGTAGCGTAGCAGTCGAAGGGAGATAGCGCGATCGAAGAGAAGACGCGCGCGGCATTGCCTTACAATTCGGGGTGATTCGCGCAACTGAAGCGGGAGGTCGAGATGACGATTAGTCGTTCGAACCACGCGTCCCCGCGCGTTCGCCTTCGCATCGCAGCCCTCGTGGTGACGCTCATCGCAAGCATCGCGTTCGCGCCGATGCTCGCCGCGTTGCCGCCTGCGCCGGCAGCAGCAGCCGGCGCTGCGCAGGGGTGCGTGCCCACGCTGCGCGCGGTGGGGAATGTGCCCATCCGCTTCGGGCCGGGGCCGCAATACCGCCCGCCTATCGGAACACTGTTCCGTGGCCAGCAAGCGCGGGTGACCGGCCGGCTGCGCAACAACACGTGGTATCGCATCGCCTTCAACGGACAAGAAGGCTGGGTGTTCCGGGCACTCGTCCGGACGACGTGCATCCAAAATGCGCCGGTCGTGCCGCCCTCCCCAATAAACGAGCCGCGCTTCCGCGCCGACGCCATGCTCATCGCCCCCGGCCAGTGCACGGTGCTGCGCTGGAACATTGACAACGTGGCGGCGGTGTTCCTGATCAGCAACGGCGTCGTGCAGGGCGTGGCCGGCAACGACGCCCGCCAGGTGTGCCCGACGGTCACAACGACTTACATCCTGCGCGTGCAACGCCGCGATGGCTCGGTCTTCGACACGCCGCTGACGATTACCGTCGCGCCGGCGACGCCGATCGCTTATCCGAACTTCCGCGCCGACGCCTACACAATCAGCCCCGGTCAGTGCACCACGCTGCGCTGGAACGTAGAGGGCGTGAACGCAGTGTTCTTCTGGGACGGCAATGTGAGCCAAGGAGTGGCCGGCGTCGGCTCGCGCCAGGTCTGCCCGGCGGTCACGACGACCTATCGCCTGCAGGTGTTCCCGCGCACCGGCGGCTCGACAGATTACTTCGTCACGGTTGTGGTGACCGGCGCGCCGGCGCCGGGGATCACCTTCACAGTGGACAACGGCAATATCGTGCGCGGCCAGTGCACCACGCTGCGCTGGAACGTGACCGGCGCGTTCAACGCGGTCTTCCTGCTCGACTCGTCGGCCAACACTACGAGCCAGGTCGGCCCCAGCGCCGCGATCACTGTGTGCCCGCAGGTGAGCGCCACCTACACGCTGCGCGTGATCGGGAGCGACGGCCGGCAGTTCGACCAGTCGGTCAGCGTGAACGTGGCACAGTTCCCGACGCCAATGCCATGAGAGCAGCGCCCGTCGCTCGTCAACGGTGGCGTAACACGTGTTCGCAGGCCGGAAAAGGGCGCACTGCCCGAACGGGCAGTGCTTCAGGAGGAGAAAGAAACTGCGCCGCTTCCGGCGTCGGGGTGGGAAGGCGTGAGCATGGTGGTCAATTCGACAATGACGGCAACCTTGACGACCACCATGCGACGAAAGCTCCAACGTCCGGCAATGAAATGCCCTGTACTCCAGTGTGCGACGATGTCAGCTCAACGGTGTGCGATGTGCTACCTTGAACCCCTATAAGCTTCGATCACGCCTTGTTACTTAGTTAGTCGCACCTGCAAAGGAGGTCTGCATGAGTTCCGGGCGACTGCCAAGTACCACGGTAGTTGTAACAAAGCGGCAAATTGCCTTCCTGACGGAGCAGCAACTCCGAATGTGCGATCGCCCGTCGGGCCGGTGTAACTGCCGGTTCGTCCACTACTAGATCGAACACCGGACGGTGACTATGGATGCGCCTGTCGGCACAAGCATCTTAGCGCCCAACGTGCTTCGAGCGCGTTGGGCGCTACCACTCTTTCTTCCCCTTTGCCAACGCATCCGGCCGTGGCCATGTTAGGATACACGCCAATGTCGGAGCATCGCGTCGTTGCTGTGGATCTGGGGGGCACGAACATTCGCGCTGCTTTGTGCACGAGCGATGGTGCGATTTGCAAACGCGTCCGGCAGCCCACCTGTCCGGAGCAGGGCGTCGAGGCCGTCATCGCCCGCATCGTCGCGAGCATCCAGGCCGTGATGCCCGAATCCGGCGAGGAGGTCGTCGCCGTCGGCGTTGCATCGCCCGGCCCGCTTGACCCTTACACCGGCGTCGTCCTGTTCGCAGCGAACCTGCACTGGCAGGACGTACCGCTGCGCGATTTGCTGAGCCGGCGGCTCGGACTGCCGGTCTGCATCGGTAACGATGCCAACCTAGCCGCGCTTGGCGAGCAGAAGTACGGCGCGGGGCGCGGCGTCCGCGACATGGCCTACGTGACCATCAGCACCGGCATCGGCGCAGGCGTGATCCTCGATGACCGGCTCATCCTCGGCCATCGCGGCATGGCGACCGAGATCGGCCACATGGTCTTGAACTTCGACGGCCCGATTGATCATGCCGGCGTGCCCGGCAGCCTGGAGGGATACGCCGCCGGGCCGGGCATTGCGCATGCGGCACAGGCGCGGCTGGCCGCCGGTGTCCCTTCGCTGATGCGTGAGCTGGCCGGCGGCGACATCGCCGCGATCACGGCACGCGAGGTCGTCCAGGCCGCAGAGCAGGGCGATCCACTGGCGCTGGAAGTGCTGGCCTGGGCGGCGCGGATCATCGGCCTGGGTCTGGTCAACCTATTGCACCTGTTCGATCCGGCGTTGATCGTGGTCGGCGGCAGCGTGGGGTTGGCCAGCGAGCGCCTACTCGACATGATGCGCGAGACGATTCAGCGCCACGCCATGCCGCCATACCGGGGCGTGCCGCTCGTCCGCGCCCAGCTCGGCGATGATAGCGGGCTGCTGGGCGCGGCGGCGCTGGCCTGGCAGCAAGTTTTGGCAACATGAGCATCGTCACACATCTCTTCACGCTGATCGGCGCCGCTGTCGGCAGCGCATTCGCCTGGAAGTTGCTGCAACCGGAGTTCATCCAGCGCAGCCCGTCGCGCTTTCTGGCGTCTGCCGAGAAGGGGCGCGACGGACGGCCGCCGGTGGCGCTGGTCACCGGCGCGTCGGCCGGCATCGGCGTCGCGTTCGCCCGGCAGTTGGCGCGCGCCGGCTATGACCTGGTGCTGGTCGCGCGGCGCAAAGACCGGCTCGATGCGCTGGCTGCTTCGTTGCGGCAACAACACACCATCGAGGCGCACGCACTGCCTGCCGATCTGGCCAACGCGGACGACATCGAGCGCGTCGCCGGCGTCGCAGCGGATGTGAGCGAGGCGGGCCGGCTGGATTTGCTGATCAACAACGCCGGCTTCGGCACGGTGGGCAAATATGCCGATCTGCCGTTCCAAAGCCAGCTCGACATGCTTCATGTGCACGTCACGGCGACCATGCGCCTGACGAAAGCGGCGCTGCCGGGCATGCTGCGGCGCGGTCGCGGCGGCATCATCAACGTCGCTTCGACCGCCGGCTGGTACCCCTTGCCGGGCAACGCGACCTATAGCGCAACGAAGCGCTACCTGATCAACTTCTCAGAGTCGCTCCAGGCAGAACTGGACGGTTCGGGCGTGTGCGTTCAGGTGCTATGCCCCGGCTTTACCTACTCTGAGTTCCACGACCGGGAGCCGTATCGCGCCAGCGGCTTCCGGCGCGAGCGCTTGCCGGCGTTCATGTGGCAGACGGCGGAAGAGGTAGCCGAGGCATCGCTGAACGCGCTGGGGCGCGAGGTGGTGTGTATCCCCGGCGTGCACAACCGGGCCATCGCGCTGATCGGCAATTTCACGCCGCGGGCGCTCGTGAACGCGGCCTGGCAGCGCATCTCGCCCGTCTAAGCCGGCATTCAGTGCACTGCCGCGCGTTCCTCTTGCCGCAGCGCTGGGAACAGCAGCACTTCACGGATCGAATCGCGGTTGGTGAACATCATCACCAGTCGGTCAATCCCCATGCCGAAGCCGCCGGTGACGGGCATGCCGTACATCAGGGCACGCACGTAGTCTTCGTCCACCGGGTTGGCTTCGCCTTCCTCGGCGTTGACGGCCTCTTCGAGGAAGCGCTGGCGTTGTTCGAGCGGGTCGTTCAGCTCGCTGAAGGCGTTGCACAGCTCCACGCCACCGACGAATCCCTCGAAGCGCTCGACGGTGTTGGGGTCGCCGGGGATGCTCTTGGCGAACGGCGAGATGTCGCGCGGATATTCGTACAGGAAGGTCGGCTCGATCAGCGCCTTCTCGACGTAGTCGCCGATCAGGCTATCTATGATCTTGCCCCACGGCTTGCCGCGGATCACGTCCGGGGTCAGCAGCCTACGCCGCAGCACTTCGTCGGCTAGCGATTGCCGGTCGGGGAACTGGGTGTAATCTACGCCGGTCTTCTCGAGAATCGCGTCGCGCAGTTTGATGCGCTTGAACGGTTGCAGCCAGTTGATGGTGTGCCCGCGGAACTGGCTCTTGCCCTCCGCCTGCGGCGGCAACACTTGGCGCGCGACATACTGGAGCATCTCCTCGGCCAGATCCATCACGTCGTACATGTCCATGTAGGCCGCATAGAACTCCAGTTGGGTGAACTCCGGGTTGTGTTTGAAGCTCACCCCTTCGTTGCGGAAGTCGCGCCCGATTTCGTACACGCGTTCCAGGTTGCCGACGATCAGCCGCTTGAGATACAGCTCGAACGAAATGCGCAGATAGAGGTCCTGGTCGAGCTGGTTGTGGTGGGTGATGAACGGCCGGGCTGCGGCGCCGCCGTAGATCGGTTGCAGCACCGGCGTCTCCACCTCGAGGAATCCCTTGCCGTCCAGGAACTCGCGAATCGCTTTAATGACCTTGGCGCGCGTCACGAAGATCTCGCGCACTTCGGGGTTCACCGCCAGATCCACGTAGCGCTGGCGATAGCGCAGCTCCGGATCGCTGAACGCGCTGTAGCGCACGACCGAGCCGTCGGGCTGTTTCTCTTCTTTGGCGATCGGCAGGGGGCTGATGGACTTGGCCAGCAAGCGCCAGTCGGTCACGCGCAGGGTGGGTTCGCCGGTCTTGGTAATGAACAACGCGCCCTTGGCTTCGATGAAGTCGCCCAGGTCGAGATCTTTGAAGCGGGCGAACGATGCGGCGTCGAGCGAGTCGTCGCCGACGCGGGCGTAGAACTGGATCTTGCCGCTGACGTCTTCGACGCCGAGGAAGGCGGCTTTGCCCATCACGCGCCGGGCGACGATGCGGCCCATCACCGCGACCTCGGATGCTTGAGCGTCGTTCGCCGGCGCGCCGGCATGATTCTGCGCCGATGCCAGCGCGCGCCGGACGGCGTCGGCGGCCATCACGCGCTGGCGGACGAACTGAGCACGAAGCGGGTAAGGTTCGATGCCCGCAGCCCGGAGTTGCTCCAGCTTGGCCAGGCGTTCGCGTTCGACTTCGGTGAATTCCATGATGGTAATTCGTAACCGGTAATTGGTGACAGCGACACGCCAATTACCAATTACCAATTACCGCTTACCGCTCACAACGACTGCGCACGGTTCAGTTGTCCTTCTTCTGCGCCTGCATCTGTTGCAGCGTGCGCTCGAGCAGTTCGTTCTGCGGGTTGGCCTTCTTGGTCGACCGGTCTGCGGCAGCCGCGGCGGCCATCTGCGCGCGCTTGATGCGCTGGGCGCGCTGCAGCGCAGCGGCGAACGGGCTCAACTGCTCATCGGGGCCGGACGACAACGCATAGTCGTCGGCATTGATCCCTTCCAGCGTGAGGTCTAGCTGCCGCTTGTGAGGGTCTACCTTCAGCACGCGCACGTTGACTTCATCGCCCTCGGTGACGAACGCGTGCATGTCGGCATAGCTGACGCCGAGCGAAGAAATGCGCACCACGCCTTCGCGCTCCGCGCCGATGTCCACGTATGCAGCGTTGCGCTCGACCCGGGTCACCCGGCCGGGGTAGCGGTTGCCTTTCTTGATCTTCTCCCAGGGCAACGCCGGCGGCTCGATCATGGTTAGGCCGATGCGCCGCTTGCTCTCGTCCACCTCGACCACCCAGACGTCGTCTATTCGGTCACCGACCTTGGGCCGCATCCCTTTCGGCATGAGGTTGAAGGGGATGAGGCCATGCTTCGGGCCGTCGAAGTCTACGAACACGCCGAAGCTCTCGATGGAAACGACGCGGACGCCGCTGAGCTTGGCGCCGACTTCGAGGTTGCTCCAGTCGTAGGTGGACGGTTTGTGCATCGTCAGGTCAATGCGCTTATTCTTCGGGTAGACGCGCAGCACGTAGACCTGGACTTCATCACCAATGTGGAAGACGTCGGCGACGCGCAGCACCGGCTTGTCGCTGACGATTTGCGAGATGTGGAGGAAACCGTCCACGCCCACGCCGATGTCTACGAATGCACCTCCCAACTCGACGCGCGTCACCTTGCCCTTGAATGCCATCCGCGGCTTGAGCGCGGCGATGCTCAAGCCGGATTTGGCCGGTGGATGACTGCCGGCTTCGGCATTGGCCGTGCCATTGATCGCTGGGATTGCAGAAGTTTCGTCGCTCACAGGGAAACCCCTTTCGTATGAATTCATCGAAATCGTCTGAGGAGACGTGAATCGCATTGAAGGCCGCGCAATTCTAGCCGAAATCCGAGCGAATGTCGAGGATTTGACGAAACTTCAACCTGCTGTCGTGATGAGCGGGCACACCGGCGCGCTTGCTCCTGCTTGCAGGAAACGAAGCGCTATCATTAAAATCCTTTAAACATACCGATCCATTCGGGAGGCTCGTTTGTCATGAAGGAATATGGAACTGAGAAGCTGCGCAACGTCGCATTGTTGGGACACGGCTCGAGCGGCAAGACGACGTTCGCAGAAGCGATGCTGTTCGCCAGCGGCGGCACAACACGCATGGGCAAGGTCGAAGACGGCACGACCGTCTCGGACTATGACGAGGAAGAGAAACGTCGCAAGCAGTCCGTTAGCCTGAGCGTCATTCCCATCGAGTGGAAGGATCACAAGATCAACCTGCTCGACACACCGGGCTATGCCGACTTCTACGGCGAAGTGAAGAGCGCCGTTCGCGTAGCGGATCTCGGCCTGATCTTCGTGGATTCGGTCGCCGGCGTGGAAGTCGGCACCGAGCTGGCCATGCAGGCGGTGGACGAGGCGAAGATCCCACGCGCGGTGCTCGTCAGCCGCATGGATCGCGAGAATGCTAACTTCGACGCCGTGCTGGCGCAACTGCACGATGCCTTCCACCAGGACATCGTGCCATTGATGTTGCCGGTGGGCAGCCAGCAGCAATTCGCCGGCGTGATTGACCTGGTGACGCGCAAGTACCTCAAAGGCCCCAAGGGCGAAGTTGCTGATATTCCCGCCGATATGGTGGAAGCGGTGGAGAAGGCGCGCGAGCGCTTGATGGAGGCGGCGGCCGAGGGCGAGGATGATCTGATCGAGAAGTGGTTCGAGGTCGGCACGCTCACCGACGAGGAGTTCATCCGCGGTTTGCGCAGCGCCATCCGCAAGCGCACGTTCGTCCCGGTGTTCTGCGCAGCGCCTGCAGCGAGCATCGGCATCCACGCCATGTTGTATTCGCTGGTGAGCTACGCGCCGATGCCGTTTGACATGGGTGCCGACCCCGACGACGGCCAGCACGGCAACGTGCTCTACATCTTCAAGACCACCGCCGATCCATTCGTGGGCAAGATCAGCTACTTCCGGGTAATTGAGGGGCCGGTGAAAGGCGGCGACACGCGCCTGGTCAACGCGCGCACGAACGAAGAGGAGCGCATCGCCACGCTGTTCGTCCAGCGCGGCAAGGAGCAAATCCCGGTTCCGCTGCTGCATGTGGGCGACATCGGCACGGTGACCAAGCTGAGCAGCGCGCAGACCGGCGACACGCTGTGCGACCGGGCGCATTGCGTCCAGCTTCCGGCCATCGAATTCCCTAACCCGCTGTTCGCCGTCGCGCTACACCCGAAGACCAAGAACGATGCGGCCAAGATCAGCAGCGCGCTCGTGCGCCTGTGCGAGGAAGACCCCAGCCTGCGCCACGTCAACGACCCGAGCACGAAGGAGACCCTGCTGCTCGGCATGGGGCAGGCGCACATTGACGTGGCGATCAACCGCCTGCACAACAAGTTCGGCGTGGATGTGGAGACCACCATCCCCAAGGTGAGCTATCGCGAGACGATCATGAAGCACGGCCAGTCGCGCTATCGCCACAAGAAGCAAACGGGCGGCGCTGGCCAGTTCGCCGAGATCGAGATGGCCGTCGAGCCGAGCACGCCGGGCGCCGGCTACGAGTTCGAGTGGCGGGTGTTCGGTGGGGCGATCAGCAGCTCGTTCCAGGCCAGCATCGAGAAGGGCATCAAGCAGGTGATGGAGTCCGGCGTGGTCGCCGGCTATCCGGTGAGCGACGTCAAGTGCATCGTGCTGGACGGCAAGGAGCACCCGGTGGACTCGAAGCCGATTGCGTTCGAGATTGCGGCGCGCAACGTGTTCCGCGAGGCGTTCGAGCAGGCCGGCCCGGTGCTGCTGGAGCCGATCTACCGCTTCACCATCATCGTGCCTGAGGCGAACGCCGGCGATGTGATGAGCAGCCTAAAGACCAAGCGCGCCCAGATCATCGGCATGGATCAGCGCGGCAACAAGACCGTGATCACCGCCGACGCGCCGCTGGCCGAGATGCAGCGCTACTCCACCGACCTGCGCAGCCTGACGCAAGGGCGCGGCTATTACGAGATGAAATTCGACCACTACGCGCCCGTCCCGCCCAACATCGCACAAGCGATCATTGCCAAGCACAAGGCCGAGGCGAAACCCGAAGAGGAGTGACCCTCGCCGGCGCGATCTCTTCAGCATCTGCCCTCAGCCCCTTCTGCAATCAGAAGGGGCTCTTTTTGCAACAGAGTTGCACGCACGCCCAGTGGTTAGCTTGTGCAGATGCGTTGGAATGTTGCGACTGTCTAAGCGGCGGCGCTACTCACCACGGGCCCGTTTCGTCCTAAATCCTATGGCTTGGAGGTGATCATGCGATCCGTCGCTTGGTGCTGACATGATCGCGAAAACGACGATAATAAGAGATGAGGTCATCCAGAGGGGGATACCTCGCGATGATCTTTCTCTGAGCGTCAGTGATATGGCAGTCGCACTTCAGTGGCATGTCGCGTATAACGGAACCGAGCCGGTTGCGCTCGCGACCTCTCGCTCTGCAGAAACCGGTGTCGGCAAGAAAGACGTGCTGCTGGTGGTGTGCGATTGCAAGCAGGGACGTACACATGATTTGCACGCAGCAAGCGTCCTGGCCCGTCACATCTTTGATGCTTACAACGCGCGCCAAAGCAAATCTGTGCTGAACGTCGCCGAGCTGTCTGCGGCGCCTACCGACATCGCGCGCTGGTTGGCCGATGCGATCATCGAGGGCCTGCGCCATCTGTATGAGGGCGAGGCTGTGCCTGCAGGTGTGCCGGCGACCTCCGCTCCACCGATGGCGAACACCGGCGCAAGGAAGGATATCACGGCCTCTGTGACCGCCGCCGTCATCCATCACGACAAGCTACTGGTGGCGCGCTACGGCAATGGCCGCGTGTATCTGCTGCGTGGCGGCGTGCTGCAAAATCTGACCGACGAGTCGTTTGCTGACGCGACTCACAGCGATCGCTTCGAACCCGACCTGGGTCAGCTCGACTTGGCCGGCGAAGACCGCATCGTGTTGTGCACCGAACCGCTCTATCGTCGCCTGCAAGACCCGCAAATTCGCTCGGTGTTGCGCCACACGCCAGCGGCGCGGCGCGCAGCCCAGGCGCTACTCGACTTAGCTACCAAGGCGCCGACGGATGACAACATCGCCGTTGCGGTAGCCGACTACGTCACCGGCAAGCTTGGCATCTTCGAAGCTGCGCCGCCGCGCGTCTCGAGCGCGCCGGTGGCCGGTCCGCGCCGAGGCACGTTCCGGCGACTGCTAGGCATCGCTACATTGCTGGTGCTGCTGGCTGCCCTCGGGACAGCAGCCGTGGCCTTTGGCGGCCAGCTGCGAACGCTGTTCGGCTCGGCTTTGCCGAGCGCAGCGGCTAGTCCGACCCCGGACGGCACGGCGGCTGCTGCAGTGATCCTCGCTGAGACGGCGACGGCGGGGGCGATAGCGACTTCGAGTGCGGCTGCTTCGCCGACCGTGACGCCGACTCACACGCCGACGCCTACTGTTGAGCCGACACCGACGCAAACGACGATGCCTACAGCCGAGCCGACGCCGACGACGGAGCCGGCGGTTGTGGTCACCCATACTGTGCGCGCCGACGATACGCCGCTGGAGATCGCGCGCGCCTATAACATCTCGCTCGACGAGCTGCTGCGCAACAATCCGGGGATAAATCCGACCAACCTGCGTATCGGGCAGGTGTTGATCATTCGGCGAGGGGGCGCGGCGCCTAGCGCAACGCCGACGCAGGCCGCGATCAGCATTCAGCCGCCGACGCCGCGCCCAACGCGCCGCCCGCCGACGGCGACGCCTGTACCTCCGACCCCCACGCCTGTGCCGCCAACACCTACGCTCGCGCCGCTGCCAACGGACACACCCACGCCTGCGCCGCCTGCTCAGCCATCGCAGCCAGAACCACCACCGCCTCCACCGACGGTGCCGCCGCCTTGTCCGCCAGGCGCAGATTGCTAGGTAGCTCTGTTGTAGGTTCTCTCGTAGCTGTGGCCGCGCGCCAGTTGACTGAGTGATGTGAGGTTCACTTCGTTTCTACACGCAATCAGGGTGAAGTCTTCGCCCAATCTGTGGCCGAGATGCTCAATAAATTTCATCGGGGCTGGCTGCTGCGGGACAAAGTTTCTGCAACAGCTAGGAGGGTCACATGTCGCAGCGTTCGAAGTTCATCGTAGTCTCCACGCTGGCCATCGGACTGTTCGCGCTAAGCCTGGTGGGAGGCCTTGGTTCGCAACCTAAAACGCTATTGGCGTTGAGGCCGGCGCAGGTTGAAAATACGCCGACACCCACACCGACCAACACGCCGACGCCGACTAATACACCGACACCAACCAGCACTCCGACACCGACTAATACGCCGACGCCTACGGCGACCAACACACCAACACCAACGCCGACTAATACACCGACGCCAACGCAGACACCAACTAACACTCCGACACCGACCAACACTCCGACACCCACACCGACCAACACACCAACACCGACGCCGACTAACACGCCGACACCGACCAACACGCCAACGCCCACACCGACCAACACACCGACACCAACACCGACACCGACCAACACGCCGACGCCAACGCCGAACCCAGCGCCGACGATCAGTAGCGTCAGCCCCGACCCAGGCACGGCGCTCGCACCATACGCGCTGACGATCAACGGTTCGGGCTACTATGCGGCGACCACCGTTACGCTGGGCGGCACGCCGCTCACCATCGCTTCGCGGACGGCGACGCAGCTCGTGGTCAATGTGCCGGCCTTCGCTGCGGGGACATACGCGCTGGTGGTCTCTAACCCCGCGCCCGGCGGCGGGTCGGCCACGCGCAGCTACACGATCAACAACCCGCTGCCGGTCATCAACAACGTCGCGCCGTCCAGCGCGACGGCCGGCACGCCACTCAGCTTCACGATCAACGGCGCGCGGTTTGCCAGCAACGCGACGGTGACGCTGAACGGCGTCCCGCTCACCGTCAGCTTCGTGAACAACGGGCGCCTCGACGTCACCGGCGCTGCGTTTACCACGGCAGGCGCGTATGCTTTGATCGTGACCAACCCGGCGCCCGGTGGTGGGTCGGCCAGCACGACCTTCACCATCACGCCTGGGCCATTGGCTTCGCTGAGCATCTCGCCGGATGCCGTGATCGTGCCGGCGGACGGGACACAAGCCTTCACTGCGATTGCCAGAGATGCCTTCAACAACGTCATCACCACCGGCAGCGTGAGTTGGGCGATGGCCAACCCGAGCGCCGGCGCCATCAACTCATCCGGCCCATACGCGGCGACTTTCCGGGCGACGACCGTGCCAGGCTCTTATCCGAACGCCGTGCGCGTCTTCAGCGGCAGCATCCAGGCCTTCGCCAGCGTCACCGTGGTGCCCGGCCCGCTGGCGCGGATCGAGCTTAACCCGCCGGCTACCTCGCTGGCGGTCAACCAGCAGCAGACCTTCAGCGCAATCGGCTACGATGCCTTCAACAACGTCGTGCCTGGCCTGACATTCGAATGGAGGGCCAATCCGGCAGCCGGTGTGATCGTGTCGAGCAGCGCAACCGATGCAACCTTCCGTGCGGGCACGACGCCAGGCACTTACTTTGCAGGTGTCACTGCAACAGCCGACGACGTCACCGGTGGGGCCGACATCGTCGTGCGTGAGGGCAGCGTCGCCGCAGTCGTCGTCACGCCACCCACGGCGACGCTGCGTGTGAACGAGTCCCAACTGTTCACCGCGAGCGTGCAAGATGCGTTCGGCAATCCGATCCCCGGCCTGGGCGTGACGTGGCAAGCGCCGGAGGGTGGCTCGCTCACGTCCACTGGCATCCACACTGCCGTATTCAAGGCAGGCAACGTCGCAGGGACATACAACACCGCCGTCGTCGCGTCGAACGGCGTGGTCTCCCGGCGCGTGCAGGTGGTAGTGCTGCCCGGCCCGGCAGCAGCCATCCAGATGACCGCCGACCCAGCGATCATCCAACTGGATGGCAACCAGTTCAGCACCATCGTGATCACTGTCACCGATAGCTTCGGCAACCCGATCGGAGCCAGCGTGCCGGTCAACCTGACGGTCGGAGGATGTCTAGGGACGTGCACGCTCGATCCCTCCTCCGGCACCACCGACAGCCGGGGGGTGTTCGTCACGCGCTTGCGCAGCAGCTACGCATCGCCTACGCAGACGGTGACGTCGAACATGGTGGTGACGGTGAGTGCGCCAGGCGCGAATGGCATGATGCAGCAATCGGTGTCTGTGGCCGGCGTGTTCCGCCCGTTCGCGCGCTTTGCGCCGCTGATTTCCAACGGGCCGCCGGACAACCACACGGCCTGCAAGGCGTATGTGATGACGCCGCCGGCGAGCGTTTCACAGCCGCCCAACAACCCATTCAACATCTACCGCATCACGGCGCAGCGCAGCACCTACAGCGTCTCGATCGTTAACTTCGCCACGCAAGGACAGTTGCTGCTCTACCGTGTCACGAACGATCGCTGCCGCACGAACAACACTATGTCCGTGTCGTTCATCCAGGCGATCCCGATCACCGGCGCGTCGCTGCAGACCACGTTGACCGGCCTGATTTCCGGCAACGACTACCTCATCGCCGTCAATGTCACCGGCGCGGCGAGCAACCAACCTTACACTCTGACGATCCAGCCGTGATGTAGGACGGGGAGAACACATGCGAGGATGCCGGCGTCTCACCTTGGTCATTTGCCTGGCTGCAGCGGGCGCATTCTGGGCGGCGGGAAGCAGCGCGCTCGCATTGCCCGGCCGCGCTGCAGCACCACACCAGCCGGCGACGCTGGCTTCCATCACCATCTCTCCCTCGCTCGCCGACATGGACCTGGATACAACGCAGACGTTCACTGCGACCGGCAGAGATGCATCCGGCAACGAGATCACCGGGCTGAGCGTGACCTGGGCTGTTTCACCAACGGCCGGCGTGATCGTCGCGACGGGTCCGACGACGATGACCTTTCGCTCCGGCACGACGCCGGGAGACTATCCAAAGGCGATTCGAGCGGCCGCAGGGAGCGTGGTAGGCACGGCCAACGTGCTGCTCCGCCCCGGGCCACCGGCTTCGATCGTCATCTCGCCCAGCGTCGTCACGCTCGACATCAACGCGACGCAGACGTTCACGGCGAGCGTGTTCGACCGGTTTGGCAATCTGCGCTCTGACCTCGGCGTGACATGGTTGACGCCGCCGCCGGTCGCCGGGACGATCGAATCTAGCACGGCCAACAGCGCAGTGTTCCGCGCGGGCACGGTTGCCGGCACATTCAGCGCCGGCTTGCAGGCATCCAATCCGCCCGCGCTGCAGAGCGTGGCGATCACAATCCGTCCGGGGCCGCCGGCGCGCGTGCAGGTCAGCGCCTCGCCGACTACGCTCAAGACCGATGGCCTAAGCAGCAGTAATATCGTTGCGCTGGTGACCGACCAGTATGGCAATCCGGTGGGTCAGGGTACGCCGGTGTCGTTCGCAATCGAGAGTTGCCCGGGGGCATGCACGCTCGATCCAACCTCCGGCGTGACGAACGACCAGAGCCGCGCCTCGACCGTCCTGCGCAGCGCCTACACCTCGCCCACACAGACGCTCACGGCAACCATCGTCGTGCGCGCCAGCATCAACGCCGGCGCAGCCAGCGACGCAGTGACCGTGACCGGCGTGTTCACGCCGCACCGCAGCCTGATGCCCGTGGTAACCAAAGACTGGGTGCCTGCCAATCACACAGCGTGCACCGCGCTCAGGGTAACGCCGCCGGCGACTGTGTCGCAGCCGGCAAACTACGCCTTCAACATCTACCGCTTCACCGCGCAGGCAGGCTCGTATGCAGTGCTGCTGAGCAACTATGCGACGACCGGCCAATTGTTGCTCTATCGGATCGTGAATGATGCCTGCGCAACCAGCGGAACGATGTCGGTGAGTTTTATCACCTCGGTGCCGATCGCCGGACCGTCGTTCCAGACCACGTTCGCCAACGCCTTCATCCCGGGTCAAGAATACCTGCTCGCGGTATATACCACCGGCGCCCTGACGAATGCGTTCTACACGATCACCATCCAACCTTGAGCCGGGGATGGGATGCATTCGCCAGCGCGGGCAAATGTGCATGTTGGGTAGAGCGCGCTCATCACAGTGCGCCATCGCCAACGCGTCGCAAGGCGCGGAACGGCGTCCGCGCCCTACCGCGATGTTTTGCCTCCATTTGCCCTGATACACGAATGCACCCGCCGGAATCGTGCGTATGGCGCAATCCCGTATTCTGAGCAATAATCTCCTCGAGAAGATGTAAGGCTGTATCCGCAGGCTGCCGGTCGCGAAAGGTAGTCGCAGATATATCGAGGGGGAAGAATGAACGATCCGAATGAGCGCCGGGGGAGATGGCATGGGTTGCTCATCGGCGGCCTGATCCTTGCCGTGTTGGTTGGCACAGCAGCCTTCACGCTGTTCTTCCTCACGCGCGAGGTTGCGCATCTGCCTTTCGGCGAGAGCGCCAATTTCCGCCCGACTGCATCGCCGCCTGCACTTCCCCAGGTTTTGTCGCAGGTCGAAACACAACCCGCCGCCCACGCCAACGGAGTCGGCGCCCGGTAATCACAGCGCGTGCCTGGCGCAGATGATCGAGCCGCCGGCGACGGTGATGCAAGCTCCCGAGCAAGAGTTCAACATCTATCGCTTCATCGCCTCGGCGCCGGTCTACCAAGTTTCGCTCGATGACTACAACGGCGTTGGACAACTGTTGGTCTACGAGGTCACGCGAGATGAGTGTCAGGCCCAGTCTCGGATGTCGGTGAACTTACTTGCATCGGCAACGCTTGAACCTAACCGGCGATTCGAGGGCTTGCTCGATCCGACATTCATCCCCGGGAACGTTTATCTGCTGGCGGTGTATACCACAGAGGGTTTGACGAACCGGCCGTACGTGCTCACGATTCGCCCGTTCACCCCGCCGGCGTCGTCCGGCAACCACGCGGCATGCGCCGCGCAGGTGATCGAGCCGCCGGCGACGGTCGCGCAGGCGCCCGAGCACGAGTTCAACATCTATCGCTTCGTTGCCTCAGCACCGGCGTATCAGGTCTCGCTCAGCGACTACGCAAGCAACGGCTGGGTGCTGATCTATGAGGTGACGAACGACCAGTGCAGCAGCCGGGGGCGGATGTCGGTGAACTTCCGCGGTTCGGCGGAGATCGGCGCCGATGGCCGGTTGGAGCGCGTGTTCGATGTGTCATTCGTATCAGGCGGGACTTACCTCTTGGCAGTGCATACGACGGGCGCGAAATCCACACAAGCGTATGCATTGACGCTAAGCCCGGTGCTGCCGGAAGAGCCAAGCCCAACCCCGACAGCCGGCGGCGCAGCCACGCGTGCTCCGCGGCAGACGATGACGCCGACGGCCATCCCCACAGCAACAAGCGCTGCATCGCCAACGCCCACCGCAACGCCGCCTACGCTGCCCGATACCGGCAGTCCTACGTCTGTACCACCAGGATTGCCCGGCATCTCGCCGACTGCAACGCCGCAGGCCACGATCCCCGTGCTGCCTATCGTGCCATCGCCGACGCCATCCCTCGCGCCGCAGCCGACGCTGCGTCCAACGGCCACCGACACGCCGCTGCCACCGGCCACAGCGACACCTACGGCTCCGGCTAGCCCACAGCCAACTGCGACGTCGCAGCCGACGGAAACGCCGCGGTCTACCGATACGCCGGTGCCGACGCCTCAACCGACGAATACGCCGGCGCTGCCATCGGCGACGACTACGCCAATACCGCCCACTGCGACGGTCACGCCGCAGCCGACGAATACACTGCGGCCAACCAATACTTCCCTGCCACCAACGGCCACTGCTACACCGTTACCGCCGACGCCGAGCAACACGCCTCAGCCGCCGACGCCAACTGCTACGCCACAGCCTACGAATACGTCGCAACCGACGAACACGCCACGACCCACTAACACACCGCGTCCGACGAATACGCCACAGCCTACGAATACGCCGCAACCGACAAACACGCCACGACCCACTAACACACCGCGTCCGACGAATACACCGCAGCCCACAGACACACCACAACCAACAGCGACCGCTACACCGCAACCTACGAACACGCCGCGACCGACTGCAACTGCTACACCGCCGCCCACGGCGACCAACACGCCGGTGCCGACGGCGACCCCTACACCGCGACCGCCAACTGCGACGCCCACACCGGTGCCCCCGACGGCAACGGCTACGCCCTTGCCACCGACGGCGACCAACACGCCGGTGCCGACGGCGACCCCTACACCGCGACCGCCAACTGCGACGCCCACACCGGTGCCACCGACAGCAACGGCCACGCCACAACTGCCGACGGCAACGCCAACACCGGTGCCGCCATCGCCGACACCCACGCCCCTACCGCCGACGGCGACGCCCACACCAGTGCCACCGACAGCGACCAATACTCCGGTGCCGCCATCGCCGACACCCACGCCCCTGCCACCGACGGCGACGCCCACACCGGTGCCACCGACGGCGACCAACACACCATTACCACCCACAGCAACGAATACGCCGGTACCACCACCGACGAATACACCAGTGCCGCCACCGACCAACACACCGCTGCCGCCGCCCACGGACACGCCGGCGCCGCCACCCACAGATACACCGGCGCCGCCGGCCGACACGCCAACGCCGACTCCATAGGCGCGCCGCTCTCACCTGAGCAAGGAAATGTGTTTGCTTCGCGCGACTTCGTACGCAAACGTATAATCGCACCGGTTCGGTGCTTCGCGATCGGCGCGACAAATGGTGAACCGACCGCGATAGCTGAGCGGTTCTCCACGAGCCGGCTCAAGAGGCTCGGCACGCCGAACGCTGCTGCGCGAACCGCTCGCGCACGATGCAACTCCATCTCATCTCGAGGATCGAATTTCGATGGCTGACCTGTTTGACAAGATCGCAAAAGACCCTGTGCTCGCCGCTGCCCGCATGGGGCGCGAACAAGGCATCTACCCCTACTTCAAGCCGCTCTCGCAGACTGAAGGTACCGAGGTGTTGATCGGCGATCACCGGCTGATCATGATCGGCTCGAACAACTACCTCGGCCTGACCACCCACCCGAAGGTGCGTCGCGCAGCGATCGAGGCAATCGAGCGTTACGGCACGTCGTGCACCGGCAGCCGCTTCCTGAACGGCACCTTGGAGCTGCACAAGGAGTTGGAGCGCCGGCTGGCGAAGTTCCTGGGCAAGGAAGCAGCGCTGATCTTCGGCACGGGCTACCAGGCCAACCTGGGCGCGATCACGGCGCTGATGGACAAGAACGACATCGTCGTGGGCGACCGCGAAATTCACGCCTCGCTGGTGGACGCGATCAAGATGGCCGGCTGCCAGTTCAAGCGATTCAAGCACAACGACTTGGACGACCTGGAACGCGTGCTGAAAGAATGCGGAGAAACGCCCAAGCTGATCGTGGTGGACGGCGTGTATTCGATGGGCGGCGATCTTGCGCCGTTGCCCGAAATCATCGTGTTGGCGAAGCGATACGGCGCCCGTCTGTTCGTGGACGATGCGCACGGGTTAGGGGTGATGGGCGAGGGCGGACGCGGCACCCACTTCCACTTCGACTGCGTGGACGAGGTGGATGTGATCATGGGCACGTTCAGCAAGTCGTTCGCCTCGCTGGGCGGCGTGGTCGCCGGCGATCGCGATGTGATTGACTACATCCAGCATCACGCCCGCTCGCTCATCTTCAGCGCGTCTATGCCGCCGGCCAACGTTGCCACCGTGTTGGCCTGCCTCGACGTCATCGAAGAGGATCCGAGCTATGTGCAGCGCGTGCATGTGCAGGCCGCCAAAGTGCGCGATGGGCTGCGCAGCCTGGGCTACGACTGCGGCCAGAGCGTGACGCCCATCGTGCCGGTGTTCATCAAAAACGAGATGCACACCGTCTTCATGTGGAAGTCACTCTACGATCACGGCGTGTATACCAACCCCGTTTTGCCGCCGGCGGTGCCGCCGTCCAAGAGCCTGTTGCGCACCAGCTACATGGCCACGCACACCGACGCGCAAATCGAGACCGTGCTCGAGGTGTTCGAACGCGTCGGGCAGGAGACGGGCTTCCTGCAGCCGGCGAGGGTGTGAAAGGTTCGCCAACATCGCCTCCCGCTCGCCCATTGATTACACCAAGCCGGTGCCTCCGCCGCCGTTGAGGGCAAACATGATCCCGGTCGTGAAGACGCTGCTCGCGCCGCGCACGCATGCGCATTGACCTGTTCCGCTGCACCGCTCGTCACCGTGCGCAGCGCCCGGCAGCCAGAACGCGACGCAGCATGCGCAAACTCAGCACCCGGCAGGTGCACGGCTGCCGCAATCAACGATGGCGTCATCATCACCGTAGGATCGTCTGACGAACGACGCGAGACGCATGACGCAAGACGAGAGACGCAGGACGCAAGACGCAGCACGCAAGACGCAACCCGCGGCGCTCTCCCGATGAACGACACCCCACCCGGTCTCATCACCCTCGACGGCGCCAGCCTGACGCTGGAGCAAGTGGTCGCCGTTGCGCACGGCGAACCGAACCACCCGCGCGTCGTGCTGAGTGATGAAGCTGCACTGCGCGTAGACCGTGCGGCCCAAGCCGTGCAACAGTTGCTGCGCGAAGGCCGCATCGCCTACGGCATCACTACCGGCTTCGGTGCGTTCAAGGATCGCGTCATCCCCAACGACCAGGTTGAGCTACTGCAGCACAACATCCTGGTCAGCCATGCCGTGGGCGTGGGCGAGCCGTTCGACGAACCAACGACGCGCGCGATCATGCTGATCCGCGCCAACACGCTGGCGCGCGGCTACTCCGGCGTCCGGCGCAGCACGCTGCAACTGCTGCTGGACATGCTCAACGCCGGCGTGCATCCGGTCATCCCGCAGAAAGGTTCGCTCGGTGCGAGCGGTGATCTGGCCCCGTTGGCGCACATGAGCCTGCCGTTGATCGGCAAGGGCGCGGCGCGCCTGCGCGGCGCCGTGCTACCCGGCGCAGCAGCCATGCGCCAGGCCGGCCTGCAACCCATCACGTTGGCCGCCAAGGAGGGGTTGGCGTTGACCAACGGCACAGCGGTGATGTGCGCCGTCGGTGTGCTGGAGACCGTCCGCGCCGAGCGGCTGAGCCAAGTCGCGGACATCGCCGGCTGCCTCAGCCTGGAGGCGCTATACGGCACCGACGCCGCGTTCGATGAACGCATCCAGGCGTTGCGGCCGTTCCCCAGGCAACAGGATTGCGCCCGCTACCTGCGCGCATTGCTGGCCGGCAGCGAATTCGTCCGCCCGCGCAACTCGACCAACGTGCAAGATGCCTACACGCTGCGCTGCATCCCTCAGGTGCACGGCGCCGCGCGCGATGCGATCGCCTATGCGCGCTGGGCGTTCGCGATCGAGCTAAACGCGGTCACCGACAACCCGCTGCTGTTCGTTGACGAAGCGACCGGCGAGATTGAGGTGATCTCTGGCGGCAACTTCCACGGCGAGCCGCTGGCCATCGCCATGGACTACCTCGGGCTGGCGGTGAGCGAATTGGGCAACATCTCCGAACGGCGCATCATGCGCCTGACCGATGAAGCATCGAACACGCATGTGCTGCCGGCCTTCCTCACCCGGCAGGGCGGGTTGAACTCCGGCTTCATGATCGCGCAGTACACTGCTGCCGCGCTGGCCACCGAGAACAAGGTGTTGTCACATCCGGCGAGTGTGGATACCATTCCCACATCGGCGAACGTCGAAGACCACGTCAGCATGGGCATGACGGCGGCGCTCAAGCTGCGGCACATCCTGGACAACGTCGAGCGCATCCTGGCCATCGAGTTGATGGCTGCAGCGCAAGGCGTGGACTTTCGCAAACAGGAACTGGGCATGACCGCGCGGCTCGGCCGGGGCACGCAAGCAGCCTACGACCTCATCCGGGCGCACGTGCCGTTTATCCAAGCAGATGTGGAGATGTCGCCTTACATCGAGGCCGTGCACCAGCTCATCGCCAGTGATGTGCTGGTGCGCGAAGTGAATCGAGCGATGAGTGAGATTAGGGAGTAGGGAGTGGGGAGTCGGTGCATCCTTACTCCCGACTCCCCACTCACGAGTTAACGAAAAGGACAACCGAACATGCAAACCAAAGTTAGGCTCATCATCGTCGGCGCCGGCATCGTCGGCTGCAGCGCCGCCTACCACCTCGCCAAGCTCGGCTGGCGAGACATCCTCGTGCTCGACAAAGGCGAACTGTTCGAAGTGGATGGCTCGACCTCGCATGCGCCGGGCGGCATGTTCCTCACCAACCCGTCGAAGATGATGGTGGAGTTCGCCAAATACTCGCGCCAGTGGTATGGCGAGCTGCATGCCGCTTCGCCCGAGCCGTTGCTCTACGGCGTGGGCGGGCTGGAAGTGGCCTATACCAAAGCGCGGTTGAGCGAGCTGTATCGCCGGTGGGGCTGGGCCAAGGCCTATGGCCTGGAAGGCGCGGAAGTGATCTCGCCGCAGGAAGCGACCCGGCTGAACCCACTCATCAACCCCAAGGTGATCCACGGCGCATACTTCACGCCGTTCGATGCCGTAGCTAAGGGCGTGCGCCTGATCACAGCGATGGCGCGCGCAGCCGAAGCGTTCGGTAGCGTGACCTTCCAGGGCAACACGCCGGTCACCGATCTCATCGTCGAGCATGGCCGCATCAAGGGGCTAATGACCGATCGGGGCGCGATTGAAGCGGAGACGGTGCTGTGGTGCACCAACATCTGGGGCGACGTGCTCACGCGCAAGTATGGCGTGCGCCTCCCGCTCATGGCCGCGCAGCATCTCTACACCGTCACCGAGCCGATTCCAGAGCTGAAGGGCGAGACGGTCGAGGTGCGCCATCCGCTCATGCGCCATCAGGACCACTCGATGTACTTCCGCCAGCAGTTCGATTGCTACGGCGTGGGCAGCTATCGCCACGAGCCGCTGATGGTCGCGCCGGACGACGTGGGCAAGAGCGCCAAGCGCGACTTCACGCCGGAACACTTCGTCAAAGGCTGGGAATCCACGGTCGAGCTGTTGCCCGCGCTCAAGGGCGCTCAGCTCACGGTGAAGTTCAACGGCATGTTTGCCTTCACTACCGACGGCTACCCGATCATGGGCGAGACGGCGGTGAAGGGACTATGGGCCTGCGTCGGCTTGTGGCTGACGCACGCCGGCGGCGCCGGCAACGCCATCGCCCAGTGGATGACCTTCGGCGATCCGGGATTGGACCTGCGCGAGGCCGACATCACGCGCTTCCAGAAGCATTACTTCACCAAGCGCTACATCCACGCCCGCTGCGCACAAAACTACCGCGAGGTCTACGACATCATCCACCCTATGGAGCAGATCGGCGACCCGCGCAACGTGCGGCTCAGCCCATTTCACCACCGGCTGGTCGAGCACAAGGCGCAGTTCTTCCAGAGCGCCGGCTGGGAGGTGGCGCAATGGTTCGAAGAGAACGCCCGCTTGCTGGAGAAATACGAGGATCGCATCCCGCAGCGCAACGGCTGGGCGGCGCGCTTCTGGTCGCCAATTCAGGGCGCGGAGCACCTGGCAGTGCGTGACGGCGCCGGCATGTTCAACCTCACGCCGCTGGCGGTCATCGAGGTGAAGGGCCCTGGCGCGCTGGCCTTCCTCAACCGGCTGTGCGCGAACCAGATTGACCGGCCGGTCGGCCGTGTCATCTACACCAGCCTGCTCAACGAACGCGGCGGCATCGTGGCCGATCTCACCGTCGTCCGCATGAGCACAGATCGCTTCTGGGTGATCACCGGCGGCGGCGTCTTGCCGCACGACCTGGCCTGGATCGAGCGCCATGCGCCGGACGACGGCTCCGTCGCCATCACCGACGTCTCGTCGGCATGGGGGAAGATCGGCTTGTGGGGACCGAAGGCGCGCGAGGTGCTGGCGCGCGTTGCCGAAGAGGACGTGTCGAATGCGGCTTTCCCGTATTACACGATGAAGTCGTTGATGATAGATGCTGCGCCGGCGGTCGCCCTGCGCGTGTCGTATGCCGGCGAGCTGGGCTGGGAGATCTACGCGCTGGCGGAATATGCGCTGCGGGTCTGGGACGCGTTGTGGGAGGCCGGCCAAGACCACGGCCTTGTCCTCGCCGGCAACGGCGCGTTTGACTCGCTGCGGCTGGAGAAAGGCTACCGGCTGTGGGGCAGCGACATCCACACCGACTACAACCCGTTTGAGGCCGGCTTGGGCTGGGCAGTCAAGCTGGACAAGCCGGACTTCATCGGGCGCGAGGCGCTGATCCGTGCGAAGGAGTCCGGGCTGCGGCGCAGGCTATGCTGCCTCACGCTCGATAACGCCGGCGTGCTGATGGGCAAAGAGCCGATCTTCGCGCCGGGTGAGGATGGCAAGGCGATCGGCTACGTCACCAGCGCGAACTACGGTTACAGCGTCGGCAAGTTCATCGCCTATGGCTATTTGCCGGTCGCGCATGCCAACGTAGGCGCGAAGGTGGAGATCGAATACTTCGGCGAGCGGCTGCCGGCGACGGTCAGCGCAGAGCCGTTGTTCGACCCCGCCGGCACGCGGATGAAGTGTTAGGCGAAGAAAGACGGGATGAACAGGTTAACCATCAGAAGAACCGCACATACGGCATCTTATCCGCCACGAACCACACCACGCAGGTGACCAGGCCGACCAGGATGGCCGGATCGTGCATGTCCTCGCGGTCATCCATCACATCGGCCTCGCGGCGAATGAGGTGCCACAGTTGTTCGGCGAACAGCATCGGCGTCACGACCAGCGGCACGATCAGCAGCCAGCGCGGGATCATCTCCATCGCCAGGAAGAGGGCCAGCAGCACCACAGCGCATACCAGCGACGCCACCATCAACACCTTCGTCCAGCGCACGCCGATCAGGTCGGCGGTGTGGCGAATGCCGGCCTTGCGATCCACCTCGATGTCGCGCAGCTCGTTGTTCAGCTCGCCGTAGACCGAGATCAGCATCACGAACAGGAAGAACAACCAGCTATACGGCTTGCCCTGGTCGAAGGCGAAGTAGGCGCATAGGAACTGCAACCCGGCCAGCGACAGGCCGTGCGAGAGCAAGTCGGCCACCGGCACGGCCTTCAGGCGCGCCACGCGCCACGAATAGAGGAACGCCAGCGCCAGACACAACGCGCCCAGCAGCAGCGTCATCCCGCCCAGCATGGCATACAGGCCGAGCACCAGCGCGCTGACGACGAGGCAGGCGGCTTTGCCGATGCGCGGCGAGATCATGCCGGCGCTGATCGGGTTACGCCGCGCCTTCTTCGCGTCCAGCGCGTCATCCGGCGCGTCCTCCACGTCGTTGTACATGAAGGCGAAGCCCACCACCAGGATGTTCGCGACCAGGACGATGAGCAGACGATGGTCGAACGTGCCGCCGCCCAGCTTGGCGCCCAGCAGCGTGGTGACGGTGACGAATAGGACGTATTCCTTGTAGCGCGTGAGCTGGAGCAGCCCCTTGGCCGGGCGGCGTATCCAGCGATACCACACGCGTGGTGCGTTCAGGATCTTCGAGTTCATGGGGATTTAGGGTGTGATGCCGGTCAGCGTCCGACGCTCACGCTCACGCGCTCGCTCTCGGTGCGATTGCCGGCGCCGTCGTAAGCGACTGCGTAGAACTCAACGCGCCCGCCGGCGCGAATCGTCCACTTGATGGTGAACGGCGCGACGGTTCGTGTCGCGAACAACTCGCCGTTGACGAAGAACTCCACCTTGCTGATTGAGTAATCGTCCTGCACGTCAGCAGTGACGGTGACCCACTCGTCCTTTTCGGCGCTGAAGAATTCGCCGGGGCGCGGCTGCGCAAGCGTGATCTTGGGCGGCGTGTTGTCAATCGTCACTTGCGTCACGGCTTCCACGACGTTGCCGTCGCTTTCGAAGCGCGAGACCTTGAGGGAGTACTGGCCGGGCGGCAGCGCAGTGATATCCCAATTCTCCAGCACGCCATCGCTCACTTGTTCCGGGTGATCGGGGCCAATCTGAATCCACTGCTCCGGCGCAGGTGACCAGCCCGGCGCGAACGACACGCGATACGCCATCCAGTTGCCGCCGCGCGCGTTGCCGCGAATCTGCACGATACCCGGAGGAGGCAACGGCGGCGGGTTGTTGGGATCCACGGGCGCGTTCGGATCGGCCGCCGGTGGTAACACGGCGCTGATATAGCTATTGTTAGCCGGGTAGCTGATCGCCACGTCGCCGGTGGTGATCAGCCCGCCGAAGCGCGTGTCGAAGTCGGTCGGCGCTTGTGGGGTCTTAGCCTTCTCTTCGTCGCTCAGCGAGGCATACCAGTCTTGCGCCTGCAGCGGGAAGACATACATCGGGCGCGTCTCCACCAGCTCCGGCGGCGTGCCCGGCAGGGCCAGCTTGCCGGTCTCGATGTTGATCGGGAAGAGCTGCACCATCGTGCTCTGCTGCTTCGGCTCGGTGCCGGGGATGAACAACTCCATCACCGTCGGGCACACCCCGTTGGGCGCCAAGCCATCTATCTGGCACACCGGTCGCTCGATCAGCCCCTCTGGTCGCGGGAAGTCGCGGATCTCGCGGCCCACGTGCAAGTATTCCATCACGTCATGCCAGATGGGCGCAGCGCCGGTGAGGCCGGTCACGCCCCGACTCATCGGGCTGTTGTCGGTGTTGCCCACCCACACGCCGACGGTGAAGTCGGTGGTGAAGCCCACCGTCCAGTTGTCGCGGTAGTCATTGGTCGTGCCGGTCTTCACGGCAGCCGGGCGTGGGCCGGAGAGATCGAGCACAGAAGGGTAGCCGAACGCCGCGGCGCGCGCCTGCGGATCCGACATGATGCTCTTGAGCAGGTAGGTCAGCCGCTCGCTGTCCGGCCCCAGCAGGTTGGGGTTGATCGCCGGGCGGTATTCGTAGAGCACCTTGCCCTTGCTGTCTTCGACGCGCAGGATGGCGACCGGGTCGAGGTCGCGATAGCCGAATTTCTTCTGCGAGGCCGGGCGCGGCGCACCGATCATCGAGCCGCCGTTGGCAATGGTGGCGTAGGCATAGGTCAGGTCGAGCAGTTTCACCTCACCACCGCCCAGCGTGAGCGCCAGGCCGTAGAAATTCAGGCCGCGGTCGAGGTCGGTGATGCCGAGGCGATGTGCCAGCCGGATGACGCTGCCGATGCCGGCGCGGTTGAGCGCATCCACTGCCGGGATGTTGTAGGAGCGCGCCAGCGCCTGGCGCATGCGCACCGGGCCGTGGAACTTGCGGTCATAGTTCTCCGGGATGTAGGGCTCTCCGCCGCCGGTGTCGAACACCGTGCGCACGTCCCAGAACAGCGTGGCCGGCGAGGCACCTTGGCGCAGCAGTTCCAGATAGGTGATCGGCTTGAAGGCCGAACCGGGCTGGCGCAGGCCGGTGGCGACGTTGAACTTGCCGTCAATCTCATCGTTGAAATAGTCCAGGCTGCCGACCATGGACAGGATTTCGCCGGTATCCTGCTTGATCACCACGACGGCGGCGTTGTTCACGTTCCGGCCCTGCGCCTGCAGCGTCGCCACGTGCCGGTTGGCCAGCGCCCGCACCTGATTGTCCACATCGAGGTCGAGCGTGGTGTAGATCTTCAGCCCGCCGCGCTCGACGAGCTGGCGCGCCGTTTCCACGCCGATGCCGAGGTGATCGCCGAGCAGCTCCACGGCCTTGTCCTTGGCGTAGACCGAAAAGTGCGGCGCTTGGATGTTGAAGCGCTGCGTCCGGTTCGCGTATTGCAGTGGTTGCAGCTTGGCTTCTGCGGCTTGCTTCTGCGTCACATTGCAGCCGGGCACGCCGAGCTGGCTGCGCTCCACCATCATGTCCAGCACCAGCGACTGACGGAACTTGGCTTCGTTCGGGTTGTCGAACGGGTTCTGCTTGGGGAACTGCGGGATGGGCGCCAGCATCGCCGCCTCGGCCAGCGTTAGGTCTTTCGCGCTCTTGTTGAAGTACACCCGCGAAGCCGCTTCGATGCCGTAGGCCAGGTTACCGTAGAAGTTGGTGTTCAGATACCACTCTAGGATGTCGTTCTTGGAGTAGCGCCGGGTGATCTCGGCAGCCAGCAGCACTTCCTTGATCTTGACGGCGGTGGTGCGGCCGGGGCCGGCGCGTTCCTCCGGTGGCAAGATCACCGACTTGACGAGCTGCTGGGTGATGCCCGAGCCGCCCTGCGTCGCGCCGCCCTGCAGGTTGGCGACGAACGCGCGCGCGATGCCGCGCAGGTCGAACCCCTGGTTGTCGTAGAACGTCTTGTCTTCGATGGCGACCGTGGCACACAGCAGGTAGGGCGAGATCTCGGTCAGCTCGGTCCACTGCCGGTCGCCGCCGGTCGGGTCAATGATCTCGTACAGCAGCGCGCCCTTGCGGTCATAGATCTTCGTGGTCTGGAAGTCTTCCTCGACTTTCTTGATCTGCGTCGGGTCGGGCAGGTCGCGCGTGAACGAGGCGTAGATCGCACCTGCAGCCAGCACGCCGGTCGCGGGGATTGCGATCGCGATCGCCAGGAGCGCGACCATCGCGGGCACGGCGATCTGGAGCATGCGCTGCATCGGCCCGGTGCGGCGCGCTCGGCGCCGGCGCTCGCGCATGCGGATCAGGTGGTTCGCGTCCATTCAAGGCGTGAATGATACCCAACTCATAGGCGGCCAGACCGCTCCGAGCGGCCTGACCGGTGCGATCGGGCTATGATCGGCGCATGAAAGGCACACCGATCACCGAAGAACTATACGCATACATCGTCGAAATGTTCGCTGCTGAAGACGACTTGCTCAAGCGCTTGCCGGCGGAGGCCGAGGCCAAGGGCATCCCACAAATCCACATCGCGCCGGAGCAGGGCAAGTTCCTGCAGATCCTGATGGGCGCGACCGGCGCGAAGAAAGTCCTCGAGGTCGGCGCGCTGTTCGGCTACAGCACGATCTGGATGGCGCGCGCCCTGCCGCCCGGCGGCAAGCTCATCACTATCGAACGCGATCCATTGCACGCGCAGACGACGCGCGAGAACGTCGCCCGCGCCGGCTTGGCCGATCGCGTCGAGGTGCGTGAGGGCGACGCGCGAACGATCCTACCGCAACTGGCGAACGAAGCGCCGTTCGACCTCGCTTTCATTGACGCGGAGAAAGCCGAATACCTGGACTACGTAGACGCCGCGCTCGCCCTCGTGCGCAAAGGCGGGGTGATCGTCGGCGACAACGCCTCGGCGCATGGCTTAGCGTGGGACCCATCGCCGCCAGAGGATGAGCGCGATTTTGTTCTGGCCATCCGCGCCTTCAACCGGCGCATGGCCGCCGATCCGCGCTTGCTGTCGCTGCTCGTGCCGATCGGCGATGGCATGTGCGTGGGCGTGGTGCGATAGGGCAAGGGCGCCTTGCCCTCTGTGCTAAAACGGGTGTAGCGCAGATTTATGGGCGTCAGCTACACCCCCTAACAATCTGACCCTTGACAATTCCGTTCGCACCTGCATAATTATGATACAAATCGCTCGTATACGAGATATTTGCATCGGATGATTTCCCAACTCACCATCAACGAAATCCGCGCACTGCTCACGCTCGGCCACAAGATGGCCGTGCGCGAAATCGAGCAGCGCGCCGGTGCCGTCTGGCCCAACGCCAGCGCTCTGCAAGTCGCCGTGTTGCGCCATCTAGACGTGCAGCCCCGCACCATGAGCGAGCTGAGCGCCCGGCTGCCGGCTTCCAGCTCGACCCTGGTCGCCGCTGTGGACAAGCTCGAAGCCGAGGGCTTGCTTGTCCGCACGCCCGACCCCAACGACCGCCGGCGCACGCCGCTGGCGCTCACGCCAAAAGGCCGCGAACTTCTGGCACGCATTCGCCCTGATGACTATGACGCCTTGCGGCGCAGCCTCGAGGCGATGGGCGATGCTAAAGCTGAGAAGCTGCACAAATTGCTGCGCGAATTGGTCGAGGGCATGCAGACCGAAGCGGGACAGGTAGAGCGCATGTTGGAGAACGCACGCGAGCGTGCCGCGCGCCAGGCAGCGCGTGAGGAGTAGGGCGGATGCGCGATTCGTTGCGACTCGCACGCTTCCTCAAGCCATATTGGGTTTGGGCAACGCTGGCGCCGCTACTGATGGTGCTCGAAGTGGCGATGGACCTGACGCAGCCGCGCCTGATCGAGCATATCGTTGACGAGGGCATCGCCAAGAGCGACTTGGGCGTCGTCGTGACGACCGGGTTGTTACAGGTTGTCGCAGCGCTGGCCGGGTTGGGCTTCGGCGTCGGCTGTGCCGTGTTCGCCATCCGCGCCGGCCAAGCCTTCGGTGCCGATGTGCGCAGCGCACTCTTCCGCAAGGTGCAATCGCTCTCGTTCGGCAACCTCGACCGCTTGGAGACCGGCGGCCTGATCATCCGGCTGACCAACGACGTGACGCAAGTGACCGAGTTGGTGATGATGTTGCTGCGCGTCATGGTGCGCGTGCCGATGCTGATGATCGGCGGGCTGATCCTGGCCGTCATCACCAGCCCGCAACTCTCCCTCGTCTTCGTCGTGCTCTTTCCGGTTGTGATCCTCGCGCTGGTCGTCATCATCAACCGTACTTTCCCGCTGTTCGGCGAAGTGCAGCGCCGACTCGATGCACTGAACACGGTGATGCAGGAGAACCTGGCCGGCGTGCGCGTAGTCAAGGCGTTCGCGCGCCGCGAATATGAGCGCGAGCGCTTCGGCAGGACCAACGACGCGCTGATGGAGCGCAACATCGCCGCCGTGCGCATCGGTGCCGTCACCATGCCGCTGATGATGCTGCTGCTCAACGCTGGCGTCATTGCTGCGCTGTGGTTCGGTGGCGTGCGCGTCCGGGCCGGCGACCTGCAAGTCGGCCAGCTCATCGCCTTCATCAACTATCTGACCATGTCGCTGATGGCGTTGATCCAGGCCAGCATGCTCGTGGTGCGCGTCGCGCGCGCGGCTGCGTCGTCCGAACGAATCAACGAGGTGCTGGATAGCGTCCCGGAGGTCGCTGATGTGCCCGATGCGCTGACGACGTTCGCACCGCGCGGCCGGCTGGCCCTCGAAGAGGTCAGCTTCAGCTATGCGAAGGATGGGCGCGACGCCGTGCTCGAAGGTGTCAGCTTCACCGTCGAGCCGGGACAGACCCTGGCCGTGCTCGGGGCGACCGGCGCCGGCAAGACCAGCCTGGTCAGTCTCATCCCGCGCTTCTACGACGTGACCGGTGGCAGGGTGACGCTGGATGGTGTGGATGTACGCCGGGTGAACCAGGCGACGCTGCGCAGGTCCGTCGCCGTGGCACTACAGGAGTCGGTGCTCTTCAGCGGCACGATTCGCGACAACATTCGTTACGGCCGGCCGGATGCCAGCGATGACGAGGTGATCGCCGCGGCGAAGATGGCCCAAGCGCACGAGTTCATCAGTCGCCTACCGGATGGTTACGATGCCGTCGTGGGCCAGCGCGGTGTCAACTTGTCGGGCGGGCAGAAGCAGCGCATCGCGATCGCCCGCGCGCTGCTGATGAAGCCGGCTGTGCTGGTGCTCGACGATAGCACCAGCGCCGTGGATACGGCCACCGAGGCTAGGATCCAGGCGGCCCTGGATGCCTGGCCCATTGCGCCGACGCGTGTCGTGGTCGCCCAGCGCATCAGCAGCGTAGTGAGCGCCGATCACATCCTGGTGCTGGACAACGGGCGCGTCATGGCGCAAGGCACACACGACCAGTTGCTGGCGAACAGTGCGATCTACCGCGAGATTTATCAGTCCCAGATGGGGAATGGAGTCCAGGCCCATGCGTAATCCATCGTCGCCCAACGAACCACCGCCCCTGCTGGGCCGTATGGGTATGGGCCCGCCGCGCATGCCTGGCAAAGTCGAGAAGGCCAGAGACGCGCGCGGCGCCGTCGCCCGGCTGTGGGGCTATCTGCGACGGCAGCGCGTCGCGTTGCTCATTACGGCGGCGCTGGTGATCGTTAGCACGGCCATCAACGTCGCTCTGCCGCATCTGCTCGGTCATGCAATTGATGCCTACGTTGTCTCTGGCGACCTGCCGGGGCTGGCGCACATCAGCCTGCTCATGCTCGGCCTGTATGTCCTGAGCGCGTCGCTGACGTGGCTGCAGAGCTACATCATGGCCGGCGCATCGCAGCGCGCTGTGCGCGACATTCGAAACGACCTGTTTTGCCGCCTGCAGGCGCTGCCGCTACGCTTTTTCGACCAACGCCCGCACGGTGACTTGATGAGCCGGCTCACCAACGACGTGGAGAGCGTGAACCAGGCGTTGTCCGATGGAGTCGTGCAAATCGTCTCGGGTGCATTGGGCATGCTCGGCGTTGCAGCGATCATGTTGTGGATCAACCCCGTCCTGGCAATCGTCAGCATCGCCGCAATCGGTGGAATGTCGCTGGCGCTCAACCGGTGGCTCGCTCCCCGGCTGCGGACGGGCTTTCGCCAGCAGCAAACGTCGCTGGGCGCGCTCAACGCGCTGATCGAGGAGACCATCACCGGCCAGCGGGTCGTCAAGGCGTATGGGCGTGAGCCGGCAGTCATCGCCCAATTCGACGCGGCAAACGCCGCGTTGCGCCAGGCGGCAACGCGCGCGCAAATCTTCGCCGGCTTCCTGGGGCCGACGATGAACTGCGTGAACAACCTCGGCCTGGCCGTAGTGGCAAGCGTCGGCGGCGTCCTGGCCGTGCAAGGGCTGGCTACTGTGGGCATGATCGCCAGTTTTATCACCTACGCGAGGCAGTTCGGCCGGCCGCTCAACGAGCTGGCCACGCTCTATGCCGCGCTGCAGTCGGCGGTGGCCGGGGCGGAACGCGTGTTCGCGGTGATGGACGAAACGCCGGAGATCGAGGGTGAACGCCGCGCAGACGCACCCAAACCGGCTGCGCCGATCCGCGGCGAAGTCGTCTTCGAGGAGGTGAGTTTCGGTTACACGCCCGACGTGCCGGTGCTCAAGCGCGTCAGCCTGCACGCCCGGTCAGGCCAGATGGTCGCGCTGGTCGGACCGACGGGCGCCGGCAAGACCACGATCATCAACCTGCTCACGCGCTTCTATGATGTGGATAGCGGGCGCATCATGATTGACGGTCGCGACATCCGCGAGTTCGACCGCGAGGCGCTGCGGCGACAACTCGGCATCGTGCTGCAGGATACGTTTCTGTTCACCGGCACGGTGCTGGAGAACATCCGCTACGGCCGGTTGGACGCGAGCGACGCAGACGTGATCGCCGCCGCCAAGCTAGCCAACGCCGATGCGTTCATCCAGCGCCTGCCGCATGGCTACGACACGCTGTTGTCCGAGCGCGCCAGTAATCTGAGCCAGGGACAGCGCCAGTTGTTGGCCATCGCGCGCGCGATCCTGGCCGACCCGCGCATCCTTATCCTCGACGAGGCGACCAGCAGCGTGGACACGCGCACCGAACAACACATCCAGGAAGCGATGCGCCGGCTGATGGCCGGTCGCACCAGCTTTGTGATCGCCCACCGGCTGAGCACCATTCGCGACGCCGACCAAATCCTGGTGATCAGCGGCGGCGAAGTGGTTGAGCGCGGCACGCACGCGCAGTTGTTGGCTGCGAACGGGCTCTACGCACGGCTGTATGCCGGGCAGTTCGGCCAGGATGGCCGATATGCCGAGCCGGCGACAAAGTTGCAGACGGTGGCTGAGGCAATGCTGATAGCTTGAGGCTACCAACTATCTTGGCGGCAGTAGATGGTGGAAGAGTTACAGCGAACGGGAGCTATCCTCACAGCACTGGTGGCGTGATGGCTGTCAGCCACATCGCCTCTCGCTTGCCTTGCACGTGGATCTCACGCAGCGCGCTGGTATGAAAGTAGATGCTGTCGCCGGCGTTGAGTTCGTATTCCGTCTCATACAGCTGCACGCGCAAAGTACCTTTCATCACGTAAATCACTTCCTCTGAATCTTGAGCAGGGATGCGCGCGATGTTGCCAGTCCCCGGTTTGCCGCGCGAGATAAAGACTTCTAACCGCCCGCGCAAATTCGGCACGAGCAGCTCGCTCGTCAATTTCTCCTTCGGGAAGGTGAGTAACACGCGCTGATTGCGACGCACGACAGGGTTGTGGCTGTTTGCCCAAGCGAAGTAGAAAAGCGGTACGTCCAGCGCCTCAGCGATGCGTCGTAGCGAATCGAGCGAAGGGCCAGTAAGGTTGCGCTCGACCAGACTGAGGAAGCTGGCAGTCAGCCCGGTGCGCTCAGCCAGTTGTTGCAACCCGAGGCCGAGTTCCTTGCGCCGCTGACGAATGCGTGCACCCATCACGCCGGTCGGCGCGCGCGTCGCTTTGGCGTCAGTTTGACTATCGGCGCTTCGGCTAGCCTTGCATCTAACATTGGCCTGAGGCTTCTTCACAGTTGGCGAGTTTAGCATCACTCACGGAGACTTGTCTTACTTCTCGTAGTCGTTGCAGATCGTCAATAGTGTTTTTACAAAACTCAACTTTTTTAATCTTGATTTGACAGCTACAGTCACCGATGCTAGGATCTAGCCTCGAAGAAATTTAATCTTCGCTGATAAGGGAGGCCTCGTGGCTCGAACTTCTTCACATATAGAAAGCGAAAGTGTGACACTGAGCTATGACCAAGTCCGCATGAAGATCGAGCAAATGGCCGACGCCATGATGCGCCAGGACAATGAGGCGGTGATCTCCCATTTCGCTGACGATGCCGTCATGATCGCGCCAGCGGGCCGATTCGTGGGCAAGCAGTCCATCTACGACGCGGGCGCTGCGTTCAACGCCAATTACACCAACATCAGGATCGTGGTGAAACGCGTGATCCTCGACTGTGACGGCAGGATAGGCGCACTCGAATGGAGTTTCGCCGAGACGCGCAAGTCCGACGGCTACACCCACGTCATGGAGGATGCAATCGTCTTCGAGCTGCGCGGCGACAAAGTGGTCTACTGGCGAGAGTATTTCGATCCATTGCAGGAGCGCGAACTCTGATCGAGGAGGTGATGGCAGAGGAAGTGCGTTTCAAACGCGTATCTCGACTCAAGACGCATCCAAACGCCGATCTTGATCGGCGGCGCTGACGGCTACGGTGACTGCGCTTGCGCAATCACCATCTATCAGATGACTAACCTGTTTGACTGCACGGGAGATTTGAAATGACGTTCAAAAAGCGTTCCCTCATCGTCGCCAGTTTGACGCTTACTTTGTCCTTGCTGGCTGCCTGCGCTGCTCCTGCGGTGCCTGCGGCCCCGGCAGCGCCGGCTGCTCCAGCTGCGACCGAAGCGCCTACTGCGCCCGCGGCACAAGGCGGCGAATCCGTCGTCACGACCTGGTATTACTATGACCAGAACAACACCGACCCGCAGGCCAACGAGCGCGTTGGCAACTTCTACATCGCCAAGACTATTCCGCTGTTCAACGAAGCGCACGCCGGCCGATTCAAGTGGGAGAATGTTCCGCGCGACTACAACCTCGTGCTCGATCTCGTGACGGCAGTGCAAAGCGGCGGCGACGTGCCCGACGTGATGCAATTCGACATCACCCACCTGCCGACGTATCTGCTCAACAACACGATCCAGGATGTCGAGTGGGCCAGGGAGCAGCCATGGTTCTCCGACCTGGACCCACAGGCCGTTGAAGCCTGCACCGTGGACGGCAAGTTGATGTGCATCCCGATCAGCGAATCGCCGTGGCTGGTGTACTACTACACCGACTTCTACAAAGACGGTTTCCCCAAGACGCCGGAGGAACTGCTCCGAGTCGGCGGCGAGTTGTCGAAGGATGGCAACTATGCGTTGACCTATTGGGGCAGCACCGCATTCGACGGCGAGGCGGCCGGCCGCTACTTCTATCAGGTCATCTCGTCGTTCGGTGGTAGGTACGACGATGGCCAAGGCAATCTGAAACTCAACACTCCGGAGAACATCAAGGCTATCGAATTTATGCGCGAGGTGGTGAAGAACGGCCTGTCATCTGAGTCGGTCTTCGCCGGCAATTTCGAGGAGGAAGAGGCGTTCAAGCAAGGCAAGGCAGGCGCGTTCCCCACCGGCTTCTTCATCGCCGTGCGCTATCTCAACCCGCTCAAATCGCCTGCAGGCAAGGACTATGCGAACATCGAGGAAGCCGTGAATGACAACGCTGTCGCGCTTGCACCGTTCGTCGCGACGGAAGGCAACAAGCCGGGCTGCTCGCTCGACCTGTTTGGCTTCGTCGTGCCGCGCACGGCTAAAAACGTTGAAGGTGCCAAAGCCTATATCAACTGGATCATGGATCCGCAGAACACAGTGGACTGGATCGTCAGCGCAGGCGGCGGCTTCCCGACCAGCGCATCGCTGCGGGCTGATCCAGCCTTCCGGACGGAGCTTTATAAGCAGGCGCAGGCTGTAGGTGAGGCCAGTGCATGCCGGCCGTGGTTTGGCTCACTCCGCCGCATCCCCGAGGCCAAGAAGATCATTACCAATACCATCTACGACCTGATCAAGGCTCGTCCCGACGCTGACATTGCTGCCGAGCTGACCAAAGCGGAGGAGGAATACAACAGAGGCAATTGAGGCATCCCGCGTCGCCGCCTCCCCCTCGGCGATGCCACGCCTAAAATTGCGGTGGGCGCAGGCGCAAGTGCCTGCGCCCGCTTCTTGAGGATGTCTGTCGCTTCACCTCAACGCGCTCGTCCAGGTCGTGGCCGGCTGCACTTCAACCGCACGCTGCCGTTCTGGCTTCTGCTGCCGGGGCTGCTCATCATCGCTGCCATCCAGCTTTACCCAGCGCTATTCACGGTTTATCTCAGCTTTCAGCGCATCGAGCCAGGCACAGGGCGCTACATCTTCCGCGGCCTAGAGAACTTCCAGCGGCTATTCAGCACCAGACAGTTCATCGAGAGCATCGGGCATACGGCCATCTTTCTTGTTGGCTACTGCGTGCTAGCGATGACGTTTGCGGTGCTCATCGCAATGCTCTTGCGCCAGCGCGTAAAGGTGACTGCCTTCGCCATCACCGTCATCTTCGTCCCGTGGGTGCTCAGCGACGTGATCGTCGGCGTGGTGTGGCGCTTGTTTGTCGTGCCACAGTATGGCTTGTTCTCGCCGTTCTTCGCCAATCCAAGTTTGTTCCCGCCGCGAGGCATCTCGGTGCTCACTACGCCACCCCCACCGACCCTTATCCCCGGCATTTACTTTCCGCCCGCCCCTGCGTTGATCTTCCTGATCTTCGCCTCTGCTTGGAAGGTGCTGCCGTTCATTACACTACTGATCCTGGCCGCGCTGCAAACCGTGCCCAACGAAGTGCTGGAGAGCGCTGCAATGGATGGCGCAACAGCCGGCCAATCGTTTCGCTTCATCACGCTGCCGCTCATCCTGCCGGTGCTCACCGTGGCTTTATTCAATCTGATCCTGGGCGGCATCAACGGCGTGGGCATGGTGTTCAGCCTGACCGGTGGCGGCCCGGGCACAGCCACTGAGGTGTTGAGCTATCTGCTCTACTCGATTGGCTTTGCACGGTTGGACTTCGGACTGGCGGCAGCGCTGTCGGTGGTGATGACCGTGATCAACTTGACGCTGGTGCTGCTGACGTTGCGCTTGTCACAGCCGCAGGAGGAACGCTAGATGGCGCAAGCGACGGTTCTGACTGCCATGTCGTCCAGCGCGTATCGCCCACAAAAGCGCCTGCGCCCGTGGTTGATCAGCGGCGCGCTTCTGCTGGTGTGCGCGCTCATGCTGTTTCCGGTCTTCAGTACGGTGCTTCTCTCGTTTAAACAGCAGAGCGACGTGCGGCGCACCCCGCCGGTCTTCCTGCCCTGCGACGACGAGGCGGGCAACTTCAACCTCGCGGCCTGCCGCTTCGTGCTTGAAGGTTACGGGCGCGTGATCCTGCTGCAGCCCAATCCAAGTGCGCCCCTTGGCTTCCAGATCACTGGGCGCATCTTCACCACCTATCTACCGAACACAATCCTCTATGCCTTTGCCTCGGCGACCTTCGTCACGCTCATCGCGGCGATGTCGGCCTACGTGTATTCGCGTTATCGCTTCCGCTTACGACGCTTGATAATGGTGGGCTTGCTGACGCTGGCCGGTGTGCCGATCCTCACCATGCTGCTGGCCATGGCGCAGATGGGTAACGCCATCCGGCGTGCTTTCCCCGGCTACGAGGAGCGGCTGTACATGATCGTGGTCTACATCGGCTTCGAGCTGCCGATCGCGATCTGGATCATCAAAGGCTTCTTCGACACTATCCCGCGCGAGCTGGAGGAGGCGGCCAAGATTGATGGCTGCTCGCCGGTTGGCGCGTTGTGGCGCGTGGTGATGCCGTTGGCGTTGCCTGGCCTGCTATCCATCTTCCTGCTCACGTTCGTCGGCGTGTGGAACGAGTTCATTGCCAACTATCTGCTGATGAGCCGACAGGATCTGCGCGGGGCGATGTACGGCGTGTATGACTTCATTGCGCAATCGCTCTCGTCGTATAACGCGCTTGCTGCGGCGTGTGTGCTGGTGATGATTCCGGTGGTGGTTATCTTCCTGTTCACGCGCAATGCCTTCTTCCATGCGATGCTCGAAGGAGCAGTGAAGGGATAGAGCCCACCCTCACGGCAAACAAAAACCTCGTGAACGTCGCGTTCACGAGGTTCGTTCGTCCTAGCCGCGGTGGCGATCCGGCCCGCTGCGGCGCAAGGGTGGCCGGCGTTCGCGTTCTCGTTCGCGCCCGCCGCCGTGGCTGCTGCGGCTTCCGCCATCGCGGCGCGGACCGCCGCGCCCGCCGGCGCGATCGGCTTCCTGCGCCTCTTCCAGCGTCATGCCCTCCAGCACGGCCCTGCGGCTGAGGCGGATCTTGCCGTTGTCGTTGCCGATCACCATCACCGTCACTTCCTGGCCGACTTTCACCTCGTCGGCCACGTTGCGCACGGGATGATCGCTAAGTTGTGACACATGCACCATGCCATCCGTCTTCGGCATGATCTCGACGAACGCGCCGAATTCGGTGATGCGCACCACCTTGCCGGTGTAGATGCCGCCCAGGGTCACCGAACCGGTCATGCTCTCGATCATCTCGCGGGCTTTCTCGGCGCCGGCGCCATCAGATGAGGAGATGAAGACGCGCCCATCGTCCTCAATGTCAATTTTCGCGCCGGTCTGATCCTGGATCGAGCGCACGGTCTTGCCGCCCGGCCCAATCACCGAGCCGAGCTTCTCCGGGTCAACATTGATGACCAACATGCGCGGCGCATGCGGCTTCAGCGTCGGGCGCGGTTCGGGGATGACCTGCAGCATGCGCTCCAGA
>JANWYN010000131.1 GCA_025055235.1 Candidatus Roseilinea sp. | reverse complement strand
GTGAGCTTCGCCCACACCTTCGACGATGCGAAGGCGCCGTCGAAACACATCACGCAGTACTTCGAGATGTTCGGCCACCGCGCGATCTACCACGATGGCTGGCGCGCGGTCTGCCCTTGGCCAGGCCCGTCCTTTGCGGAGGCCGGCAAACCGTTCGGCACGCCGATCACGGCCGACACCCTGACCGAGCTCGACGCGAATGGCTGGGAGCTTTATCACGTCGCCGAAGACTTCGCCGAGAACCACAACCTCGCAGCTACTCACCGGTCCAAACTCATCGAAATGATCGCCCTGTGGTATGTCGAGGCCGGGAAGTACAACGTGCTGCCCTTGGATTCACGCGGCCAGCAACGGCTTGCTGAGGCACGGCCGGTCATCGCAAAGGACCGCAACCGATACATCTACTACCCCGGCACACAAGAGATCCCGGCTGTCAGCGCGCCGCGCATCCTCAATCGCCCGCATACCATCACCGCAATCGTAGACATCCCCAAGGGCGGGGCCGAGGGTGTGCTCGTCGCCCAGGGTGGCGTTGACGGCGGGTTCACCTTCTTCATCAAGGACGGCAAGCTGCGCTACACCTACAACTACGTCGCCGAGCGTTACTTCCACATCGTGAGCGATCGGGACGTGCCGGCGGGCCGGCATGCGCTGAGCTTCGAGTTCGAGCCGACCGGTGAGGCCGAGCCGATGAAAGGCAAAGGTACGCCGGGCAAGGCGAAGCTGTTCATTGACGGCAAGCCTGCCGGCGGCGGCGAACTTCCGGTGACCATCCCGCTCGCGATGGGGCTGGCCTCCGGAGTGAATATCGGGGTGGATGCCGGTGCGCCCGTGACGAACGAGTACACACCGCCGTTCCCGTTCACCGGCAAGATCCACAAGGTCGTCTACGACGTGTCGGGCGAGCACATCGTAGACCATGAGGCCGAGATCCGCGTGGCACTGGCGCGCCAATAGCGGGCATCGAAGACGAGGCGTAAGCGCCCTCGCTTTGGTGTTGGGTTGTTAACCAGACCGAATACGCCGACGCCGAGCCGGTAAAGGAGAGCCTGCTACTGGCTGGCGTCGGCGTGACCATCGTGCTGGCTGCGATCCTAGCGCAGGGGTAGCACCTTGGGGTGTGAGCAACGAAGGCAGCCCATGACGACGATCAACGCGCCACTATCGCAAGGTCATCCCGCGCAAAAGAAACTGCGCCCACCGACCTTTCTGCGGGGCATTCGCGGCGTTCGAGAGGTCCCGAAAGAGATCATCGCCGGCGTCACGCTGGCCGCGTTGATGATCCCGCTCAACATCGGCTATGCGCAGGTGGCCGGCTTGCCGCCGGTTGTCGGGCTGTATGCCGCCATCGCGCCGATGATTGCGTTCGCGCTGTTCAGCACGTCGCGCAACCTCGTCGCCAGCCCCGACGCGCCCATCGCTGCGCTCATCGGCGGGCTGCTGGCGAGCCTGGCTGCGCCGGATGACCCGCGCTACGTGCAACTCGCATTTGGCCTGGCGCTGTTGTGCGCGCTCATCTTCTTCCTGTTCTGGCTGTTCCGGCTGGGCTTTCTCGCCAACTTCCTCTCGCGCGCCGTGCTCATCGGCTTCATCACCGGCCTGGGCATCGAGGTGTTCACCAGCCAGCTGAAGAAGATCATGGGCGTATCGCTCGAGGCGGAGGGCTATTTCCGCGAGGTGATCGAGCTGATCCGCAAGATCCCCGAAGCGAATCTGTATGCCGTGGCCATCGGCGTCGGCAGCGTCGCCATCATCCGCCTGCTCAAGCGCTACGCGCCCCGGTTGCCCGGCGCGTTGATCGCGCTCGTGTTGATGACGGCGGTCGTTGCCATCTTCAACTTGGACGCGCGCGGCGTGAGCGTGCTGGGCGCGGTTCCATCCGGCCTACCGACGCCGGTGTGGCCGCAACTCGCGCTCGGCGATTACGTGAAACTCTTGCCTGGCGCGCTTGCGATCTGCGGCGTGACGCTGGCAGAGGGCCTGCTGATCGGGCGGAAGTACGCGCAAAAGTACGGCGACAAGCTCGATGCAGACCAGGAGATGTTCGCCTTCGGCGCAGCCAACGCGGCGGCCGGTTTGACCGGTGCATTCGTAGTGGGATCGAGCGCGTCGCGCACGGCGGCCATGGATGGGGCGGGCGCGCGCAGCCAGCTCCCCAGCCTCGTCGCGGCAGGCGTAGTGGCGATTCTCTTGTTGTTCTTCTCGCCGCTGCTGGCGCTGCTGCCCAACGCGGCGCTGGGCGGCATCGTCGCCAACGCCGTGCTGTCGCTGATCGAAGTTGGCGAATTGAAGGAGCTGTTCCACCAGCGTCGCAGCGAGTTTTTCATCGCCATCGTCGCGCTGCTGAGCGTGCTCGTGCTCGGCGCGTTGCCCGCCGTCGTCATCGCGTTCCTGCTCAGCACCATCGTCGTCGTTGGAAGCGCTTCCAAACCGCACACCGCCGTGTTGCAAGTGCAGCCCGATGCGCAAGGTGCACTCGTCGAGGCAGCGGCTCAGTCGCATCCATCGAGCACGCTGCCCGGCTTGATCGTGTATCGCTTCAGCTCGTCGCTCTATTTCGCCAACGCCAACGCCTTCACCGAAGAAGTCGAGCATTTGATCGAGGACGTCGAGGCGCAAGGTGAAAAGGTGCGCTGGTTCGTGCTGGACGCCGAGGCCATCAACGACGTGGATACGACCGGCGCCGAGGCGCTTCGCGTCGCGCACGATTATTTGAGCAAGCGCGGCATCGTCTTCGCGCTGGCGCGGGCCAATCCGATCGTGATCGGCTTCCTCGAGACATATGAATTGGACGAAGCCATCCCCGAATCGCGCCGCTTTGCGACGAATCGCCAGGCGATCGAGGCGTACTCACGCGCGACCGACGCCGGTTCTTGATACAAAACTGAGTCACGGCTGACATGCGAGATTCATCAGAGTCATTCCCGCGCAAGCGGGAATCCACCGATACACGGGATCTGGATGCCCGTCCTTTGTTGAGTCGCCACGTGCTATTGCCAAAGCGTCTCAACTGTGAACCGGCATGGCGATCAAAGACCTCAAGACCGACCGTAAGACTTTCCTAAGTGAAGTCGTATCGAGCCTGATCATGGCCATCGTCACCGTGCCGGGCGACTTGGCCAACGGTCTGCTGGCCGGCGTCAGCCCGGTGCATGGCTTGTATTCGCTCATCGGCGGCACGGCCGTCGCTGCGTTGTTCACCGGGTCGGTCATCATGAACG
>JANWYN010000122.1 GCA_025055235.1 Candidatus Roseilinea sp. | reverse complement strand
ACTCCGCACGCAGCATCTCAAGATGATGCTCCGGGATCACGCGCTCGAGGATGAAGTAGCCTTCGTCTTGATACTGCTTGATCTGCGCATCGCTAATGTGGATCATGATGAGTTGGATTCTAATCGGGTTTGAGTTTTAAGCTTTGAATCATACTTCCTCACTAGGCGAGACCTGGCCATCAGCGATCGTCAACTCAAAACTCAGAAACGTTAGTTCAGGTTAAGCCAGAGCAGTGTAACCAGTTTAGTTACGTCAAGTAAAGGTTTCTCGCACTGGTGACAGCAGGCAATTAGCTTATACATAACATCAACAAGAAAATCAGGCTGTGCTGTAATGATGCAAACGCTCAATCATAAATAGCTCTTAATGTCATCCATTGATCTCAGCATCACTGGCCCAGCAGTTCGTAGCAGGTGCTTCAGATAATGTCAAACACGCCCAACGGAGTAAAGTCGCCGCTAGCACTAGCAATTGACTGCTCTCGATTCAAATAAAGCAAGTGACGAGATTATGGTGACATTCCCTGTCTGGGTTATATATATATTTATGTATCAATTGAATCATAAAGTGGTCCGCGTCAATCTGAACTTTTGCAGATATTGGCATCCTCTCCGACACTTAAACTGACTTACACGCTTATATGACAGAAGGTTGACATAAGCCTTCGCTTTGAACTTGTGAAGCCGCTAGTTTCGAAGGTTATTTCCAGGGATGCTTGAATTTAGGATTATTGAGTATCTATGGTTGCTGTTATGTGGCCTATCCGTGACTGCCCTGCTGTTAGGTGTCCTTATCGCAAGGCTATACGAGGATCAGCGCCGCCTGAGTGGGGTCTTGTTTGCCATCTTTGGCGCTCTAATCATCAGCACGATGGCTATCCTAAGTTTCGCAGTCAAAACTCCTGATGGCGCGTCTTTGATTGACATCAACCTACTCGATATGGTGCGCACTGTCGCAAAGATCGCACTGCCATTGTTGGTGGGCATCGCGGTCTCTGGCGTGTTAATTGCCAGTGCGCTCAGGTTTCTTCATACGAGCAAAAGTTGGGTTATCTGGCTGGCGCCGAGCGTGTTACTTGCCGCTTCGCTTGCAGGCGTGAATCTGTTGGTGAAATCTAGTCTAGCCCAGACCGCAGTAGTGCACTCGCCGGAGCACAGGGGCGGAATCATGCTTCTGCAGGGTTTTGATATCGAGTATTACTACGACTATCGCATCGAAGCGCCATCGGCGATGGCTTTTGGCCCTGATGGGAATTTGTATGTAGCATTACTGGGAGGCAAGATCATTATCCTGCACGATTCACGGCATGTTGGTCGTGCGGATCGTATGACCGTTTTTGCTGATGGGTTGGACAAGCCGACAGCTCTCGCCTGGCACGGCAATGATCTATACGTGCAACAAGCTGGCAAGCTTACAATCCTTCGCGATACGGCCAAGCGCGGTCGAGCGGACTGGTCCAAAGACATAGTAACCGATCTGCCCGCTTATCTGTATCCACTCCATGCGAACCATGGATTAGCATTCGGACCCGACGGACGCGTGTACTTCGGCGTTGGCTCCACTACGAATGCAAGCCCAGAGACAAATCCGTTGGCGGCGCGCATTTGGTCGGTCAATCCAGATGGAAGCGACTTACAAGAATTTGCCTATGGAGTGCGCAATCCTTATGGAATGGCATTCAATTCTGCCGGCGACTTGTTTGTGACGGACAACGCACCGAACTGGGAAGGCACTACTCCGGGCGATGAGTTGAAGCACATCGTCAAAGGTGGACAGTATGGCTTCCCAAACTTTGGTGAGCCCCCGCCAAATGCCGCCTGGCGAGGACCGGTTGTTATCTTCCCACAACATGTCTCGCCAACAGGCATAGCATTCTACAACGGCCACCAGTTTCCCGAAGCATTTCAAGACAACGCTTTCGTTGCACTCTGGAACACCGGCCAGTTAGTGCGGATACAATTATCCAAGTTGGCCGATGGCAGCTATGCGGCAAAGTGGCACTATTTTGCCCAAGGGCTGAAGAATCCAGTGGCAGTAGTTGTAGGAATGGATGGCAGCCTGTTTGTCGCAGATTTCGGAGAGGGCGCGATCTATCGCATTACTGCAACGGCCTCGGCCCATGTTGAGCTACCCATCACTCTGAGAGATAGGAATTTGATTGGTCCGCGATGACAGAAGTGCTCAATCCGCGGAGTTCCTTGAGTTGATCAACAACGGTGTGCCTGCATGGCATTAGCTTGCCCATCAACTGGTTCTTCAAGTTTCTTAATGAGCTTGATGACTTGATAATTGGTTAGATGCTTACAGGTCTCCGGCAGCTCCTCGAACATGCATTCCGACAAATGGGCTTTGTCCTCAAATAGCGTGCCGAACGTGCGCTCGACCAAGCAGGTTTCGACTAAACTTGTGATGGAATTCCCTTTCATGAGCTTGGTGGCTGCGAGCTCAATCGCAAGGACGTTCCTTGTCCCGAATTGATGTTGAGACCTCAAACCTCAAAACGCGAAGAGCCATGTTCATCGCCGCAATAGACCAGGGCACCACCAGCACACGCTGCATCCTCTTCAACCACGAAGGGCAGCCGGTCGCGACTGCGCAGCAGGAGCACCGCCAGATCTACCCACAGCCCGGCTGGGTCGAGCACGACCCGATGGAGATTTGGGCCAACGCGCAGAGCGTGTTCGCCGAGGCGCTAGCACGGGCCAATGCGCGCAGCGCCGACATCGCTGCCATCGGCATCACCAACCAGCGCGAGACCACCATCGTGTGGGAGAAGGCGACCGGCAAGCCAATCTACAACGCCATTGTCTGGCAGGACACGCGCACCGCCAGCATCTGCGCCGAGCTGGCGAAGGACGGCGGCCAGGATCGCTATCGCGCCAAGACCGGCCTGCCGCTGGCGACCTACTTCTCCGGCCCCAAGCTCAAGTGGCTGCTGGACAACATACCCAACGCGCGCGCCCGCGCCCAGAACGGCGAACTGCTGTTCGGCACGGTGGACACCTGGCTGATCTGGAACGCCACCGGCCAGCACGTCACCGACGTGACCAACGCCGGGCGCACCATGCTGATGAACCTGGCGACGCTGGACTGGGACGAAGACATCCTGCGCGATTTCGACATCCCGCGCGCCATGTTGCCGCGCATTGCCTCTTCGTCCGAGGTCTACGGCGCAACGCGCGAGGGCGTGCCGGTGGCCGGCGACATGGGCGACCAACATGCCGCGCTGTTCGGCCAGACGTGCTTCACGCCGGGCGAAGCGAAGAACACCTACGGCACCGGCTGCTTCATGCTGATGAACACCGGCGAGGTGCCCGTGCCGTCGTCGAACGGCCTGCTCACCACCATGGGCTACAAGCTCGGCGACGCGAAGCCGGTCTACGCCCTCGAAGGCTCGATCGCCATCACCGGCGCGCTGGTGCAATGGCTGCGCGACAACCTCGGCCTCATTCGGCAGTCGAACGAGATCGAGGCGCTGGCGCGCTCGGTGGAGGACAACGGCGGGATCTACTTCGTGCCGGCGTTCAGCGGCCTATACGCGCCCTATTGGCGCGACGACGCCCGCGGCGTGATCGCCGGCCTGACGCGCTACGTGAACAAAGGGCACCTCGCCCGCGCCGCGCTCGAGGCCACCGCCTACCAGACGCGCGACGTGCTCGACGCGATGAATCGAGACATCCAGGCGAGTTTGGAGATTAGAGATTGGAGGTTATCAAACCAATCTCCAATCTCCAATCTCCAATCCCTCAAGGTAGACGGCGGCATGGTGCACAACGAGCTGCTGATGCAATTCCAGGCCGACATCTTGAACGTGCCGGTCATCCGCCCCACGGTGAGCGAGACCACGGCGCTGGGCGCAGCCTACGCAGCCGGGCTGGCCGTCGGCTATTGGCGCAACGTCGAGGACCTGCGCGCGAACTGGCGCGCCGACAAGACGTGGCAGCCGAGCATGGACGACGCTACGCGCGACCGGCTCTATCGCGGCTGGCAAAAAGCCGTGACGCGAACGTTCGGGTGGGTGGAGTGACGATATTGACTCCTGCCATGAGCGTCTGTCAAGCTCGCTGCGGTCGGAAATTCCGACTTTCCGAATGTTAGAATGCCAGCCAATATGACGAGAGAAACCATTCGGGTGCGAGGCAAGGGTGAAATCACTCTGCCGGTTGACATCAGGCAGAAATTGGGACTAGAAGCCGGCTCACTGCTGACCGCTGAATTGACTGCTGAAGGCGTGCTCCTGAAACCTGCCGAGGTAGTGGCCCGCGAGGCTATGGTGCAAATTGCCAAAGAATTGAAAGCTCACGGTGTGACGCTTGAAGATTTGATGAAGGCTGGTCGCAGGGCGCGCGCCAGAACCGCTGCGCGAAAGTATGGCGCTGCGAAGTCGCCCAAATCACACCGCAAGCGGTCATGATCCGCTTCTTCGTTGACACCAGCGTTCTCTTCGCAGCGATTTACTCGCCTACTGGCGGATCGGCTCGCCTGATTACCGATGCAATCAATCGGGAGATCGAGTTGGTCATCTCCGAGGATGTAGCCAGTGAACTGAGAGGCGCGATTGGGGAAGTGTATCCTCAGTTGTTGCCTGAGGTTGAAACATTGCTTCAGTTGACGCCGTTTATCTACGTGACGATCACCCAAGCGCAACGAGACGAGGCAGTCCAAGCCGTAGTTGATCCGGACGATGCACACATTGTGGCAGCAGCCAAGATTTCCCATGCAAGAGCACTAATTACGCTTGACAGGAAACACTTGCTCGACAAGCCAATCGTTGCGGAGTTCGTGGGTATGGACGTGCTCACTCCCGGTCAGGCCATCGCTCTTTATCGCGAGTAGACACGAGAGGATTTCGATAGGGCGTCATTACCGGTTCACTATAGGCAACCACACTGCTGCGGGCGTCACGCTCGTCTCGATCACGATGAGCGGTGAGCCGGCCACTTGGCAAATGCCCTTCAAGTGAGTCCGGCGAAAGTTCGGCGCCGGCGCTAGGTCGAGCGTGAAATGACCGTCGCCGCGTCGAGCGCCTGGGCGCTGCTGACTTGCTCCACACGGTTGCCTGCGCGCGATGCTTTGTTCTCCGGTGCGCAGATGCACCCCCCACGTGATATGCAACAGATGCGATAATCCACGTCCGATCCTCATCATGAAATTCGCCCGGCCGCTCGTCCTCTTGCACACGCTGATCCTCGCCCTTGCCTCATCGTGCACTGCCGATCTGCGCACGGCGCGCGCCGAAGTGCCGATTCTGGAGACCAATGCGCCGGGCGGCGACTACGGCCTGTTCGAGGACGGCCAATACGTGCCCGAGCCGTGGTTCATGTGGTTCGTGCTGGGCGAGCTGTCGTCGGCAGACGACGTGGATATGACCAAGTTCGACTACCAGCAGGGCGACCGCTTCAAGGCTGAGATCTTTATCCCCGGCCATGAGGAGCTGCGCACGTTCAACCCCAACATCGCGCTGATCGGCCCCGGCCTGCCGCCGCCGGCCGAGCCGCTACCGTTCGAGATTCCCGAGGGCATGGGCGCGATCGTCGCCACCAGCGACGGTACGTTCGACTACTTCGACATCTTCACGCAGATGGTGTATTTCCCGCGCGCGAAGATCGAGGTCATCATGCCGCAGACCGGCCGCTACTACGTGGCGGTGTGGGGCGAGCCGGTGGGCATGGCGCGCTACGCGCTCGACATCGGCATCATGGAGAACTTCGCCCCGCACGTGCTGGTGCGCTATCCGATCAACTGGTGGGAAGTGCGCGACTACTTGCAGTGGGGCCATTGGCCGGTGCTGCTGATCCCGCCGTTGATCGCGGCGGCGCTGATCTGGCTGATGCGCCGGCTGGCCCGGCGCAGGCCGATCCGCCAATACGAGCAGATCACGTTCGCCATCGCGCTCATCGGGCTGACGGCAACGTTCATCGTCCTGGTAGCGCAACAGACCACCGGCTACGGCCCGCACATTGCGATGACCTTCTCGATCGCCGGGGTGATCGCGCTGGCGCTGGCCGGCTCGGTGGTGTGGGGCGCATACATCCTCACCCCGCTGCGCGAGCGCCTCAACCTGCGCGAATTCGCCGGCGACGACCAGTTCGTCTGGGTCAACGGCTACGCCATCCACTACACCGACGACGGGCCGCACAGCGCGCCGGTCGTCGTCCTGATCCACGGATTCGCCTCGTCCATTTTTACCTGGCGGCGCATCAAAGCGGCGTTGCTCGCGGCCGGCTATCGCGTGATCGCCGTGGACCAACTCGGCAGCGGCGCATCGGCACGGCCGGCCGAGCCAATCTACACCACGCAGACGCAGGCCGAGCTGGTTCTGGGTGTGCTCGATGCGCTGGGTGTGCGGCAGGCGCATTTCGTCGGGCATTCCTTCGGCGGGCGCGTCGCCATGCAAATTGCCATCCTCGCGCCGGAGCGGGTGCGGTCGCTGGCCGCGTTTGCGCCGGAGGCCTTCGCGACCGGCCGTCCCGGCATCGCCCGCTGGGTGCGTCTGCCGATCCTCGGCTATGTGCTGGCCTTCTACTCCACGTCACCCTGGCTGGTGCGGCCGGGCTTGCGCTTCGTTTCGGCCAAACACGACTGGATCACCGACGCAGTGGTGAAAGGCTATGCCGGCCCGCTCTACGTGCGTGGCTCGGCGCTGTCCCAGGTGTGGCAGGCGCGTTCGCCCAAGGATGGGGTCAAGCCGGTGCCGCACAACCTCAATGCCATCACCCAGCCCACCTTGCTGCTGTGGGGCGAGCGCGATCCGGTCTTCCCTGCCGGCGACGGCACCCAGCTGGTGCGCATCTTGCCCGACGCCCGGCTGCATGTGTTCGAGGGCATCGGCCACATCGTCCACGAAGAATGCCCCGAAGCGACCCAGCGCGCCCTCCTGGACTTTCTCGAACTCTCGACGAAGACCCATACTGGTCTCAGCTTTCCGGCGCAGCATCAAGCGCGAGCTTCCGAAGCTTCGCACACCTCGAATGTCTGACCCGATGCGCCCCAAGAGCAGCGCCTATTACGAGTTGATCGAGGCGATGTCCCAGCCCGGGTGTCCGATCTGCCGGCTGGTGGATCGCGCCGTGCGGCAATACGTGGACGTGTTCTTCTACGAGAGCGTCACCAACGTCGAGCGGCGCGCGGAGATCCGCGAGGCGCGTGGCTATTGCTCGGTGCACGGCGCGTTGTTGGCCGGCCACGCGCGCATGCTCGGCATTGCCATCATCCAGCACGACGTGATCAACGACGTGCTGCGCGAGGTCAACCGCATCCTGCCGGAAGCACGCGCCCAACGCCGCCCGCTGGATCAGCTCACCGGCGCGCCGATGCGCCGAGCGATATTGGGCGCCGTCAAGCCGAAGCGCGCGTGCCCTTTGTGCGAGTATGAGCGCGATCAGGAGGGCATGCTGCTGCACGCGCTGGCCGGCGAAATCCAAGACGAGGCAATGCACCACGCCTTCGCGCGTTCGTCCGGGCTGTGCCTGCCTCACCTGCAAGCCTTGCTGCAACTGCGCGGCGTGGCGTCGCATCACCTGCGCCTGCTCTTGCAGATCGAGCGCGACATCCTGACGGCGTTGAAGGCCGAGCTAGAGGAATATCTGGCCAAGAGCAACGGCTCTTACGACTACGCGGGCATGGGGCGCGAGGCGGATTCGCCGCTGCGCGCCGTCAAGCTCGTCTCCGGCCGCGTCATCGGACGGCGCTGACCGGTCGCTTTCAGGCAGGGCTCAGGTTTCGCGCTTACGCTTTGGCGGCCTCGGCTGGCATGCGCTATGGATATACGCGACGCGCTTCCCCCGATTTACCTCCGACCGCGCACCGTCGCTATTGCAGGCCCTAGCGCGCGCCGCGAACGCGGATTCTTCCAGGTGTTGCAATCCACCGCCGGCGTCTTCGCACAGCATCCGCTGCCGGTCGTCGCGTGCGCGTTCGTCTGCTTCGCCGGGGCAGGCGTCGTTGGCTCGCTGGTCTATGGCGCGATGATCGGCGAAGCCGTGATCCGCACCGGCTCGCACACCCTGACCACGATGCGCGCCTACAACACCCAGATGCTGGTGCAAGCGTTGATCGGTGCATTCACCTTCCTGCTGGGGCGCGGGGCGCTGACGTGGATCGCCATGCAGGAGGAGCCGCGAAGCGACCAACCGATCACGCTGCGCGCTGCCCTGAGCGCAGCGTTGCGCGCCTGGCGCCCGCTGGCGCTCAGCACCGTGCTCTACGGCGTGTTGATCACCATCGGCCTGTTGGGGTTGTCGGCGATGTTGCGCGAACTGCGCCTGGATGTGTCGAACACGCGCTCGATTCGCATCGGTGACTTCGGCAACATCTTGAACTGGACGGCGATTCGCGCGATCGGCTTGTTGCCGCCCGACCCCGGCTCGCCGTTCAGCGATTGGCTGGCCTCGGTGCGCTACAACTTATCGCGATCCATGGTGGGGTCGTATTTGGGCTTCGACCTGGCCACCGTGCCGCGCGCCGTCTCGCCGAGGACGGTTGCGCTGGGCGTGGCATCCATCGCGCTGTTGGTGGCGACGGATGCGCTGCTGTGCATGCGCACGGCGGCCGTCTTCGGCGCGCCGGCGGGGAGGACGTGGCTGCACGAAGCGCTGCGGGTGAGCCGCGCGCACTTCGCGCGCGTGCTGCTCTGGCGCTGGTCGCTCCGGCTGGCGTTCGTTGCCCTGGCCGTGGCCGCGCTCGTGCTCGCGCCGGCGCTGCAGCAGGTACTGGTAGTTGGCCCGGCGCGCCAGATGCTCGGCGTCGGCTACTGGCCTTACCACATCGCGCAATCGGCCAACGGCGTCGGCATTGCTCTGGTCAATGGCGCGCTCCTCGCCGCAGGCGTGATTTTCGAGGCGCGCATGTATCGGGCATTGGCCCGATAATGGATGTCCTATGCAGCAAGTGATCTCCGGCGCGCTCCCGTTGGCCGGCGAGCGCGAACGCGCAATCGCTTCTCACGCACAGCAGCGCGCTGCCTTCGGCACCACGCTTCAGGCTGCGTTCGCCGTCTTCGCGCACTATCCGCTGCCCATCCTCACGTGCAGCCTGCTGTGCTTTGCCGGCGTGGTCATCACCGGCGCGTTGGTGTACGCCGCGATCATGCTGCACGGCATGGCAACTCAGAACAGCTACTTCTCCCTGGCCGCGAGCGCGTTCTATCTGCAAATGCAGCTCCAAGCTGCGATCGGCGCGTTCACCTTTCTGGTCGGGCGCGGCGCGATCACCTGGATCGCACTGCGCGCGGTGGCCGGCGATCCGGCGCGCGAGCAGGTGACCCTGCGCGCGGCGTTCGGCGCAGCGCTGCAGCGCTGGAAGCCGTTGCTGGCCAGCAGCCTGCTCTACGGCGCGCTCATCACGATCAGCCTCGCCGGCATCACGTGGATGCTGCGCGAGGCGCGCCTGGACGTCTCCAACTATCGCTGGGTGCGTCGCGATGCCAACAGCATCCTGAACATGACTGTGGTGCGGGCGATCGCGCAGCTGCCGCCCGATCCGGGCTCCCCTTTCACGGAGCTGTATTCGGCGGTGCGCTACCATCTCGCCCGCCAGAGCGGTAGCTCGCTGGGCTGGGCGCTCTACCAGCAACCTGCGACGCTTAAGCTGCCCGCGCCGTTGCTTCTGGCCGGCGTCGCCGGTGCGCTGCTGGCCTTTGCAACCGAAGTGCTGCTGTGCATGCGCACTGCGCGCATCATGCATACAGCCCCGGGCGGCATCTTGAGCTGGTTGGCGCCAACGCTGCGCTTGAGCCTGCGCCATTTCCGGCGCGTCGCCGCGTGGCGATGGAGCGTCCGGCTGGCGGTCGTCCTCTTGTCCGTGGCCGGCCTGACGCTGCCCATCGCCATGCACCAGGGCATCATGATCCCCGCCATGGTGAGCGCGGTGCGCGCCTACTGGCCGTATCCGGTCAACATCTCCGCCTACGCCATCGGCGCAGCGCTGATCGGCGCATTCACGATTCCATTCGGCCTAATCTTCGAGGCCCGAATGTATCTAACCTTGCTGGAGGACGACCGCTAGCTGCCGTTCACGACGGGCAACCCGCCGGGGTCGCCATCGCAGCGCACGGCAGAAGCGATCACCCAGCCAAAGTCGCCGCGGAAGGTCGCGCCGTAGAGCCATGTGGCGCCGGCGTTGCGACCGGTGGCCGAGAACTTCGCGCCGGGGCGTAGCTGGCCGAGCAACCGGGCGGTGCGATCCGGGCCGGCGCGCAGATTCAACGCGCGATTGATTGCGACAACGCAGGCCAACGGCTCTGCCGGCGATTCAGTCGCCGCGGCGGTCATGGTCGGGGCTGCCGGTTCTACTGTTGGCGTGACCGCAGCAGTTGCAGCGACTTGCGTGGCCGCAGCCAGCGTCGCCGTCGCAGTTTCAAGCAGCGCGGTCGCCGTCGGCGCACTCGTCTCAGTCGCAGCGGGCGGCGTTGCGGTTGCAGCCGGCATCGCCGTCTCAGTTGC
>JANWYN010000143.1 GCA_025055235.1 Candidatus Roseilinea sp. | reverse complement strand
TTCACCGGCGGGCTGACGGCCGACGGCTTCGATCTGGGCAATGGGTTGATGTTCGGCGCGTCGCTGTTGGGCATCCTGGGCGTGCACGAAGCCGGCCATTACGTCGTGGGCCGGCTGCGCGGGGCACGCGTGTCGCTGCCGTATTTCATCCCGCTGCCCGCGCCGTTCAGCTTCGTCGGCACGCTCGGCGCCGTCATCGTCCAGCGCGAGCCGTTCGAGAACCGCCGCACGCTGTTGGAGATCGCCATTGCCGGGCCGCTGGCCGGCTTCGTCGTCGCCGTGCCGCTGTTCGTGCTCGGCATCTGGCTGTCGAACGTGGAGCCGCTGCCGCCGGCAGGCGAATACATCACCCTGGGCGACTCGCTCTTCACGCGGCTGGTCGGCGTCGCGCGCTTCGGGCGGGTCTATCCAAGCGACGGATACGACATCATGCTGCACCCGATTGCGCTCGGCGCGTGGATCGGGCTGTTGATCACGGCCATCAATTTGATCCCGGCCGGCCAGCTCGACGGCGGGCACATCGCCTACGCGCTGCTCGGCCCGCGCGCGCGTTACCTGTCTTACATCATGATCGTGGTCATGCTCGGCCTGGCGTTGATCGCGACCACGTGGTTGATTTGGGCCGTGCTGTTGTTCTTCTTCGCCCGCCAGCATCCGCCGCCGCTCAACGAAGCCGTGCGGCTGCAGCCGCACCACTACGCGCTTATCCTCACGGCCGTGCTTGTGTTCATCCTGACGTTCGTGCCTCGGCCGGTGTACTGAAACTTGATCCGCCTTCCCGACCTGATTGAAGCGACGCACGGCCGGCTGCTCGGCGATGCGCCTGCCGCACGCACCTTCACCGGCTTCTGCTTCGACTCGCGCCGCGCACGGCCGGGCGAGTTGTTCGTCGCGCTCAAGACCGAGCGCGGCGATGGCCACGACTTCGTCGCCGACGCCGTTCGCAAGGGCGCAGCCGGCGCGCTGGTCGAGGCAGGGCGCATGCCGGAGACCGACTTGATCGGCAGCGACGGGGCAGCGCCGCCGGTGATCATCGTCGTCCCCGACACCTACGAGGCGCTGACGCGCTACGCACGCCACATCGTCCGCCGGCGCAACCTGCCCGTCATCGCCATCACCGGCAGCGTGGGCAAGAGCAGCACGCGCGCAGCCATCGCGGCCGTGCTCGGCTGCCGCTTTCGCGTCTTTCAGAACCCGGCCAACTTCAACGGCCGGCTGGGCGTGCCGATCGCGCTGGGCGCGCTCGAGCCGGAGCACGAGATCATCGTGCTGGAGATGGGCGCCGACCGGCTAGGCGAGATCCGTGAGCTGTGCGAGATCGCCGCGCCGCGCATCGGCATCGTCACCAACGTGAGCGAGGCGCACCTGGCCTACTTCGGCTCGCTCGACGAAACCGCGCGCGAGAAGCGCGCGCTGGTCGAGGCGTTGCCTGCGGATGGCTTGGCCATCTTGAACCGCGACGACCCGCGCGCCTGGGCGATGCGCAACTTCACCCGCGCGCCCGTCGTCGCGGTCAGCGCGTCGCCTTGCCCCGATGCGCCGCCACACCTGCCCCCACTGTCCTATGCCATCGCTCGCGTCGTGGGCCGGCATTACGACATCTCCGAACGCGAAGCTGCCGAGGCGCTCTCGCGCTTGCCGGCGCTGCCGGGACGCATGAGCATCCTGCGCGGTGTGAACGGCACGGTGCTGGTGGACGATGCGTTCAACGCCTCGCCGGCCTCGATGCGCGCTGCAGTCGAGTGGGCGACCAGCGATCAGCGGGCGCGCGTCGGGTGCGCTCCCAACGACCATCGCTTCCTCGTCCTCGGCGACATGGATCAGCTCGGCGACCAGAGCGCCCGCCTGCACCGCGAGATCGGCGCGCTGATTGCACAACGTGCCGGCGGGCGCGTGACGCTGATCACGCTGGGTGAACAGGCGTATCACATCGCCGAGGGTGCGCGGGCAGCCGGGTTGGATCCGGCGTCGGTCATCGTCACCTATCTGGCGCGCGACGCGATCGCCTACGTGCGCGACCATGCGCGGGCCGGTGATCTGGTGCTGGTGAAAGGCGATGTGAGCGCGCGGATGGAGCGCGTAGTCGCCGCGCTGCTGGCCGACCGGTCTGACGTCGTGCGGCTGCCGCGGCAGGAGCCCGGCTGGGAGTCGGTGCGCGTGGCCATGCCGGCGCGGCCCACCTGGCTGGATGTGGACCTGGATGCCATCGCCCACAACGTGCGCGCGGTGAAGGCGATCGTCGGCGAGGATGTGGCGCTGATGGCAGTGCTTAAGGCCGATGGCTACGGCCACGGCGCGGTGAAGGTGGCGCGCACGGCGCTGAACAACGGCGCGAGCTGGTGCGGTGTAGCCTCGTTGAACGAAGCGGCGGCGCTGCGCAGCGCGGGGATAGACGCGCCCATCCTAATCCTGGGGTTCACGCCGGCGTGGCATGCGCGCGAGGCGCTGCTGCGCGATGTGGCGCTGACGGTCTATGACCTGGACGTGGCGCGCGCCTACGCGCGGGCGGCGCAGGAGCTGAACCGGACGGCGCGCCTGCACGTGAAGGTGGATACGGGCATGGGCCGCTTGGGCCTGCTGCCAGATGCGGCGCCGGATTTCATCCGCGCAGCTGCCACATTGCCCGCGGTGCAGGTCGAAGGCATCTTCACCCACTTCAGTTGCGCCGATTCCGACCCGGCATACACGCAGTTGCAACTCGCGCGCTTCCGCAGCGTGCTGGCTGCATTGGGCGATGACGTGTCTGCGATTCGCCACATTCATGCGGCTAACTCGGCGGGCGCGCTAGCCTATCCCGAAGCGCGCTTCAACTTGGTGCGCATCGGCTTGGCGATGTACGGCTTGAACCCGTTCTTCCCTGCGCCGTTGCGCCCGGCCGGCCTCACGTTGCGTCCGGCGCTCACATGGAAGACGACGATTGCCCAGGTGAAGCGGCTGCCGCCTGGCGCGCCGGTGTCCTACGGCAAACAGTTCGTGTGCGAGCGCGAGACGACGATTGCCGTGATTCCGGTGGGCTACGCGGACGGCTTCCGCCGCGCGCCATACACGTTCGGCGAGGTGTTGGTGCGCGGCCGGCGCGCGCCTATCGTCGGCGCGGTGTGCATGGATCAGACCATGATTGACGTCTCGCACATCCCCGGCGTGCGGCTGGGCGACGAGGTGGTGCTGATCGGCCGGCAAGGCGACCAGCGCATCACCGCGGAGGACGTCGCAGCGCGCCTGGGCACGATCAGCTACGAGGTGATCTCAGCGATCCTGCCACGCGTGCCGCGCGTGTCGTAGCGCGCAGCCCAACGCTTATTCCGCTCTCATCTCGCCTCCATCGCTTCTCCACAGCGCAGCAATAGCATCAGACGCGAGCGGCAGAGCCGCAAAACAAGAAGCAAAGAAAGGAGACGATAAATATGAAGAAACGCACATGGTTCAAAGCAAGTCTGGGAATGGGCGCAGTCGCCCTGATCGCGTCCGCCGGTCTGGCCTTCGCATCGCCGGCGTCGGCGCTGGTGCCGGCAATCTCGCCGCAGGCCAGCGCGCAGCATTGGGGCGGCGTTGGGATCGGCCGGGGTGCGAAGCTGGCCACCATCGCCCAGGCGCTCAACATGACCGAGGCCGAGCTGCGCGCAGAGCTGCAGGCCGGCAAGTCGGTCGCCGACGTAGCCTCTGCCAAAGGCGTCGCGCTGGATACCATCGTGAACGCCGTGATCGCCGAGCAAACGACCGCGCTGAACGAAGCGGTAGCAGCCGGCCGGATCACGCAGGCGCAGGCCGACGCCATCCTGGCCAACCTCAGGATCGTGCTGCCCGCCCAGTTGCAGGTGCGGCCGGTCGCCGGGCTGAACGACCGCGGCTTTGGGTTCGGCTTCGGCGGGCGCGGGCGTGGTCACAAAGGCGGCTTCGGTATTCACGCCGGTGCGTCGCTCAACACGATTGCCACATCGCTGAACATGACCGTCGCCGAGCTGGTCACCGAACTTCAATCGGGCAAGTCGGTCGCCGACGTAGCGGCTGCCAAGGGCATCGCGCTCGATACGGTGATCAACGCGATCGTGAATGAGCAGACCACGCGCCTCAACGCCGCCGTAGCCGCCGGGCGCATCACGCAAGAACAGGCCGGCGCCGCCATCGCCAACCTGCAGGAGAACCTGCCGGAGTTGCTCGCGCTCAAGGGCGGTCCCTTCGGCTTCGGGTTTGGCCGCTGGCCGGGGAAGTGGCCGGTGCCGAGCGCTACACCGCAACCTACGGATACCAACACGTCGCTGTAATCTCCTCCACGCTCAAGGGCTGGGTTGCGCACAGCAGCCCAGCCCGACACAATGAATGCCTATGGATCACGACGATTTGCCTGTTGGACGCATTCTGAGCCGGCGCGAAGCGCTCATGGTGCTCGGTGTCTTGGGCGTCGGCGCACTGGCCGCCTGCGCCGCGCCTGCCGCAACGCCATCTTCGAGCGCGCCGGTGAGTGAACAACCCACGCCCGAACCGGTGGCATCGCCAACGCCCGGCGCAACCATCGCAGCGATCACTCAGGAACCTACGCTTGCTGCAACCTCGGCGCCGGCAGCGACCGAGATGCCGGCGAGTGAAGTCGCGCTGCCGGCGTGCGTGGTCAGCCCAGCCATGACGGAAGGGCCGTACTTCGTGGACGAGCGGCTGAATCGCTCCGATATTCGCATCAACACCGCGGACGGCACGGTGAAAGAGGGCGTGCCGCTTAAGCTCACGCTGCGCGTGTCACAGATCAACGCCAATGGCTGCACGCCGTTGGCCGGCGCGATGGTGGACATCTGGCACTGCGACGCGCTGGGCGTGTATTCGGACGTCGTAGACCGCAGTTTCAATACGGTCGGCCAGGACTTTCTGCGCGGCTTCCAGATCACCGACGCGAACGGTGTGGTCAACTTCACCACGATTTACCCGGGGTGGTATCAGGGCAGAGCAGTGCATATCCACTTCAAGGTGCGCGGCGCGAACGCGGCCGGTCAAAACTACGAATTCACATCGCAGTTCTTCTTCGATGACGCACTGAGTGAGCAGGTGTTCATGCGGCCACCGTACTCCAGCAAGGGACTCGGATTCCTGCGCAACGCGAACGATGGCATCTACCGCGGCGGGGGCGATCAGACCACATTGACGCTCACGCCGGACGGCGATGGCTACCGTGCGACGTTCGATATCGGTCTGGCGATGGCGTAGCCGTCGCCGCACGTCCTAAAATCCGGTCATGTCTGCGCGTGTGCTCATCGTAGATGATGATCGGCAGATCGTCCGGCTGCTGCAGTCATATTTCGAGCGCGCCGGCATGATCGTCTTCACGGCCTACGATGGTGAGGAAGCGCTGCACGCCATTCGGCGCGAGCGGCCGGACTGCGTGGTGCTCGACCTGATGATGCCCAAGCGCAGCGGCTGGGAACTGACGCGCCTGGTGCGCGGCGATGCGCATTTGGCCACAACGCCGATCCTGATGCTGACCGCGCGGGTGGAGGACACCGACAAGCTGGTCGGCCTGGAGCTGGGCGCGGACGACTACGTTACCAAGCCGTTCAATCCTCAGGAAGTGGTCGCGCGCGTGCGGGCGATCTTGCGGCGCGCGCGATGGAGCGCGCAGGCGACGCCGGCCGCCGTGTTGCAGGTCGGCGGCCTGCGGTTGAGCGAGCACGAGCACACCGTCACGCTCGACGGCCGGCCGCTGGACCTCACGCCGACCGAGTTTGCGCTGCTGCGCACGCTGATGGCTAACCCGAACTATGCCTTCACCCGCAGCGAGCTGATCGAACAAGCGCTCGGCTACGACTACGAAGGCCTGGAACGCACGATAGACAGCCACATCAAAAACCTGCGCCGCAAGATCGAGCCCGATCCGGCCAACCCGACCTACATCGAAACCGTGGTCGGCGTGGGATATCGCCTGCGCGCTGCGCAAAACGGCGAGGCGAGCACGCGCGACGCGCGGGGCATCGGAGCGACGCCATGAACCGCTTATGGGTGCGCTTGACGCTGGCGTTTCTGCTGGTGACCTTGCTGATGGCCGCCTTCGTCGCCGGCGCCATCGCATGGAGCGCCGGCCGGCAGTTTCGCGGCTACCTGGCGCAGCCGGGCGTCTTCGCCCGCGGCGGCGCGCTCGATGTGCTGGAAGCGCACTACGAGGCATACGGCACGTGGGCGGGCGTGGCCAATTCGCTGCGCGCGGTGCGCCCTCGCCTGCGCCGTGGCGCGTTCGCCGATCGCCGCCCGCTGTTGCTCGTGGCCGATGCCCAGGGCAAGATCGTTTACGACGAAGCCGGCCGCGAGCGCATCGGCCAAACGCTCGATCCATTCGAGTTGGCCTCGGCGCAGCCGGTGGTGGTCAACGATGCCGTCGTCGGCTACGTGCTCGCCAGCTCGCACGACTTCGATCCGCTCGGCCCGCTCGAGCGTCGCTTTTTGAACGACCTGCAACGCTCGATCGCCCTCATCGCTCTGGCCGGCGCAGGGTTAGGGGTAGTCGTCGGCCTGTTCGTCAGCCGCAGCCTGTCCAAGCCGTTGGCTGTCGTAGCACAAGCAGCGCACGCCTTCGCCCAGCGCAACTGGTCGCAGCGCGTGCCGCTGAAAGAGACGGCCCACGTCGCCGAGGTCGCCGAGGTCGCACAGGCGTTCAATCGCATGGCCGATTCGCTGCAGCAGGCGGAAGCGCAACGGCGCAACCTAATGGCCGACGTGGCGCACGAGCTGCGCACCCCGCTGACGGTCATCCAAGGCTCGCTGCGCGCTTTGATAGACGGCGTGCATCCCCTGCAGATGAAAGAGGTCGCTGCGATTTACGACGAGACGCGGCTGCTCGCGCGGCTAGTGGAAGACGTGCGCGAGCTGGCGCTGGCCGAAGCGCACCAGTTGCCGATGGCGATCCAGCCGGTGGACGTTGGCGCGGCGCTGCGCGCGACGGCCGACCGTTTCGCCGCTGCCGCCGATGCGCAGCAAGTCATGCTGGCGGTCTCCGTTCCGGAGGGGCTGCCGCCGGCCCAAGCCGACCCCGACCGCCTGGCGCAGGTGTTGCACAACCTGGTGAGCAACGCCTTCCGGCACACGCCGCCGGGCGGGCAGATCACGCTGAGCGCGGAAGCGCAGGCCGCCGGCGTGCGCGTGAGCGTGCGCGACACCGGCGAAGGCATCCCCGAAGAAGACCTGCCGCGCGTCTTCGATCGCTTCTACCGCGGCGACCGGTCGCGGTCGCGCAGCACTGGCGGGGCCGGCCTCGGCCTGGCCATCGCCAAGTCACTCGTCGAGAACATGGGCGGCCGGATCGGCGTCGAGAGCCGGCAGGGGCAAGGGAGCGAGTTTTGGTTTACGCTGCCGGTTTGACGGCTGGCGCATTAGCCGCCCGCGAAGCAGGTCGGCTGCATGCGCGGGTTGGGCGCACGCGCTATTCATTCTCCCGATGGCGTGTGCAGCCGAATTTGAGTGATAACCTCATTGCCTGCATAGAAAAGCAGCGAAAAACCATCCTTTTGCCTCACTAACTGATCCTGCTCCCTCTCTACAGTGCATATCCCAGAAAAAGTTAGAAGATAAACCTTACTCGTCCTGGTAACGGTAATGGAAATTGGGTAGCCGGCTCGACCTGGTTGTAGTATGACTCCGCTAAAGCAACGAAATTCTTGCTTGCTCTTGCCACTCCATCATGTTGCCCTGCACCTATAATCCCACCACCACTATCGAAATACATACTTGTTGTTCCATCAGCAAGAGATACCAATGTAACAACAGTGTCAGATATTTGAAACTCCATCAACACGCCCCATACATTGGGAACAGCCTCACTTTGCTCTATTCCAATATCTTTAGGATTTGTGCTAAGGATCATTGACCGCAGATTTGTATAGGTTTCCGCAGGTTGCGTCATGATTTCAGTTCCCTCCTTAGGGGGTAATGAATGTAAGCCACAAGCACATAACGGCGTGAAAACAAACAACAAGATACAGATGTCTCTGGAGATGTATGCTCTCATACCACCAGTGCGCCCAACAAGATATTCACCTGCATTATTATGATCATGATTCTGGCCAAGAAAGTTTATCTAAGCAACTTATGCTGCTCGCACGCCTATCTAAGATAAACGCCGAATGATAAATTTCACCCCGCACAACAGGTGATCATCGGTCAGACCGCTTCGAGCGGACTGACCGTTGAGCGTCGTCATCCGCCAGCAGACGCCGCAGTGCGACGACGTTGAGATCAGCGTCAAAGATGGCAGCGACAGGGATCTCGAACCCGGTGATCGTCGGGCTGGTGATGTTGCCTTCACGAATCTTCGGGCTTGGTTCATACTGCTCGCCGCGCAGGGGAGCTTGCGCGACCGCCGCTTCGAGGGAAATCGTCATGACGGTGTCGCCTCAGTAGCCGACTTTCTTCTTCCGCAACTGCGCCCATTTGCGCACCGCTGTGCTCAGCCCCCGCCCTATTATCACCGAATTCACTCTGTTGCAGGCGATCGGAGTGTATTTCCCGCTGGGGCAAAAACGCCCGGCGACCGAAGTCGCGGGCAACTTGCGGCAAAGCCGGCCGTGCGCCGGCCTTGCCATGCGTTGCGCGTGGATTCATCCGCTGCGCAACTCCGCGCAACGCCCCCGTTAGAAATGCACCCGTGCAGACTCACCCATGCCGCTGTATGAACCGGCGGATGCGCTCGAGCGCCTGCTCGATCTTCTCGTAGGACTGGGCATAGGCCATGCGCACGTAGCCTGCGCCGCCCGCACCAAACGCGCTGCCCGGCACGACGGCGACCTGCTCCTCCATCAGCAACTTCTCGGCAAATTCCTCGTCGCTCATGCCGGTCTTGGCGATGGATGGGAAGGCATAGAACGCGCCGCGCGGCTCGAAGCAATCCAGCCCGAGCGCGTTGCAACCGCTCACGATCAGCTTGCGCCGCCGGTCGTATTCGGCCACCATCCGCTGCACGTGCTCCTCGCCCTCCTTGAGCGCAACCAGCGCGGCGTGTTGGCCGGTGGTCGGCGCGGACATGATGGTGTATTGGTGCACCTTGCGCATCGCGGCCAGCAGCTCCGCCGGCGCCGCCGCATAGCCGATGCGCCAGCCGGTCATCGCATAATCCTTGCTGAAGCCGCCCAACAAGATCGTGCGCGCCTTCATGCCCGGCAACGCGGCGAAGCACACGTGCGCGACGCCATACACCAGCCGGTCGTAGATCTCGTCGCTGATCACGACTAGATCGTGCTTCTCCGCCAAGTGGGCGATCTCCATTAGCCGCGCGCGGCTCATCACCGCGCCGGTGGGGTTGTTGGGATAGCC
>JANWYN010000058.1 GCA_025055235.1 Candidatus Roseilinea sp. | reverse complement strand
TGACGCTCAACTTCAGCCACTTCGCGCGGCTTCTTGCACCGTGCGGGTCGAGAAGGTGATGAAGGGGAAGACCTCAGGCACGTGCGAGTCATAGACGCCGTGCGCGCTCCATACCCAACCGCCACAGTCCTCCGCCGGCGGTGCTTCCCGGTATGTGTTGAAGCGCGAGAAGTCCATGCGCCATACATCGCCGTCGCGCGGCGGCAGCGCGCGCCCATCGGCTTTGGCCAGCCAGCGTAGCCCGTCCCAGGGGAAGGCCAGCTCGACCGTCCAGCCGCGGTCGCGATCGGCGTTGTCGTTCAGTGTGCCGTCCACGTGCACGGCGCTCTTGAGGCCCGGCAGGTCCCACTGCCAGAAGCCCTCGCGTTTGCCACGCGGATGCCTGAACCCGACGCCATCCCAGGGCCGATGCCCAGGCGCATCCGGCGCGAACTCGGGGACGGCAGCATAGCCGTTGCGCGCGTAGGCGTCCGACCAGATGAAGAACGCCTCGTAGACCGTGCCGAACGCGTTGATCTCGAACTCGTAATAGGCGTCGCGGCCGGCGATGAACACCTCGACGTCGTTGTCCTCGTAGATCGGCGAGTCGCGCTCGGTGAACTTCGCCGTGACGAACGGCTCCTCGACCCAGAAGCCGACATACAGGTAGGTATCATCCCATAGCACTGCAGCGCGGGTGTCGTGAATGGTCTGGCGGCCGCTGATCAGGTCAACGAAGCGCGGCGAGCGCGGCGCAAGCTGCCAGGCCGGCTCGTCCAGCCGGCCGTCAACGACGATCGGTTCGGTAACGCGATAGGCCGTATAACGCGCGATGCGCTCCGGCGGAACAGGGAAGAGATGTGCAGGCAGTGTCATGGCGCGCTGAATTGTAGGATAAGTGGCGGCTGAGCCTGTCGCGGCGGCTAAGCTGGGTGCGGCGGCTGAGCCTGCTGCGGCGGCTGAGCGTGTCACGGCGGCTGAGCCTGTCGAAGCCGCCGCCGTTGCCTTCGACAGGCTCAGGCAACGGCGCGGACGTGCCTGCAGCCGAACTTGCCGTGGCGATTGAGCTTGGCGCAGCAGCTGAGCGTGTGTCGCGGCGGCTGAGCCTGTCGAAGCCGCCGCTGCTGCGTCGCCGTTGCCTTCGGCAGGCTCAGGCAACGGCTCAGGCAACGGGCGCGGGTGTATCGGCCGCTGCTGGCGGATATTCGGTGTAGTTTCGAGAATACGCCACGAGTTTCTCAAAGTTCGCCTCAATCAGCGCTTGCTTCTTGCGGCGGCTCCAACCTTGGACTTGCTTCTCGCGACGAAAGGCATCTTCTATGCGGTCGTAATACTCGTAATAAACAAGCTTCACGGGCAAGCGCTTCGCTGTGTGATTTGCACCTAAACCGCTTTGATGTTCCTGTAGGCGGCGTTCCAGATCCCAAGTGCTGCCGGTGTAGTAGCTGCCATCAGCGCATTCGAGGATATACATGTATGGCATGTTGACTCCTCCTTTGACCGTTGCCTTCGGTAGGCTCAGGCAATGACACTGATATGCTCGCGGCTGAACTCGCCGCGGCGGCTGAGCGTGTCACGGCGGCTGAGCCTGTCGAAGCCGCCGTTGCTGCGTCGCCGTTGCCTTCGACAGGCTCAGGCAACGGCTCAGGCAACAAAGTTATTCTTATAGTTCGCAAGGTAATTTGCTACCAGCCCTGTTCGCACATTTGCTACAACCTTGAACTGCACCGGCGATGATTACTTGCACGCGATAACGTCCTCCCTATAATCTTCCCCGCTGGACGCGCTCTTCACTTCCGCGACGCAAAGAGACGCCCAACTTTGAACGCAAAAAAGGAGAAAGCATATGTCTCGCAAAATTCCCAAATTCACGTTCGCTTGTACGCTCGTTGTGTCGCTGTTAATCGCTGCTTGTGCAGCGCCGCCGCCGGCTGCTCGGCCTGCGGCCCCGCAACAACCCGCCACGCCCGCCGCAGAGACCATCAAGGTCGGCGCGCTGTATGGCGTGACCGGCGGCATGTCCTCGATTGACGCGCCGGGCATGAACGGCATGAAGTTGGCTGCCAAACAGATCAACGCTGCCGGTGGCGTGCTCGGCAAGCAGATCGAGCTGATCGCCATTGACGGCAAGACCGACCAGACCGCCACCACGAATGCTGCCTCGGAGATGATCAACGTGCACAAGGTGGTGGCGATCGGCGGCCTGAACGACTCCACCTTCGCACTGGCCGCTGGGCCGATCGCGCAGCAGGCCGGCATCCCCTTTGTCACCGCCGGTGCCACGCTGCCGACGTTGCCGGAGCAAATCGGCGACTTCTTCTTCATGGCCCCCTTCGGCGACGATGCCCAGGCCTACGCCATCGCCGACTATGCGATTGACGACCTCGGCGCGAAGACGGCCTACATGCTGGTGGACCAGGCCTACGACTTCACCACCGCGCTGGCCAAGTTCTTCAAGGAGCGTTTCACCGGCCGCGGCGGCAAAATCGTGCTCGAGGACATCTACAAGTCCGGCGACACCGACTTCTCGGCTCAGATCGCCAAGGTGAAGGCACTCGACCCGCAGCCGGATGTGCTGTTCATCTCGGCGGTGCCCAGTGAGGCTGGAATCACTACCAAGCAGTTCCGCGAGGCCGGCCTGAAGCAGCCGATCATCTCCGGCGATGGCTTCGACACCCCGCTGATCGCCGAGGTGGCCGGCGAGAACGCCGACGACGTGTATTTCTCCACGCACGCCAGCTTGGACAACCCCGATCCGAAGGTGCAGAACTTCGTCAAGGCATACACCGAGGAATACGGCCGCGCGCCGGAGAATGCCTTTGCCGCGCTGGGCTACGACACCATGAACCTGATTGCCGATGCGATCAAGCGCGCCGGCTCGGCTGATCCCAAGGCCATCCGTGATGCGCTGGCCGCCACGCAGGGCTTCAACGCCGTCACCGGCGAGATCACCTACAAGGAAGGCAAGCGCAAGCCCGACAAGTCGGTCACCATCATCAAGGTGCAGGACGGCAAGTACTCCTTCGTCAAAGAGATCAAGCCATAGCGCGGCGTTGGCGACTGTGAAACCATGAACGTTCGCGGGCGTGATCGCGCACGCCCGCGAACCTTTTGCGCTCAGTGACCCGATGGCTTTTACGAACGACATCCTCAACCTCATCCGGGAGCGCGACGTGCGCTTTGTGCGCTTCATTTGGTGTGACAACGCCAACGTCATCCGCGCGAAGGCCGTGCGCACCACCTTCATCGAGAGCTATTTACACGGCGAGGGCGTGGGCATCGCCGCGGCGCAACAGGCGCTGCCGGTGATGTACGACGCGCTCGCGCCGGGCAGCGGCCTCACTCCCGCCGGCGAGGCGCACATGCGCGCCGATTGGAACACGTTCGCGCCACTACCCTATGCCCCCGGCCACGCTCGCGTGCTCACCGATATCTACGATGGCGAGCAGCCTTGGGCGCACTGCCCGCGCAGCTTCCTGCGCCGCATGATCGCCCGTGCCGCCGATCACGGCCTACAGGTCTTTGCTGCCTTCGAGAATGAGTTCTCGTTGCTGCGCCCATCCGAGCACGGCCCACAGCCGTTCGACACCACCGTCTTCTGTCAGACCTGGGCGCTCGACCAGGCCGCGCCGATCATCAACGCCATCACCGACGCGCTGGAGGCGCAAGGGTTGCAGGTAGAGATGAACTACCCGGAGTCCGGCCCCGGCCAGTTCGAGCTGCCGGTGCGCTATGCCGACGCGCTGCGCGCTGCCGACAACCAGATCGTCTTCCGCGAGACGGTGAAAGGTGTGGCGCGCCAGCATGGCGTGCTCGCCTCGTTTGTCCCGAAGATCTATCCCGACAAGGCCGGCAACGGTGCGCACTTGCACTTCAGCCTGCAGCGCGATGGGCGCAGCCTCGTCGTCGAGCCCGGCCAGTTGTATCAACTCACGGCCGAGATGCGCGCGTTCATGGCCGGCGTGTTGCACCACCTGCCCGCGCTCATGGCGCTGACCACGCCCAGCACCAACAGCTTCAAGCGCATCCGCCCCCGCTTCTGGAGCGGCGCGTACACCTGCTGGGGCATCGGCAATCGCGAAGCCGCCCTGCGCGCGCCGCAGCCATCCGCCGGACGACCCATCACCAACATCGAGCTGAAGACTTCAGATGCGACGGCCAATCCGTACCTAGCGTTGGGCGCCGTCATCGCTGCCGGCCTGGATGGTCTCGCGAAGGGCATGGCGCTGGGCGACCCCGTGAATGGCGACCCGGCCGATCTCTCGGACGAGGAGCGCGCTGCGCGCGGCATCCGCCGGTTGCCTGCATCGCTGGGCGAAGCCATCGCCGCATTGGAGCAGGACGAACTGCTGCTCGACGCATTGGGCAGTGACTTGGCGCGCTCATATCTGGCCGTGCGCCGTGCGGAGTGGGAGGCGATGAAGGACATGCCACACGAGGAGGAGGTGCGGCTGTTGCTGGAGCGGTACTGACGTCTTGCGTCCTGCGTCCTGCATAAAAAGTGAGACGCAGCACGCAAGACGAAGGACGCGAGACGTATGACGCAAGACGCCGGACGTACACAGAATGCGCAACACGCAATACTCGACACTTGTCACACACCCTCATGAACCTTAGCCATATCCGCATCCTCGACCATCACGCGCACAACCTGCTCACGCCGGAGGCGATGGCCGGCTTCACCCTCACCGCAGCGTTCACCGAGGGCTATGCGCAGGAGATCGTCTCCCATCACGTGCGCGAAACGCTGTTCTTCAAACGCAGCCTGCGCCAACTGGCCGAGGTGCTCCAGTGCGAGCCGACGCTGGAGGGACTGCTCGGCGCGCGCGAGCGACTGGGCTACGAGCAGACGGCGCAGACGCTGTTCGATGCCGGCGGCTTCGCGGCGTTGCTGCTGGACGACGGCTTCATGCCGGATCGCATCATGCCCACAGCATGGCACAACCGCTTCGTGCCCACTTATCGCTTCATCCGCGTGGAGCACTTGGCTGCGCAGTTGATCGCGGAGCACGCGACCTGGCCGGCGTTTTGCGACGCCTTCCGCGCCGCGCTCGAAGCGCGCGGGCCGGATGTCGTCGGCTTCAAGAGCATCGTCGCCTATCGCACCGGGCTAGACATCCAACCGATGAGCCCGCAGGGCGCCGAACTCGCGTTCATCGAGCTGCGCGGGCGAGCCGAGCAGGGCGCGTCGGTGCGCATCGCGCATAAGGCGCTCAACGATTGGTTGGTCTGGACGATGCTGGAGATCGCCGCGCGCGACGGCCTGCCGGTGCAGTTCCACACCGGTTTCGGCGATCCCGATCTTGACCTGCGCACGGCCAACCCGCTACACCTGCGCCCGATCTTCGAGAACCACGCGCTACGTCGCACGCCGGTCGTGCTGCTGCATGCGTCCTACCCGTTCACGCGCGAGGCCGGCTACCTGGCGGCGGTCTATCCGAACGCGTATCTTGACCTCGGCCTGGCGCTGCCCTATCTGAGCCAGTCTGGCATGCGCTTCGCCGTGCGCGCGGCGCTGGAGCTGGCGCCGATCAGCAAGATCATGTTCTCCACCGACGCGCACCTGATCCCCGAGACGTTCTACCTGGGCGCGCGCTGCGGGCGCGAGGTGAT
>JANWYN010000041.1 GCA_025055235.1 Candidatus Roseilinea sp. | reverse complement strand
ACACAGCCGTCGTCTATGCGCATCACCAGCCTGACCAACCCGCGCGTCAAACACGTCGTCGCGTTGCGCGACAAACGCCAGCGCGACGAGGATGGCCTGATGCTGGTCGAAGGCTTCGATCCGCTTGCGCTGGCGCTCGATTGCGGCGTGCGCCCACAGACGGTCTTCATCTGCCCAGAGCTGTTCAAGCCCTCGGCTGAGCTCCGGTCGAAGCCGGCGCACAGCCCTAACGTGCACGACAACCTGCTGTGGCGCGTGCGCGACACCGACGCGGAGGTGATCGAAACCACGCGGCCGGTCTTCGAGAAGATGGCCTACCGCGATGGGCCGGACGGCTGGCTGGCCGTGGTGAAGCGGCCGGACTTTTCTCTGAGCCGGCTGGCAGAGACGCGCGATTGCGCACCCCCGCGCCCCCATGCGCCGCTGATCCTCGTGGCGGAGGCCGTGGAGAAGCCCGGCAACCTGGGCGCGATGCTCCGCACGTGCGACGCCGCCGGTGTGGACGCCTTTCTTTTCTGCGACCCCAAGGCCGACCTGACCAATCCCAACGTGGTGCGCGCATCGCAGGGCGCGCTGTTCAGCGTGCCGGTCGCGCAATGCGCCAGCGCCGAGGCCATCGCCTGGTTGCGCGAACGTGGCATACGCATCGTCGCCACCACGCCCAACCTGCTGCGCGGACAATTGCCGATGAGCTACACCCAGTTCGATTTCACCCAGCCGTGCGCGATCGCCGTCGGCGAGGAGAAATACGGGCTGTCCAAACTCTGGCTCGACCAGGCCGATGCCGCCGTGCGCATCCCGATGTTCGGGCGGATCAACTCGTTGAACGTGGCGACGAGCGCAGCACTGGTGATCTACGAGGCGATCAAACAGCGCGGCATGACGTAGGCCGCGCACTCGCGCGCAGCTCATAGCAGAATCAATTCGCCGATCTTCGGCACGCGCACGCGACCGGGCATCGCCTGGCGCTCCCACTCCAACTGAGCATGCGCCTGCCACACCTCATCCGTCCAGCCGAAGCCATCGCCGCGCTCGTCCTCGTGGCCGCTCAGATGCACCAGTAGCGTTTCGCGCGGCGCCAAGGCGCGCACGTTGGGCAATTGAGTGTAGAAGCAGGCGTGGCTCGCCGGCCGATCCGGCGCGCCGGCGAAGCGCCAAGTGTTGCAGTCTATGCAGAGCACGTCGGCGTCGCGCGCGAGCGCCACCGCTGACGCCTGCGCATCGGTCTGTGGATTGGTGATCCAGTCGTTTGTGTTGTCCATGTCCCAGAGCAGCACGGCTTTGTGCGTTGCGGTTTGGATGACGAAGCCGGCGCAGGCGGGCCGGCGGCGCATGAGGTCATCGGCTGCGATGTCCGCAGTGTTGTGGTGCAGCGTGATCGGCGTGATGCGCAGGTCGGGCGCATCTATCGGCACGGGTGCGAGTGCGACGCCGGCGTCGTCGAACCCCGGTGCGATGACCGGATCGGCGAAGGTGCGCCAGGCGTTGCCTTGCTCCCGCGCCAGCCATTGGGCCGAACCCTCGCGGCACCACGTGCGCACGCGTGCGAAAGGCTGGTTGCGCCGGGCGCACGTGCGCATCCAGCCGACGCAAATGCGCCCAAGCTCGATGCAGTGATCGGCATGCCAGTGCGTGAGCAGAATCCAATCCAGCCGGGCGCGCTCGCCGCGCAGCAGCGGGTTGGCGGCCAGGCTATCGGACACGCCGTGCCCGCAGTCAATCAGCGCGTGAAAGACGGTCTGGCCGTCGTCGTCCGTGCCGACCAGCGACACGGATGTGTTGGCTGCGCGCTCCGGCCGGACACAGCGTGGGCAATCGCAACCGAATTCGCGCGGGAAGGCGTTGTCGAGCCCGTTGATGGTGAGCGAGTAATGCATAGCGTGAAAGAACCAAACTGTATTGATTCCACCTCAACGAGGTTAAACGCGTGTGATGCGCACATGAAGTCGCGCGATTGCGATCTTCGTGATTCAATTCACACCATGAAACTCGGTCTCGGACTCTACGGCAACATGCTCAACGCGGAGCACTTCCGCTTCGCCAAACAGTGCGGGGCGACGCACATCGTCGCCCACATCGTCGGTCACTTCAAAAAGCCGGGCAGCGCCGCGCTCACCACCGAAGGCTCGCCGCTCTACGGCTTCGGCGTCAGCGACCCAGCGGACGGCACGTGGACCTACGAGTGGTTGCGCGACCTGAAAGCGGCCGTCAACGCAGAGGGGCTGGAGCTCGAAGCCATCGAGAACTTCGAGCCGGCGCACTGGTACGATGTGCTGCTCGACGGCCCGCAGCGCGATGCGCAGATGGCGCGCCTCAAGCAGATCATCCGCGACATGGGCCGGGCCGGCATCCCGATCATGGGCTACAACTTCAGCCTGGCCGGCGTGTGGGGGCGCGACCAAGGGCCGTTCGCCCGCGGCGGCGCAATCTCCGTCGGCTACCACCACGCGGTCGAGACGCCGATCCCCAAGGGCATGGTGTGGAACATGGTCTATAACGTCGCGCAGTTCGACCCCGAAGGCAAGCACGGCGTGATCGAGCCGATCACGCACGAGGAGCTCTGGGATCGCTTCACGCGCTTCTTGACCGAGCTGCTGCCGGTGGCCGAAGAAGCCGGCGTGAAGTTAGCGCTGCATCCCGACGACCCGCCGTTGCCCACGCTGCGCGGCACGCCGCGCCTGGTGTATCGCTGGGACTTGTATCAGCGCGTGCTCGACCTCGCCCCCTCGCCTTATAACGCCATGGAGTTTTGCCTGGGCACGCTGGCCGAGATGAACCCGGCGTTTGGCGGCCGGGCGGGCTTCGCCGATTTCTACGACATGGTGGATCGCTACAGCGCCACCGGCCGCATCGGCTACATTCACTTCCGCAACGTGCGCGGCCAGGCGCCGGAATACGAAGAGGTGTTCGTGGACGAAGGCGATGTGGACATGATCGAGGTGCTGCGCATCTTGCACAAGAACGGCTTCGACGGCGTGCTCATCCCCGACCACACGCCGGCCATGAGCTGCGCCGCGCCCTGGCATGCCGGCATGGCCTTCGCGCTGGGCTTCATGAAAGCGGCGATCCGGATGATCGAGCAAGGAAGCTAAGAAAAGTGGCGTACAAGTGGCGTACCGGCGAGGCGTTTGCGTAACGCAGCGAAGTGTACCGGTGGAGTGAGTGGGAGCGGCACGTGTGGGCGACACAGAGGAAATGATGCTCTTCCGGCTCTCAGCAAGTAGCGGTATGATGTGGGTCAGGGCCGTTAGCTCAGCCTGGCAGAGCAGGGGACTTTTAATCCTCGTGTCGCAGGTTCGAATCCTGCACGGCTCATAACGGCATCGCCGCTCGGTGCTCGCCACGCTCCTCCCGCACCGTGTAAGTCAGCGATGGCACCTCAGCAACGCGGAGACGATGCGTTCCGCCGGCGGCCGGTCGGCCTGATCCACGCCGACGTGGCTGAGCGCGATGCGCCCCTGTGCGTCCACCACGAAGTCGCCGCCGCGTTGCAATGGATCCTCGGCGACCTTCGGGATGCCGTGCCCGCGCAGCCAGCGCAGCGCGTAGTGCAGCAAGATGCGCGGGCCGTACACCCGCAACGGAGAATTCCGGCCCAGCCCGTAGGCATGGTAGATGCGCAGAGATGGATCGGCGATGAAGCGCGTGTTCGCACGCCATTCGCGCGGCATCTCGGCGTCGAGCACGAGGCTGATCCAGCGCGTGAAGCGTTCGGCCGGCGCAAACGAAAACGCCAGCACCGGCGCGGCAACGCGCTGCGCGTAGAGGGACTGGTGCAACTGCACCAGATGCATCATGCAGTAGTGTCAGGCCAGATGGCGCAGAAACACCGGTGCGACGGGCTTGGGATGCTGGCTCAACGCGACGATGCAGCCGTCAACATCCGTTGCCTCGAAGTCCGGCGCCGGCTCGCTCACCTGGGGAATGCGTAAACTGACGCGCTCACTCGACATGCGCCTATTATCCGCTGCGCGCTACTTGCGACTCGCGGTTGAGAGACGGTGAGTTCAGTCCGTCAATTCGCTCACCTCGACCGGCAACAGCAGCCGGTCTTCGCCGCGGTCATATTCGAACAGCTCGGCATAGCGCCCCCAGTCCACGGCCGTCTCAAACTGGTGTTGCGCTTCCTCGCGTGGGAAGTGCTCGTCCAGAATGTCGAGGAAGAAGCCGGCGCGCATCGAGCCGTTCGGCTTCTCTTTGAGCGTGTTGTAGAGCATCTTTACCGTTGGCACGCGCTCCAACAGCTGAGCGCGGAAGATTTCTTTGCTGGTCTGGATGTCGGCAGTGGCGAATGCGCGACCGGCGTCGGTGAGCGTGATATCGCCCTGCCGCACCTCGGCCAGGCCCAACATCACAGCCGCGTCCACGATCGGCAACAGATCATCTGTCGCCAGTTGCAGCGTGCTGGAGATCTCCGGCAGATCGCGTAGCTCGGGACGCTCTTGGAGTAATTCGAGCAAGCCACTGATGCCGCCGACGGTAGCGTGTGGCAACGGCGGATAGGGCGTCTCGCGGCGCGGCGGCACGCCGGCCATAGCTGCGGTCACATCGCGGTCAGGGTTCGTCATGACGATGTAGATGCCATCTACCAGCTCTTTGTATCGCCGCGAGCTGCGGTCGCGCGGGCGCGGCAGGTCAATCACCACTTCTCCGCGCACGCGGCCTGGATTCGCACCCAGGATGATCACGCGGTCGGCCAAGTACACTGCTTCTTCGATGTTGTGCGTGACGATCAGCACGCTTTGTGCAGGGAAGTCCCCCTTCTCCCATAGGTCGCTGATCTCGCCGCGCAGGTTTTCGGCAGTCAGCACATCCAGCGCGCTAAACGGCTCGTCCATGAACAACACCTTCGGCTGCTTGACGAACGCGCGCGCGAAGCCGACGCGCTGGCGCATGCCGCCCGACAACTCCTTGGGATAGGCGCTCTCGAAGCCGTCCAGCCCAACCATGTCAATCGCTTTCAGCGCGCGCGCCTGCCGCTCCTTCGCTGGCACGCCGATGGCCTCGAGGCCGAGTTCGACGTTTTGTTGCACCGTCAACCACGGCAGCAGCGCGAACGACTGGAACACCATCGTCACGTCGGGATTGGGACCGGTGACGCGCCGGCCCGAAGAAAACACGTCGCCGCTCGACGCCGGAATGAGCCCGGCCAAGATGCGCAGCAGCGTGCTCTTGCCGCTGCCGCTGCGACCGAGCAGCGCTACGATCTCGCCCGGCCTGACGGCGAGGTTGATGTTGTCGAGCACGGTGAAGATGCCGTTGCCGTCCGGCAGCTCGAAGCTCTTGCAAACATTGACCGCGCGAATCAATGCGCCGTTGCGATCGGTCGCGGGCGCCTTTGCATCGTTGATGCGTAGAGTTGCCATTTCGATACTCCTTTTCACAAGACGTATTTGCTTTCAGCCAAGGCATACAGCCGTCGCCAGAACAAGCGATTGAGCACGACGACGAACAGCGCCATCATGCCGACGCCCAGCGCGATGCGCGGCCAATCGCCGACCTCGGTCGCATTGGCGATATATGCGCCTAGCCCGGTCGCCGTCAGTGTGGTGTCGCCCCACGACACGACCTCGGCCACGATGCTGGCGTTCCACGCACCGCCCGAGGCGGTGATGCCGCCCGTCACCCAGGCCGAGAAGATGCCGGGGATGATCAGCCGGCGCCATAGCTTCCAGCCGCGCAGCCCCATGTTGGCGGCCATCTCGCGCAGGTCGCTGGGGATGGTCTGCGCGCCGGCGATGACGTTGAACAGGATGTACCACTGCGCGCCCAGCGACATCAGCAAGATGCTGCCCACGTTCAGGCTGATGCCCGTCGCGATCAACGCGACCGTCACGAACGGGAAGAGGAAGTTCGCCGGGAAGGCCGACAGGAACTGCGCGACCGGCTGGATCAAGCGCGCCAGGCGCGGGTTGAAGCCAATAGCCACGCCGACCGGCGCCCAGATCAGCGTGCTCACCGTCGTGAGCACGGCTACGCGCAGCATCGTGATCAGCCCCAGCACGAAGGTGTTGCCGACCTCCGGCAGGCCCACCTCTCCAAGGATGAACCGGATCAGCACGACTGCACCGCCGATGACCAGGGCGACGATCAACCCGTTGTAAACCCAGTCCACCCATCGCGGCATCGCAGCGCGCGGCTGCGTCATCGGCGCCGATTTGGGCGCGAGTGTGCCGCTCAGGGCGCGATTGACGAACTCGCTCGCCGGACGCAACGCCTCGCTGATAAGCGACGGCAGCCGCGCTGCGCGCCACAAATTCAACACCCACGATGTCGGCGTTTCATGAGCTTCGCTTTGCTCGTTGCGGAACTTCTGCGACCAGGCGATGAGCGGCCGCCATACCAGTTGATCTACCAAAATGATCATGATCGCCATGGCGACGATGGCGGCGATCAGCGCGCCGAAGTTCTGCTGGTCAATCGCCTCGGTCACGTAGGCGCCGATGCCGGGCAGCCGGTAGTCCTGGTTGAGCACGCTGATGGCCTCGCTGGCTGCGACGAAGAACCACCCGCCACCGAAGCTCATCATCGTGTTCCACGTCAGGCCAATCATCGAATTCGGCACCTCGACCTTGGTGAAGTATTGCCAGCGTGACAGCCGGAACATGCGCGCCATCTCTTGCTGCTCGCGCGGGATGGTGCGCAACGAGTGGTAGAACGAGAAGGTCATGTTCCACACCTGGCTGGTGAAGATGGCAAAGATCGAAGCTGCCTCTAGCCCCAGCAGGCTGCCGCGAAACAAGGCAATGAAGAACGTGATCGTCACCGACAGGAAGCCCAGCACCGGCACACTCTGCAGGATGTCCAGCAATGGGATAAGCACGCGCTCGGCGCGCGGGCTATGCGCTGCGACGTAGCCGTAGGTGAACGTGAACAGCACCGAGAAGAACAGCGCGATGAACATGCGCAGCGTGCTGCGCGCCAGGTAATACGGCAGATGGATGACGTCCAGGCTGATCGGTTCGGGCAGCACATCCGGCGGCTGAAAGGGCACCAGCGCCGTGCTGCCCACATAGGCGACGACGACGATGAGCGCAAGCGCGCCGATGATGATCGCTACGTCGGCCGGAGTGAACGGCAGGCGGCGCAGTGCCTCGCGCGTGGGGAAGGTCAGTCGCGTCATGATGCCCACTCCTGCTTGCTGTTGTTCGCTCGGCCGCTCTCCGTGCGTTCGTTTCGAGCCTCTGCTTCCGCATCTGGCTCGTTCAACCTTTCTAGCAGCGTGTCGTCGCTCAGATTCAGCGGAACGACTTGCTCACTCAATGCCGGTTCTGCAGCCTCGGATGTCACGGTGAGTTCCTGTGCTTCATCTGTCGCAACTAGCGACGTATCTACCTGCGATACGTACTTCTTCAGCGTAAGCAGTTGCTTGGCAAGCAGCGGCGCTTGTTCGATGGGAAGCGCACGCGCCAGCTCCACTTGCAACAACGCAGCTTCGCCCTGGGCAGGCAGCACGGTGGCACGTTTCACCGGCACACCCAGCATGGCCAGCGCACGAAGCGCCTTGCCGACAGAGCGGCTGTCGTCGCGAAGGTGAATGGCTAACGCGCTCACCGTGCGGCGCGTGCGCAGCCGCTTTTCGAGCCATTCGAGCGGCACCAGCGTGAACAGATACAGCGCAACGGCAATGACCGCTAGCCAGCCCAGCCCTGCGGCAACCGTGACGCCGATACCGGCCGCACCCCAGAGCGTGGCTGCCGTCGTCAGGCCGCGCACAGTTGTGCCGTGGCGGAGGATGGCACCTGCTCCGAGAAAGCCAATGCCAGAGATGACGTAGCTTGCCACGCGCAGCGGGTCGCGATCGCCGCCGATGTCCGAGAAGCCATAGGCGCCGGCCATCGTTGCTAGGCACGCTCCTAATCCAACGAGAATGTGTGGGCGAAAGCCGCTCGCGCGCTCATGTCCACTGCGCTCAAGGCCCACCAATCCGCACAGCAGCAGCGTGAGCAGCATCCTCGCAACGGCTGCGCCGTAGAGAGATGCAAACCAGACCTCAACTTGTGTCGAGACTGCTTGTAGCCAGGTCATTTCATTCACCTCCTTTCATCGAGCGCCGCCTCGCGGGTTTCCACCAGCGCGCCAAGGCGCAGGGCGATCGCGATCAAGCGGCCTTTGTACTTGAGATCCATGCGTTCCTGCCAAGTAATCCAGCGTAGCGCAACGGGCGAACCGAGCCAGACCAGCACTATGCGCCACAGGCGATCCGGCGCCGTTTCCTGCGGAACATCCGCTCTACCCAGCCGGCGCGCCGCACGCTGCGCCTTTCGTTCGAAGTGGCGCGCCAACAGCGAGAGCCCCGCGCGGCGCTCACGGTCGCGCGCTGCCAATGCATGCAGGGTGCGCGCTGCCGCCGCGCAGTGCTTCAGCTCGCGTTCTGCGCGGTCGAGTACCATCGCGCGCACGAGGAGAGGGACGCGCCACGTCCATTTGATGTTGTTGCACATCAGCCACCTCCGTTTCAGGCTGGGCCGCGCAACTGATGGGAGGCCAGTCGCGCAGCCAGCAAGACTAGCGATGTGTTGCCGCGCTATTGCTGCAGCGCTGAAACAGCCGTGGCTTCTCCGTGCTCCTCAATGCGCTCAATGCATATCAGACCAGCGGGGATATGCGACGCAGGCGTGCTGGAGTGAGGCATCCATGCTCACCCAGCCGTGAGCTTTGTCAAGCGCGGCAACCGACCTAGGTTGTGGATCGTTATCTTGATTGTTCAAGGATGCCTCACCTCCTGTTAACCGGTCTTAAAGAAAGCACAACAAAACAGCCCCTCGGAACCGAGGGGCTGTTCGACGCACGTGCTTCGACAAGATCACCGTCACCGGCCTCACAGCCAGATGACCTGCGCCCCTCGTGAGAGTTTTGGCACTGGTGGACGTAGATTCCGCGCGTTACGAACGCGCTGCGGGATCAGAATCAGCTACTCCGTGCAAAGCCTTAATCCGGCC
>JANWYN010000031.1 GCA_025055235.1 Candidatus Roseilinea sp. | reverse complement strand
TGAAGTCACCGCCTGGGAAACGCGGCGCAACACCGCATGCGCCAAGGTGGTGTGGCAGTTTACCACCGCCGATGCCCGGATCAAGCTCAGGCGTCTGTATCCAGTTATGAAAGAGCAAAATTCAACCTAACAAGGCACTAGCCACCTTCAACCCATCAACTCAACCCGACAACCTAACAGCCCAGCAACCCAGCAACCTACGCCGACGCCCCGCTGTAGCGCTTGACGCCGGCTTGCCACAGCCGCGACGAGAGGAAGAACGCCAGCACGCCGGCGCCCAGCGCCAGCGCGATCTGCCACCACGGTAAATCGCCGCGCAGCGCCTGCAGCGGCACGGTGGTCGCGACGGCGATCGGGATGACGAAGGTCACAATCACGCGCAGCCAGATCGGATAGGCCGTGGCCGGGAAGCGGCCGGCGTCGGCCACCGCCGCGAGCAGGGTGACGTTGTTGTCGAACTTGGTGAACCAGAACGTCAGCGCGATCAGCACGATCCACAGGCTGTAGATCACCATGCCGCCGGATGCAGTGAGCGCCAGGAAGACGACGACGTTGAGCGGCGAGGGCCGGCTTTCGGAGATCAGCAGGCCGATGGTGATCGTTGCCAGCGCCAGCCCGACGTTCCACAGGTTCCAGATGGCGACGCGCGAGAAGCTGACCATGAACTGGCTGTTGGCCGGCTGCAGCAATGTGTAGTCCAGCGTGCCCTCGCGGATGCCGCGATTGAACTTCTCGGTGTTGGGGAAGACGACCGCCTGCATGAACGCGTTGAGCAAGCGCCACATGCCGGAGAGCGCCAGCAGGTCGCCGAAGGTCCAGCCGGCGATGCTCGCCGTGTTCGAGAAGATGATCGCCAGGCCGGTCAGCTCCCAGGCCAGCCACATCAGGCTGACCAGCATATTGGCGACGGTATCGGCGCGGTAGGCCAGCTCTTGCTGCACGTTGATCTTGAACAGCGCAGCCAGGACGCGAGCAGTATGCATGGGTTCACCTCCCAAGTGTCAGGCGCCGACGGCGGAGTATTGCTTGAGCGCCTGGCGCCACAAAAGCGCGAATGCGCCGTAGAGCGCGCCGATCCAGACGACCTGCAGCCCGTAATTGAGCACGATCTGCTCCGCCGGCAGCCGGTTGAGGATGAGCAAGACCGGGAACGACAACCCGAGCTGGTAGGGCAAGAACTGCGCGATGGCCTGCACCCAGGCCGGCATGAGCGCCAGCGGCACGAATGCGCCGTTCAGCAGCATCGAGATCGCTTCGTTGAACTGCCAGATGGACCACACGCGCGTCGTCCAGAAGGCGACGAGGGTGATGATGCTGTCAATGAAGAAGCGAATGAGGAAGCCCATCGCCAGCGCCGGGAGAGCGATCAGCAGGCTGAGCGGCGTGATCGTCAGCGCCGGCCGGAACAGCAGCACCAACACGATCCAGATCGGCACGAAGGCGATCAGCGTCAGCGCCTTGAACGCGATGTTGTTCATCAGCGTGTTGGTGAGGATCGGATGCACCGGCTGCATCAGCTCGTTGGAGATCGTGCCCTCCTGAATCTTGAAAGCCAGCACGTGGATGGTGATGGACGAGGTGAGGATGTCCACCGGCAGCAGGGTGAGGTAATACGCGGCGAAGTCGCTCGCCGTCAGCCCGTTGACGTTGCCTTCTGCGTTGGCAATGGCGGTCCACACGGCCAGATACACCACCGGCGACACCAGCCAATAGGCCAGATACATCAGCAGGTTGGCGCGATACTGCCACTGCTCGGCCCAATTCACTTGCCAGAAGCGTTTGTAGATTTCTAACATGACACGTCCTTCTTCAGCGCGGAACGGCGTCCGCGTCCTACATCCGGGAATCCTGCTCTATCATCTGACTCTACCGACCGATGTTGAAAGTCATGACTGTGCTGGGCACGCGGCCCGAGGCGATCAAGCTGGCGCCGGTGATCCACGCGCTGCAGCGGCGCTCTGACCGGATTCACGCGCCGGTCTGCTCCACCGGCCAGCATCGCGAGATGTTGGATGCCGCGCTCCGGTCGTTCGGCATACGCCCGGACTTCGACCTGCGGCTCATGCAGCCGGATCAGAGCCTGGCCGACCTGACCGCGCGCCTCTTGACGGCGCTCGACGAGGTATTCCGCGATGTCGAGCCAGACTGGGTGCTGGTGCAGGGCGATACCACGACGGTGATGGCCGCCAGCCTGGCTGCGTTCTATCGGCGCATCCGCATCGGCCACGTGGAGGCCGGCCTGCGCAGCGGCGACCTGCAACGGCCGTTTCCCGAAGAAGCGAACCGGCGCATCGCCGACCTGCTGGCCGACCTGTACTTCGCGCCCACGCCAGCGGCGCGCGACCACCTGCTGCGCGAGGGCGTCAGCGCCGAGCGGATCGTCGTCACCGGCAACACCGTGATTGATGCGCTGCTGCTCACGTCGCAACGCATCAACGTGCGGGTGTTGATCGAACGCATCGGCGACCTGGACGTGCGCGATGGCTTCTTCGACAAGCGGATGATCCTGGTGACCTCGCACCGGCGCGAGAACTTCGGCGCGCCCTTCGCCGCGATCTGCCGGGCGCTGCGCGCCATCGCCGAGCGCTATCCGGACGTGCAGATCGTGTATCCGGTTCACTTCAACCCCAACATCGCCGGGCCGGCGCGCGCGTTGCTCGGCAGCGTGCCCAACATCGCGTTGATCCAGCCGGTGGACTACGAAACGATGGTCGCGCTGATGCAGCAGGCCTATCTCATCCTCACCGACTCCGGCGGCATCCAGGAAGAAGCGCCCAGCCTGCACAAGCCGGTGTTGGTGTTGCGCGACGTGACTGAGCGACAAGAGGTCGTCGCCCTCGGCGCGGCGCGCCTGGTCGGCAGCGACTTCGACCGGATCGTGGGCGAGACGTCGCGGCTGCTCGACGACGCCGAGGCCTACCGGCGCATGGCCTCGGTCGAGAACCCCTACGGCGACGGCCGGGCGAGCGAGCGCATCGTCGAGGCGATCCTGGCACACGCAGGTTGAAGCGGGTCGAAATGCCGGTCGCATCGCTCACGCCTCCTGGAACGCGCGCTCGATCACATCCTCGATCGGCGGGTCTTCGATGGTCAAGTCCTGCACCGGTTGTTCGGCGAGCAAGCGCGCCGTGATGCCGGGCGCTTCGTCGGCTTTCACCTGCAGCAACACTTTGCCGTCTTGCTCCGCAGGCATGGTCGTGCCGTAGGCGCTCAGGTCGCAGGCAGCGCAGTCCTTCAACACGACGCCGATCAGCTTGTACGGCGCGATTCGTCTGGAGAGGTCGCTCAGCCCGCCGTCGTATTTCAGTCGCCCGTGGTGGATGATGATAATGCGCTCGCACAGCGCTGTGACGTCGGCCATGTAGTGGCTGGTGAGGATGATCGTCGCGCCGCTGCGCCGGTTGTATTCGCGCAGGAACGACCGGATGCGCGCCTGTGCGCCGAGGTCGAGGCCGATGGTCGGCTCGTCCAGGAAGAGCACTTTGGGCCGATGCAACAACGCCGC
>JANWYN010000142.1 GCA_025055235.1 Candidatus Roseilinea sp. | reverse complement strand
ATAGAAAGCCACGGCGAACACGACGAACGACGCCAGCGTGAAGGCGATGCGCGTGATCGCGTTCACCTCGGCCACTTGGCTGTTGAACGTCTCCGTGCCGAACGGCGCAGTCACGATGTTCAGGTTGAGCAGGAAGTTGGCGACCCCGAGCGTCGCGTTTGTCGCGCCGACGAGTGCGGTTGCAGTGACCAGGCCTCGCTTCACTTCCGGCCTGGCGAACAGCGCTCGCAGCGAGCGATCCTTCTCCGGCGTGTCCGGCTGCACGACCTGCGCGATGAAGAACTGGAACATCGGCTTGCCGATGGCGATCGAGCCGAAAAACAGCGCCACGGCGACGATCAAGCCGGCGGTGTCCTTCAGCGCATAGCGCCAGCCATCCACGAACCAGAATGCCAGCGCGCCGTTCATGATCGCCGTGAGCGCGACGTAGGTGGTGATGGCGTTGAAGCGCCGGCTGATGAAGAACGTATCGGCCAGCACATAGGCGACCGGCACCAGCGCGGCGATCACGTAGGCTACCGGCGCGCCAAGCGGCTTGGTCAGGTTGTTGAGGATGAGGATCGGGATGACCGCTCCCATCACGATGTCGAGCAGCAGCTTCGTCCAGCCTTTCATGAGCGCCGATTATCTCCTGATCCCTACTCACCCTCCACTCACGCGCGCGCATATACTGCCCGGCATGTCTCGCGCCGCTCGACTTGCCATCCCGGCGGTAGTCGCCCTTGCGCTGGCCGCCCTCGCAATCTTCAACCTGGCCCAGGCCGGCCAGGGCGTCACGCGCCAAACGCGCGACGTGGACGGCGTGCCGATGACGCTCTTCCTGCCCGCCAACTCAGAACCAAGCACTCAAGACTCAAAACTCCCTGCGGTCCTGGTCGTGCATGGCTTCAGCGGCAACCGCCAGTTGATGTATGGCTTCGGCTACACGTTGGCGAAGAACGGCTACGTCGCGGCGCTGATTGACTTCGCCGGCCATGGCGCCAGCTTGGATCGCCTGCCTGACTCGTTCGCCGGCGATGTGCAGTATCAGAAGCTGGCCTCGAACATCGAGACGGCGCTGGCGCACCTGCGCGCGCAGCCTTTCGTTGACCCCGAGCGCGTGGCGATCCTCGGCCACTCGATGGGCGCGAGCGCCGTTTCGCGCTACGGCAGCACGCACGACGATGTGCCGGTCACGATCGCCTTGTCGCTCGGCAACTTCGGCCGACAACTGCCGAACGATCCCAGCCGCCCGCGCAACTTTCTAATCATGGTCGGCGCCAACGAATTTGCCGGCTTCATCCAGGGCAGCACCGCCGGCCTGACCGCGGCTTATCCCGACGGCGTGGCCGGCGTCACCTACGGCGACTTCGCCGACGGCACGGCGCGCCGGCTGGTCTATGCGCCCGGCGTCGAGCACATCAGCATCCTCTTCAGCCACGATGTCTACCGCGAGATGGTGCGCTGGCTCGATCAGGCCTTTGCCTTCGGCGCGCCGGATCGCCCGGTTGAGGCCGACGCGCGCATCGGTTGGGTGCTGTTGCTTTACCTTGCTGCGGCGATCGGCTTCTATCCACTCGCTGCGACGTTGCTCAGCGGTCTGGCGGCCGATCGCGCAGCAGCGCGTTACGCTCCGCCCGGCCGGTTCGTCGTTCTCATGGCGCTCATCGCTGCGATCATCGCGCCGGTGCTGTTGCGGTTGGGCGTCGCCCCCTACAAATGGATGCCGCTCACCGTCGGCAACTACGTGGGCATTTACTTCCTGATCTATGGGCTGATCGTCGGCGGCGCATATCTTGTGCTGCAGCGGCGCCATGCGCCGGCAACCCGGCTTGCCATACCGGAGCAAGGCGAAGTCGCTGCGCCGGCGTCACTCGGCATCGTCAACGCTGCATCGTCCAACGACGCGCTCAGGCTGGCGCTGGCGACGCTTGCGCTCACCGCTTACGCGCTCGTCACGTTCGGGTTGACTGCGCACCTGACGTGGAACAACTTCGCGCTGGCGGGAGACCGCGCCTGGATTGCCGTGGTGCTGTTCGCCTGCTGCTTCGTTTTCTTCCTGGCCGACGAGTGGATGGTCGCCCGCACATCGCGCCGAGCCCGCGCCGGCCTCTACGCACTGACCAAATTGATCATCATCGTTGGCCTGATCGCCTCGGTCGGTGTGTTCGGCGCGCCGGGCTTCCTGTTGCTGCTCGTCCCGGTGATCGCCGTGCTGTTCCTGTGGCATGGGGTGTATTCGCACTGGCTGTTCGGCATGACGCGCCGGCCTTGGATCGCCGCCGTCCTAAACGCGGCGGTATTCGCTTGGGTGATCGCAGCGACCTTTGCGATTGTGCAATACTAATAAGCTGAGCATTGCTCGGCATCACGGCTCAAGCTCCGACACAAACCCGCGCAGGATTCGGACCACCTGCTGTACTTGATCCGGCAGTTGCCCGCTATCTACGATTCGGACGCGCTTGACGCGGCGACCGTCGTTGACCTGGATCAAGTACTCGAAGCAATCCGCGCAGACAACGTATTCTTCGTAGACTGCACCTAGGTCGAAGAACCCGGCTGATGTAAGCTTGTATAGCAACTGCGCTACGCGCGTCGGCGGCATGGTGTATGTCTTGCCTTCGCGGCCCAGCACCTCGCCGTTACCGCGAATAGTCCAGGATTGCCGGATGCCGCCGATGCCCCCGCTGATCTCGAAGAAGATCTCGATTTCAGACGAATCCTCAGAGCTGGGCATCGTGGCGCGAGGCATTTTGGTAGGTGGGGGCAGGGCGCATCCTGCCAGTAGCACAAGCAAGCAGAGCGCGGCCAACGCGCGATGGGTTGGGGCAATCCCCATATCGGCAACGATTCTATCTCATGCTGTCCGGTGCGATTTCTCTGCGGTGGCCAAGCCAAGCCGCCGAGCGGCCTTGAAGCACGCCATCGGGAGCCTGGGCGGCACGTCACTCCCGCGAAAGTCCCGTGATCCTTTGGCCCGTGGCCGAGCCAAAGGCCACGGGATCAAAGGACGAGAGTCCAGGCCTATCGTGAGGCCGGGTTCATTCGCTCAGCTCGGACATTCACGCCGGGGCTTTATTTGTCTCTCATCTCGGTTCGCTAGCATCACTCCATGCGGCCGAGGCTGGTGGATTGGACGCTGTTCGTGCTGGCGACGTTCGTCGCCGCCAGCGGCTTCGGCGCGTGGTTGTTGCTGGATGAACAGGCCGCGCCGATCATCGCCGTCCACGCTGCTGCCGGCCTCGCCATTCTCATCCCGCTGGCTTGGAAGTTCCGCCGCGTGCAGCCGCGCGTGACGCACAGCGCAGCCTGGGACTGGAAGACGCCGCTCTCGGTCCTGACCGCCATCGCCGCCGTCGGCTCGATTGCCACCGGCATCTTCTGGACGCACATGCAAGCGCCGACCGGCTATCCCAACGGCATGCACCTGCACATTGTCTTCGGCATCGCGCTCATGGTGCTGATCGGCTTGCACATTGCTCTGCGCTTCAAACTGCCGACGCGGCGCGACCTGCAGGGCCGCCGCGACGCGCTGCGCTGGCTGGGCATGCTCGGCTTCGGCGCGTTGCTGTTCCCGGCGCAGAACGCTGCCAACCACGCGCTCAATCTGCCCGGCGCACAGCGGCGCTTCACCGGCTCGCGCAACGCCGGCGACGACACCGGCCCGGCCATGCCGGTCACCAACTGGATGTTCGACCGGCCCGCGCCGGTGGATGTGGCGACCTGGCGGCTCGTCGTGCGCGGGGCAGTGGAACGCCCGCTCACATTTGCCATAGACGACCTGCGACGGGATGACCGGATGACGACCCTTCGCGCTACGCTCGATTGCACCGGCGGCTGGCATAGCACACAGGACTGGCGCGGCGTGCGCGTGGGCGATTTGCTCGACCGCGCCGGCGTGCGGCCCGAAGCGCGTTTCGTCAGCTTCGTCTCGGTCACCGGCTATCGCTGGAGCCTGCCGTTGGCCGAGGCGCGCAACGCGCTGCTGGCCACGCACTACGAGGAGACGCCGCTCGATCACTGGCACGGCGCGCCGCTCCGGCTGGTCGCGCCCGGCCGGCGCGGCTTCATGTGGGTGAAGTGGGTGCGCGAGGTCGTCGTGCGGACCGAGCCGGATCCCGGCCAATGGATCGCGATCTTCACCAGCGGGTTGAGCGGATGAGCAGCGCTGCAACGTCGAATGAGCTGGCCGGCCTCATCTTGCAGTTGCTGCGGGCGCGCGGCTCCGGCAAAACGATTTGTCCCTCCGAGGTGGCGCGGGCGTATGTGCCGGACGATTGGCGCAAGCACATGCCGGCGGTGCGCCAGGCTGCGTTCGACCTGGCCGATGCCGGCCGGATCGTCATCCTGCAGCGTGGCAAGGTGATAGACGGCCGGCTGGCCAAAGGCCCGATTCGCCTGGCGTTGCGCGAGCCTTGAGGTATCGCCAGGTCATGGCGCTGCGGGCTGCGGAGACGCGAGCGGCAGCACGATGCCGAACGTGCTGCCTGCGCCCGTCACGCTCTCGACGAACGCCGTCCCGCCATGCGCTTGAGCGATGCTCTTGACGATGGCCAAGCCCAGGCCGCTGCCGTCGGCGCGATGGTTTTTGCCGCGATAGAAGCGTTCGAAGATGTGCGCCTGATCCTCGGGCGCGACGCCGATGCCGGTATCGCGCACCAGCAGGCGCACGTTGCCGCCCTCGGCTTCCGCGCTCACCTCAATGCGCCCGCCTGCCGGTGTGAACTTCAGCGCGTTCTCGATCAGGTTCGACAAGGCGATTTCGACGCGCGCGCGGTCGCACCGGACGGTGAGCGGCAAGGGGTAGACGATCAGGCGAATCCCTTTCTGCTCGGCGGCCTGCTCGAACGGCCGGGCAGCCGATGCGAGCAGCTCCGCCACGTCGTGCTCGGCGAGTTCGAGTTGAGCGATGCCGGCGTCGAGCCGGGATAGGTCGAGCAGGTTGCGGGTGATCCACTCCAGCCGGGCGAGCTGTGTCGCGTTCTGGGCCAGGAACTCTGCGCGGGTCGTTGGGTCCTCGCCGGCCGGGCCTTGCAGCAGCTCGTTGGCCATCTTCAATGCAGTGATCGGCGTGCGCAGTTCGTGCGAGGCATCGGCGATGAAGCGCCGCAGCGCGTCGCGCTCCGCCGAGAGCGCCTGGAAGCTGGCCTCCAGCTTAGCGGCCATGTCGTTGAAGCGGCCGGCCAGTTGTTCGATCTCATCGCGCGACTGGCCTGTGGCGCGCACCGGCGCGCGGGCCGACAGGTCGCCTTGCGCCATTCGGGCTGCGGCGTTCGTTAGGTCGAGCAGCGGCGCGGATAAGCCGCGGCTGACCCATAGGCCGGCCAGCACGGCCAGCAGCGTTGCGCCCAGCGCGGCGAGCATGAACGCGCGCTGCGCCGTTTGCAGCGTCGCCTCGTTGAGCGCCGAAGCGCTGCTGAGTTCGACGTAGCCGACGACCGCGCTGCCTAGCTCGATGGGCACGCGTACCTGTGTCGCAGTAGCGGGCAGCGGCTCTTCCGGCTGTGTGGGCGGTGAGCTGGTCTGCTGGCGCAACTCGGAGAAGACGAATTGATCGCCGTATGGGCCGGACACGCGCTCGACGACCATGATCTGCGCGCTCGGCGATGCTTCACCTATGCCCAGTGCTTCGAACAGGCGGGCCTCGAATTCGGGATAGGCCATCCTACGCGAGAACACCCCGGCGATGATCCACGGCTGCCGGGCAGCGCTGACGGCGTCGGAGTGACTCGGTGGCGCGATCCACATCAGGCGATCCGCCGCCCCGCGCGGGCCGGAGTCCACGATCAGGTTGCCTTCGGCATCCAAGATGCGCACTTGCACGTTGCCGAGAAAGGCCGCCATGTCGGCTAGTTGTTGCAGGCGATAACGGTCGGACACCGGCTGGATCGAGCGCGCCGCCTGGCGTGCCACGGCCTGCGCGTTCATCGTCAGCAGCTCGGTCTCGCGCTGCGCCAGGTTACTGCGGATCAGCCCAAGCGCCAGCGCGCCGACCACACCGACCGTCAGTACGGCCAGCAGCGCATAGCTCAACACCAACCGCCAGCGAATCGAAAGCGTCCGCATCTGGCTGTCCCTCCACTACGTAAATCGAAAAGGCCCCACAGGCCGCCGCACGCCACCGGCAGCCCGTGGGGCAAATCATAGGCCGAGCGAGGGGGAGGCGCCCGACGCTATGCCTCGCGCCTGAGCGCGTCCGGGATCTGCGGCAATGGCAATGGCAGATCGTCGAAGTTGAAATCGAACGGCAGGCGGAAGCCCGGGATGATCTCGAATCCCTGCGCGCCGTTCCCCTCGCCGCCGGGCAGGATGCGCTCGAAGCGGATGAACTGCCCGAGCGACACGCCCATGTAGGCGGCGCCGGCTTTGTCCGGGTGCTCGCCCAGCGTCACGGTAATCTCAGTCGGCTTGTCTTCGCCCTGGCGCTGCACGCTCAGCGTGATGCGGTCGCCGGGTTTGCTGTTGCGTATCAATTCGACTAGGTCCTGCGGCGATTTGATCGGCTTGTCGTTGGCCGCTAGGATCGTGTCGCCCTGTTTCAAGCCGGCCTTTTCTGCCGGGCTGCCGGCAGCGACGCCGCTGATCGTCACTGCGGCCCACGTCTCGGGCATCGGCGCCCCTTCGGGCAACGGGATGGGGATGTTGCGCGGCAAGAGCTCCATCATCCATCTCAACGCCGGCGCATACCGAATGCCGAGGAAGGCCGCGCCTTTCTTCTCCGGGTTCTCGCCCAGGGTCACCTTCAGCTTCTGCTCGGCGTCGTTGCGCCGGATGGTGAGCGTCACGACGTCGCCGGGCTTGAACTTGGCGATCACGTCGGCCAGCGGGTTCTGCGCGTCCAGCCGGGTCTCGTTCACCGCGATGATGATGTCGCCGCGTTGCAGGCCGGCCTTGGCTGCCGGGCTATCGGTGATCACTTCGGTGACGCGCACCTGCGACGGGAAGCGCTGCAGTTGCTCCTCCAGGCGCTTGCGCAACTGCTCGGGGTCGAATGGCAGCGGTCCGGGCGCTTGGCCGGGTTGCGCCGGTGTCGCCTCGATCGCGGGCGGCAGGCTCTGGAACGGCGTGACGCCGAGGACAGCGCGGCCGTTGGCCCCGCCTAGGGTAACCTTGAACGTTAGCTCGCCGTCGCCGCGGGCGACGCGAATCCGCACCTCGTCGCCCGGCTTGAGCTTGGCCAGCGCGTCGCGCAGCGCCTGCGCGTCGTTGACTTCGACCTCGTTCACCTTGAGGATGATGTCGCCGCGGCGCAGGCCGGCCTTCGCCGCCGGGCCGTCGCGCTGCACCGAGACGATCAATACGCCCTTCTCATCCGCAGCCTGGGCTGCCGGCGCAGCCGGCGCTTGGGCTGCCACGATATTCGCCGTCGTCGCTGCGCCTGCCAGGGCGATGGCCAGGGCAGCGATGACGCTTGTGATCTTGACCATGCGTCGCGTCATATCGCTCATCTCTCCTGCTCTACAGCAATCTCCACGCAAAGGATTCTAGAGAGGAATGTTTGTGGAACGTCGGCGCGTTCGGTTAAGGTTTCGCAACAGTGCTGATTCCCTACTCCCCACTCCCTACTCCCGACTCACGATGGGGAAGTGGGGAGTCGGGAGTCGGGCGTTGTCGCTCACGGCTCGAACTTGTAGCCGACGCCGCGCATCGTCACTAACCAGCGCGGCTGAGCAGGATCGTCCTCGATCTTCTCCCGTAGGTGGCGGATGTGCACGTCCACGGTGCGGTCGTCGCCGATGCCGCTGCTGTAGCCCCACACCGCTTCGATCAACGCGCTGCGGCTGAAGGGCCGGCGGGGATGGGTGATCAGGTGGCGCAGCAGCTTGAACTCGGTGGGCGTGAGCGGGATGGTCTTGCCGTCGCGTTCGACCACTAGGCGCGTCATGTCCACCTTGACGTTGCCGAAGATGATTTCCTGGGCATCGGCATCGTTGGCAGCCAGCTCGCCATACGTCCGGCGCAGGGCGGCGCGCACGCGTGAGATTAGTTCGCGCAGGCTGAACGGCTTGACAATGTAGTCGTCGGCGCCCAGCTCTAGGCCGAGCACTTTGTCCACCTCCTCGTCGCGCGCGGTGACCATGAGGATGGGCTGGCGTTTGCCCTCGGCGCGCAGTTGCCGGCACACGTCGAAGCCGCTGATGCCCGGCAGCCGCGCGTCCAACAAGATGAGATGGATGGCTTGCTTGCGCACGGTTTCGAGCGCCGCTTCGCCGGTCTCGACCACGGTGACGGCGAAGCCCTCCTGTTTCAGGGCGAACTCCAGCCCGCGCGAGATGGCGCGGTCGTCCTCGACGACGAGGATGTGATGCGATGCGTCGGTCATTGGCGGGCTGATGATAGCGGCGCAGGATAAGAGGATGAATAGAGCGCGGCGGTCGCGCGGTTGCGCCTTTTCGACGTTGCGCTATAACGGCGCGCAATCGAAGGATTCGCCATGCGCCTCGTCAAACTGCTCACCCGCCTCGCCGTCGCTTTGCTCATCGTATTGCCTTCGATTGCCGTGCTTCCATCACCTGTCGAAGCCGCCGGCCGCAAGCGCATCGTGGTCGTGATCCGCGAACAGCGCGTGTACGCCTACGAGGGCAACACCATCGTCTTCACCACGCGCGCGAACATTCGCGGCGCCAAGCGCGGCAACTTCCGCATCCAGAACAAGATCCCGATGGCCAGGTCATCGGCGTTAGGGTGGAAACTGCCGTACTGGATGGGGATTTACTACGTCGGCCGCATTCAGAACGGCTTTCACGGCTACTCGATTCGTTCGAACGGCGCGCTGGCTGCCAACTCACTCGGCTGCATCGTGATGCCCACGTCTGCGGCAGCGTGGTTGTATCGCTGGGCCAGCGTAGGCACGCCGGTGACGATCCGCTGAGCCCAGCCATCGGTTGAAACCGTCGGCTGTTTGTTTACGCTTCGCGCGATTCACTCGTAGCGGCTGCCGGTCGTTGCCCGGGTGCGCGAGGAAACGCCGAATCGCTTCAGCATTGCGCGCAGCTCCTGCGGCGACATCGTGTTGGGGTCGGGCAGGCCCTCTTCGCGCCAGCGCACGCTGACCTCAGCAGCCGTGAGCGCCATCTGCGCCACGTCATAGGCTGCCCTAGGCTTGCCGAGTTGGCGCGCCCGCGCCGCGAATGCCACCAGTTCTTTACCCTCCGCTTGCAGCCAGTGGCAGACGTGTTCCAGCACGTCGAGCGGCGATTCGGCGACGACGCCGGCCCCGCCTGCCACCACGTAGCGCGCGTTGCCTTCTTCTTGGCCGGGCAGCACTTCGATGAGGATCATCGGCAGGCCGCATGCCAGCGACTCGGTCGTGATCAACCCGCCGGCCTTGCAGATGATCGCGTCGGCGGCGTGCATGAAGGTGGGCATCTTGTCCACGAAGCGGTAGAGATGCGCCGGCACGTGCCACTCGGTTGCGCGCAGCTCGCGATCCAGGTCGTCGTCGCCGCCGGCGCTGATGACGAGCTGGATAGGCAGGCCGGAGTGATTTAGCCCGCGCAGCATCTCGCCTAGCTTCGGCACGCGCGCGCTGCCGATGGCCAGGATCGTCGTGAGATTGGGCCGCCAGCCGAGCCGGGTGCGCAGCGCGTCCTTCGGGCCTTCGTCCTTGCTCAGCGCCGGGTTGACCGGGATGCCGATGAGCCGGATTTTGTCTTCGCGCACGCCGGACTTCACCGCCAAGTCATACGCCTCTTGCGTCGGCACTACCAGCCGGTCGCTCGCGTTGTTGAACCACACGCGATGCACGCTGACCAGGTCGGTGACGACGGTGATCAGCGCGGCGCTCCGGCCGTTCAGCCGGAACAGCGCGCTCAGCGGCGCTTGATACAGCGGCCAGGTGTTGACGATGGCTTCGGGGTCGTAGGCGTTGAGCATGTCGCGCAGCGCCTCATACAGCATCAGGATGATCGCGCTCTCGAAGATCAGGCTGGCGATGGGCTGGTCGGTGGCGAGGTAGCCGAGCTGATAAAGTTCCGGCGCTTGCTTGACCAGCCGGTCGTAATCGGTCTGGCTATCGCGCAGCAGCCGGGGCACGCGCGGGTGTTCGAGCGCGTTGACCACGTCCACCTGAACGCGGTCGCCGGCGAGTTCGCGCAAGGCATCGGCGATGGCGTTGGCTGCGCTGCGATGGCCGAAGCCGGCGTCGGCAGTCAGGATGAGGATGCGCCTGCGCTCGGTTGGCATGATTCGATTATCGCTGCGCGCAGAGAACTCAGGGCTATCATCCCCGCCATGGCTTTCAAGATCAAACGACGCGGCAAACTGACCTACTACTATGAAGGCGACGACGCTGTGCTCTCCAACTTGGTGACCGAGGCGCAGCCCGACGGCAGCTTGCGCATCCACTTTGCCGGGCTGACCGGCGGCTATTCGGCCAAAGGCGTGCTCGGCCTGGATGAGCTGGTGATGATGGATCCAGAGCGGGAAATCCCGCTGGTCTTTCAGTGCTGGGAGAAGTGGCTGCGGGAGGCCGACATCTGCCAGAGCATCACGGAAGTGGACTTCATCGAGATGCACGTCTTCGGCTGCCAGCCCAAGTCGCCCAATCCGCTCGTGGATCCGGTTGGCTTCCGGCAGGAGATCGAGCGGCTGCGTGGGGCGTATGCGCGGGCCTACCGCGGCTGGTGGCAGACGCATATGCCCGAGCACGGCCTGCCGTGCCGCTTCACGGTGCACGTCGTAGATGTGCCTGATGCCGCAGCATCGTACGAGTTCTACAGCGTGGGGCTGTTGCAGAGATAGTGGCGCTGGTGTCAATAGTGTTAGCGGTGTCGGTAGTGTCAACGGTGTCATACGCTGGCGACACTAGCGACACTATCCGACACCAACGAGACCCTGTGATACCACCCGACACTATCCAACACCCAGTACGGCCCTCGCCGCATTGCGCCCGTTGATGGCGATGACGCTGCCGCCGGGATAGGTGCCCGCGCCGCACAAGTACACGCCCGGCATCGGCGTCTTGTAGCTCAGGCGCTTGTCCCACATGAAGTCGGGCAGGCATTCGCCGTGGAAGATATGCCCACCGGTCAGGCCGGTGCGCTGCTCGATGTCCGGCGGGCCGAGCACCTCGACGTCAATCACTGCATCAGGGAAGTTGCTAACGAACCGCGCGATGGACGCGATGCCCAGTTGCTTCACCTCCTCGCGGCGTTCGTCCCAACTGCGGCCATCGGCAAACGCGTACGGCACGTACTGCGCGAACACGCTCATGGTGTGGCAGCCGCGATACGGCGAATCCGGCGCGATCACGCTCGTGTCGTGGACGGTCTGGAAGTACTGCTCTGTCCACAGCCATGGCGGCAACTCGCCCCGGCGCGCTGCCGCGAAGCCGGCCTGCCACTCGGCTTTGGTCAGCGGCGTGTTGATCTGCGCGAAGTGATGCGGCTGGCATTGGCCGGGCCGCGTCTTGAAGTCGGGCAGCTCGCGCAGCAGGAAATTGAGCTTGACGGTGCAACCTTGCATCGGGATGCGCTGCACCTGCTCGCGCCAACACGGCTCGGCGTGATCGCCGAGCAGGCGCAGCGTCACCTGCGGGTCGGCGTTGCTCACCACGATCGGCGCGCGAATCACGTCGCCGCCCTCCAGCGTCACGCCTTCGCCGGGATGAATGCGCGCCACCGGCGTGCCGGTCGCTACGATGGCGCCGGCCTCCTGCGCCGCGTCGCACAGGATGAACGACACCATGCCCATCCCACCCTTCACGTAGCCCCACGTGCCCGGATAGCCACCCAGCCGGCCGCAGCTGTGATGGAAGTAGATCGAGGCCGTGCCGCGGTCGAACGGGCTGGCATTCGTGCCGATCACGCCTTGGCCAAGGTACGCCATCTGCAAGCGCTCGTCGCGCAGGTAGCGCTCGACATACTCGACCATGCTCCATTCGAAGAGCAAGCCGCGCACTTCCTCATCGCCGCCGATGCGTTCGTCGAGCTGCTCACGCGAGGGAGGCGGGCTGAGCCAAAGGTCGTTCGGGCCGTCAGGCCGGATCAGGTCGCGGGCGCGCGTCATCACATCGTGCATGGCGCGCCAGCCGGACACGTCGCCCGGCGCGAACCGGCGGATCTCGGCCTCGCAGCGCTCCGCGTCATCGTAGAGCTGCACGCTGCTGCCGTCCTCGAACGGCACGAACAGGCCGTTGAGCGCCGGCGTCCACGCGTAGCCATACTTTTTGAAGTTGAGTTCTTCGATGACGAGTGGATGGAGCAGGCCGGCGAGATAGGCGCACGGCGACATGTATACGCCCGGCCACGGCTCGTCCATCGTGCAGGCGCCGCCGACGCGCTCGCGCGCTTCCAGCACCAGCACGCGCTTGCCGGCGCGCGCCAAGTAAGCCGCGCAGGCAAGGCCGTTGTGTCCTGCACCGACGACAATGACGTCCCACGTTCGCGCTGCCAGTTCTTTCATCGGCGCGGGCAAGCCAATTCGACCGGACGTGGCGATAGCGGAGGGAGGTGGCATGTTGAACTATCCACAATCATCAATCATCAATCATCAATCATTAATCATGATTCATGATTAATGATTGATGATTGATGATTCGTGATTACGATTCCATCAGTGCAGGTAGGGCCGCAGCACGTCGCGCGCGATCAAAAAGCCGCGCTTGACCAGATCCTCGGTCTTCTCGAAGGCGCGGTCTTCGTGCTCGATGCTCAGCACGTAGTCGTAGCCGACGGCGTACAGCGCGCTGATGAAGCGTCCCCAGTTCACCTCGCCCAGGCCCGGCAGGCGCGGGATCTGCCAGCCCATGCCGAGCGACAACACGCCGCGCTGGTAGAGCTGCTCGCGATTGATCTCCATGTCTTTGGCGTGCACGTGGAAGATACGGTCGCGGAACTCGTACACCACACGCTCGTAATCAATCATTTGCCACAGCAGATGCGACGGGTCGAGGTTGAGGCCGAAGTTGGCGTCGGGGATGATCTCGAACATCTTGCGCCAGACGGCCGGCGAGATAGCCAGGTTGTTGCCGCCCGGCCATTCGTCGTTGCTGAAGATCATCGGGCAGTTCTCGATGGCGATCTTGACGCCGTGATTAGTGGCGAACTTGACAATCGGCGGCCAGACCTGGGCGAACGCGTCAAGGTTAGCTTCCAGCGTCTTGTTCTTGTCGCGCCCGACGAACGTGCCGACGACCGGCACATCCAGCATCTGCGCCGCGACGATCACCTTCTTCAGGTGTTCGATCACCGCTTCGCGGTGGCTCGCGTCGGGATGCAGCGGGTTGGGGTAGTAGCCCAGCGACGAGATCGCCAAGTTGTGTTTGCGCATCAGCGCCCGAATCGCGTTGGCCTTCGATTTCGACAGCGTCGTAACGTCAATGTGCGTCACGCCGGCGTAGCGCCGCTCGGCCTTGCTCACCGGCCAGCACGCCAGCTCCAACATGTCGAAACCGTTGCCGGCGGCCCATTCGGCCAACTGTTCCAGCGTCAATCGCGGCAGCGCCGCGCTCATCAGTCCGAGTTTCATGGTTTGCTCCTGTGGCGTTGTTAATCTCCCACTTCGACCCAGCGCCGCTCCCTTGCGCTCTGCAAGATCGCTTCGCCGAGCGTGAGTTCATAGTGTCCGTCTTCGAACGTCGGGAAGTCCGGCGTCGCGTCGAAATCGCCGGCTTGCAAGTAGCGATACACCGCGACATAGAGCTGCTTGAACGTATCGGGGAAGCCCTCGTTGTGGCCGCCCGGGTAAGAGGCAAACTGGCGCGCCAGCGGGTCCAGCAGCGATGGGTCTTTCAGCAACACTTCGTTCGGTCGCTCGCGATGGCCGATCCACAATTCGTTGGGCCGCTCGCTATCCCAGGCCAGCGACGACTTCGCGCCGTTGATCTCGAAGAACAGCCGGTTCTTGCGGCCGGCGCTCACCTGCGAGACGGTCAGCGTGCCGCGCGCGCCGCCCTCGTAGCGCAGCAGGATCGTCGCGTAGTCCTCGGTGCGAATGGGTTGATCCACCGTGTCGGTAGCGGTCTGCAGCTTGCCGGTGAACGTGTCAATCGGCTTAGCCGGCTTCTTGCGGACGGGGATGAACGTGGCGAAGTCCGCGCACACCGCCTCGACGCGCAGGCCGGTCACGAAGGTCATCAGGTCGAGCCAGTGCGAGCCGATGTCGGCCACTGCGCGCATCTCGCCGCCCAGCTCCGGCTCCAGCCGCCAGTTCCAGTCCGTCGGCAACAGCAGCCAGTCTTGCAGGTACGAGCCGTGCACGATGCGCACGTCGCCCAGGTCGCCACGCTGCACCATCGCCTTGGCCTGATGGGCGAGCGGGTAGAAGCGGATGTTGAAGTTGACCGCGTTGACCCGCCGGCGTTCCTTGGCCAGTGCGACCAGCTCCGCCGATTCGCGCGTGTTCATCGCCAGCGGCTTCTCGCACACCACATGCTTGCCGGCCAGCAGCGCCGCCTTGGCCTGCGGGTAGTGCAGATGGTTCGGCGAGGTGATGTGCACGACGGCGATGTCCGGATCGGCGATCAGCGCCTCTGCCGAGTCATACACCGTCTCGATGTTCAGCGCCTCGGCCTTGGGCGCGGCGCGTTCGGTGCTGCTGCCGGCGATGCCCTTCACGCGGATGCCCAGCCGCCGCAGTGCCTCGACGTGGGCCGGACCGATGAAGCCGGTGCCGATCACGCCCACTTGTAGATGCGTTGTCATGATGCCTCCTCGTCAGGTGCTGGCGGGATGATAGGGTAGGGAGCGCGCCGGCGCAAGGCAGCGCGGCCATGAACGGTCCGCGCTGAAGGAGGCAGGCGATGCGCAAATCCGTGTTGTAGCCGAGGCTTCACGCCTGCGGCTGGTGGGATGACCATCGCGCGGGCTGAGCTTGCCGAAGCCCGCGCCGAAGCCTACCGAAGCCCGCCCGTACCCTTAGCCCAGTGGTTTAGCGCCGGGCTTCCTTCCTAACACAGAAGTTCTGTGCAACGATCAGCGCGAAGGCGGACATCTAGAAGGCACATCGGCTGGATTCCTGTCCTGTGATCCCGCAGCCTTTAGCGCGTCCCCGATCCCATTCCCCGTTCCGGTTCACGGCACGGGGATCACGGGACTTGCGGGGGAATGACGCGATGAATTTCCGCATGTCAGGCATGACCGCGTCTTAAAAGTGACAAGTTGCTAAGGCGACTGCCTGATGGTCTCGCGCGGAGCAGTCGCACCGGACGCGCTGCCTATGCTGCGCGTCACCTGCAAGTAGACGAACTTCTCCGGCTTCGACGCATCCTGCTGCAGCACGAATAGCATGCCTTGCTGTGGTTGGCCGCGCCGATCTGTGAAGGTCCACGTGCTCCCAGCAGCGCGGTTGTCCCCGCCGCGCTCCTGAGCTTGCCAGCCGGCCTCTCGCAGTTGCGCGTCGTAGTGTTCGCGCAGCGCCTGGACGCTCAGCTCGGTCTCGATGGACACGGCTTGAGAGTATGTATTCTCCGTCCCACCGCCGCCCATCGAAAATTGCTTGGCACCTTCTGGCTTGACGAGCGCAGGAAGCTCCATCGGCCATATATATGGGGACGGCGGTTGTTTGCAAGCTGTATAGACATTGCTCGGTTGATCTTTGAACGTTTGCAGCATGTAGCGCAGGTCAGTTGTGCCGGTAGCGAGTTTTCGTGCGGTGACGAAGATGGCCGGGCCATCTTCGCTTAGGCAAAAGGTCTTGGTCCGGTATGGCGCAACGACAAAGCCGCCGGCTTCATAGGCCAAGGTGGGCGTCTGCCAGCCGGCTGCCGTCAGCTTCGCTTCGACGAATGCGATCGCGTCATCAGGCGATTGTGTGACGTCCACGGCCAACTCTGCGGCCCAGTCGCCGCGCGCGATTCCGCCGATGACTCGTGCGCCCTCCGGGATCGGCAGATCGGCGGGGAATGGCGTGGGTATGCGGCCGACGAAGAGTTCGGGCGGGGGCGGCGTATCGCCGAAGAAGAAATACGATAGCGCGCTCAGCCGAAGCGCCAACTCGCGCAACAGTGCCTCCTCTTCCTCGGCTGCGCGCGGGGCCTGTGCAGTGGCTGCCGGAGCGACAGGGCTTGCCATCGGTGGAGGCGTGCGCGCCGGCAGCGGTGGCAGCGCACAGTTCACCATGACCGTTCCAGAGGCGATGAGCACAGCACCTGTGCTTAATAATTCTGATCATGTTTCGGCCTCCTATCAGTGAGCTGAAGTCAGCATAGCCGCCCAAGACCGGCTCACAAGTGACGAATCGAATACGTTCCAGGTGCGTTTTGTCACCGCGATTCGTCGGCCGTTTCGTGGAAGGCGCGTTCGCGCAGAAGGTGACACTGGACGGCCGCCCGCATCATGAACGAACGAATGACGCTTACACCTGCGCCCGGCGCAGGCGCAGGCTGTTGCCGATCACGAACAGCGAGCTGAACGCCATCGCGCCGGCGGCGAGGATCGGCCCGTATTGCTGAAAGACGCCGAGCGCCGCCGCGGGGATCAGCAGCACGTTGTAGAAGAAGGCCCAAAACAGGTTTTGCCGAATGCCGCGCACGGTCAGCCGGGCAAGGTCAATCGCTTGAGCCACGCCGCGCAGGTCGTTGCGCACCAGCGTGATATCCGCCGCTTCGATGGCGACATCTGCGCCGGCACCGATGGCGATGCCAACATCGGCTTGTGCCAGCGCCGGTGCGTCGTTGAGCCCGTCGCCAACCATCGCCACTTTGCCGCGCCCGGCTGCTTGCAGCGTTGCGATCTGAGCCGCTTTACCGGCGGGCAGCACCTCGGCGATGAACTCGTCCACACCGACCGCTTGCGCAATAGCCTGAGCCGCCTGCGCGTTGTCGCCGGTCAACATGATCGTGTGGATGCCACGCCGTTTGAGTTCGGCGACGCCGGCCTGAGCTTCCGGCCGCGGCGCATCCATCAGCCCAATCACGGCAATCAGCGCGCCATCCATCGCGACCAGCATCACCGTCCGGCCCGCTGCTTGCAGCCCGGCGACGGTCTGGCCGGCCTGGGCATCCACGGCGACGCCTTGCATCTGCATGAGCTTGAGGTTGCCGACCGCGACGAGGTGGTGCGCGCCATTCGGCGTCGAGCCGTTTGCGACGAGCGCTGTGACGCCACGGCCGGGCAGCGCCTGAAAGCGATCCGCCGGCGCGAGCGGCAGCCGGCGCGCTTCGGCAGCCTCGACGATGGCCTGCGCAAGGGGATGCTCGCTGTGCTTCTCGGCGCTGGCCGCGAGCGCCAGCGCAAATTCGGGCGGCGCGCCGGTGAAGCTGATCGCCTCGGTCACAGCCGGCTTGCCTTGGGTGAGCGTGCCGGTCTTGTCGAGCACGACCACGCCGATCTTCGCCGCCTGTTCCAGTGCCGTGCTGTTCTTAAACAAGATGCCGAGTTCTGCGCCTCTGCCCATGCCGACCATGATCGCGGTCGGCGTTGCCAGGCCGAGCGCACACGGACAGGCGATGACCAGCACGGCCACGGCGTTGATCATGGCGCGCTGGAAGTCGCCGCCCAGTAGCAACCACGCAATGAAGGTGAGCGCGGCGATTGCGAGCACCACCGGCACGAAGATCGCCGAGATCCGGTCGGCCAGCGCTTGGATGGGCGCCTTGCTGCCCTGCGCCTGTTCGACCAGGCGGATGATCTGCGCCAGCGTCGTGTCCTGGCCGACGCGCACCGCTTCGTAGCGCAGCGCGCCTTCCTTGTTCAGCGTGCCGGCGGTCACCGGGTCGCCCGGCTGCTTGTCGCGCGGCACGCTCTCGCCGGTGATCATGCTCTCGTCCACGGCAGAGCGCCCGGCAATCACCACGCCGTCCGCCGCGATGCGCTCGCCCGGCCTCGCCACGATCACGTCGCCGACGGCGATCTGCTCGATCGGCGTTTCGATTTCTTCATAGGCGTCGCCCTCGGCGGAATCTCTGGCGCGTAACACACGCGCCGTCTTCGGCGCTAGACCGATCAAGTGCTCGATCGCGGCGCTCGTGCGCCCTTTGGCGCGCGCTTCTAGATACTTGCCCACGCTGATCAGCGCCAGGATCGCCGCCGAGGTTTCGAAGTAGACGTGCCCGCCGCTCCTGCTGAGCAGAACGAAGACGGAGTACGCGAAGGCGACGCTGGAGCCGAGCGCGACCAGCACGTCCATGTTCGGCGCGCCGTTGCGCAACGCCTGGTAGCCGTGACGGTAATACGGCCAGCCGGTGTAGAGCTGCACCGGCAGGGCGAGCGCGAACAAGAGCCAGTTGATCGCGACATGCTCCGGCATGCCATGCCCAGCCATCTCGCCGGTCATCGGCGCGAAGTTCGGCCCGAGCAGCGCGGCCAGCAGGCCGAGGTCGCGGCCCATGCTCAGCACGAAGGCCGGCAGGGCGAAGATGAGGCCGACGATCATGCGGCGCCTGCGATCGGCGATCTCTGCGCGGCGTGCGGCGCGCTCGATTTCCAGCGGCGACGCCTGGCCGGTCGCGGCAGCCTGCGTTGGCACGTCGTAGCCGGCTGCGCGGATCGCTGCAATGATCTCGGCGATGCTCGTCGCACCGGGCAAGTAATCCACGAAGGCACGCTCGCCAGCCAGGTTGACGTTGACGGCGACGACGCCGGGCAGCTTCTTCACGACGCGCTCGATCGTGTTGGCGCAGTTGGCGCACGTCATGCCCACAATTGGCAACTCGACATGCGCAAGGGGCACGTCGTAGCCTGCTGCTCGCACGCGTTCGATGATCTGTGCCGGCGAGACCTGCGCCGGATCGAACGCTATCGAGGCGTGCTCGCCGGCGAAGTTGACCGAGGCGTCGGCCACGCCGGGCGTCTTACGCAACACGCGCTCGATCGTGTTGGCGCAGTTAGCGCACGTCATGCCCGTGATGGGCAATTCGATCGAATGCATCTAAAGCGCGATCGGTTCTTCGGGCGGGTAGTTGATCTCGATGAGCCTTGCTCGGATAGCGTCCCAGCGCGCCGGGTCGTTCCACGCGACGGTGACCGTCTTGGTCGCCAGGTCGGCCTGCACCGAAATTACGCCGGGCACATCCCTCAATTCGTTCTGAATGGTGCGGATGCAGCCGTCGCAGCCGATGTTGGGGATACGAAAGGTCTTCGTATTCATGTGTTCATCCATCAGGTATACTTTGCTTACCCCTCCCCCTGGGGGAGGGGCTAGAGAAGATTATACGACATGGCCAGCGAGACAACGAAGAAAGACCTGCTCACCCGACTGAAGACGATTGAGGGACATGTGCGCGGCGTACAGCGCATGGTTGAAGACGACGCATACTGCATTGATGTCATCAACCAAGTGAAAGCCATCCAGCAAGCGTTGGAGCGTTTCAACGCAGCGTTGCTCGCCGAGCATTTGAACACCTGCGTCACCACCGCCATTCGCAGCGACGACCCGCACGAGCGCGAGCGCGTGGTCGCGGAATTGCTGCATGTCTTCGGCGCAGCCGGCAGCGTCCGCCGCACGCACCGCACGCCGGCGCGCACCCCGCACAAAAGGCCCGGCCGGGCGTGAAAGACGATTTGCAAACTTCCGGCGGCGTGCTATATTCCTTTTGTCCGGCGCTAAAGCCGGATGAGGTTCAGTCAAGGTGCAGGCATCGTTTCACCGCATGATTCGCTCAGGATCTTCTCCCTACGAAGCTTTCTTCGTCTCGCCCGCTTCCGCCCATCCCTTCCCTATCCTCTGCCTTTGACGCGTTGTTGCGTTGAGGATTCATCGGTGCAAATACGATCCACACCCTAGTGTGCGCGCGTCCGGCGCGCTCAGCAGGAGAGAGGCACGCGAAAGAAAGCATATTCGACCTGACCATCTGCCATCCCCCTACCTTTTCGGCTCCGGTATGGAGCATCCATTGTTCGTTCGGTGAGTTACGAGTTCTTTTGATCAGGAGAAACAAGACAAACAACCTATGGCTAGCAGACTATACGTAGGCAACCTCGCGTACTCCACGACCGACGAGGGGCTGCGCAACTTCTTCGCGGCTGCCGGCGAGGTGAAATCTGCGGAGATCGTGTTCGAGCGCGGCAGCGGGCGTTCGAAAGGCTTCGGCTTCGTCGAAATGGCCACCGACGAGGGCGCGCAGAACGCGATCAACACGCTGAACGGCAAGTTGCTCGACCAGCGTCCGATTCGCATAGACTTCGCCAAGCCCAAGGAGGAGCGCCCGCGCAGCGTGGGCGGCTACGCGCAGGAGCGGGCCAATCGCTCCAACAGCAGCGGCGGAAATCGCGGCAACGCCCGCGGCAGCAACCGCGATCGTCGCGGCTCGGATCGCGAGCGCAACCGTGACCGCCGGCGTGACGACTACTATGACGAAGACTTCTAGGCGCAACGCTCGATTGCGCGAGAAGGAGCGGCTTTCAGGCCGCTCCTTGCGCTTTCCATCTCGTGCGCCGAGTCGCGTGAGTGCCCGTGTGCGCCTACGGACATATGCCCTGAACGTATCCGAATCCCGTTTCCTGTTCCAAGAATGGAATGAGGACCATAGAGCGCGCCTCTCCGGACAACGTGCACAGAAGACGAGCCTCCGCTCAGATGTGCTTTGAAGAAGAAATGGGTGTATCTCCCAAGGGCAAAATGCCCGACGACTGAAGTCGCGGGCAATTTGCAGCAAAGCCGGCGCATGGCCGGCTTTGCCATGCCTGGCGCGCGGATTCATCCGCTGCGCAAATCCGCGCAATGTCCCTGTTAGATAGTGCACCGAAGAAATCAGTTTGAACCACCGACGGGTATAATTGCATAAAGTGTTTCACAGGCCGGCAGCCTGCACGAAGCGAGTTCGCCTCCGGTGCGCCGCTGCGCAACCCCGAACCGGAGACGGCAAGGAGCTGAGTACGCGAACGTGAGCGAAATCAACACCAGCACGGACAACGACGGCATCCTTCCCCCATCCGAATCCGAGGCGAACGCCGGGATCATTGAGCCGGCCTCGACCTACGGCCGGATTCGCGACGCCGATATTGATCGCGAGATGCGCAGCGCGTACCTCGATTATGCGATGAGCGTGATCGTGTCGCGCGCGCTGCCCGATGCGCGCGACGGCCTCAAGCCGGTGCAGCGCCGCATCCTCTACGTGATGTACGACACCGGCGCGCGTTCCTCCGCGCCCTACCGCAAGAGTGCGCGTGTGGTGGGCGATGTGCTCGGCAAGTACCACCCGCATGGCGACAGCAGCGTGTACGAAGCGCTGGCCCGCATGGCCCAGGACTTCTCCATCCGCTACACGCTGATTGACGGGCAGGGCAACTTCGGCAGCGTGGACGGCGACCCGCCGGCGGCCATGCGCTACACCGAGGCACGCCTCTCGCGCATCGCCGAGGAATTGCTGGCCGACCTGGACAAGGACACCGTGGACTGGATGGACAACTTCGACGGCACGCTTCAGGAGCCGAGCGTGTTGCCGTCGGCGTTGCCCAATTTGCTGCTGAACGGCGCGACCGGCATCGCCGTCGGCATGGCCACCAACATCCCGCCGCACAACTTGACCGAGCTGTGCAACGCGGTCGGCTATCTGGTGGACAACTGGGAGCGTCTGGACGACGTGTCGGTGGATGACCTGATGCAGATCGTGCCCGGGCCGGACTTCCCCACCGGCGGGCTGATCATCGGGCGCGAGGGCATCGCGGCCGCCTACGCCACCGGCCACGGCCGGTTGGTGATGCGCGGCGTCGCCTCGATCGAGGAGATGAAGGGCAGTCGCCACCAGATCATCATCACCGAGCTGCCCTATCAAGTGAACAAGGCGGCGCTGATCGAGCGCATCGCCGACCTGGTGCACGACGGGCGCATCGAGGAGATTAGTGACATCCGTGACGAGAGTGACCGGCGCGGCATGCGCATCGTGATCGAGCTACGGCGCGGCGCACAACCGACGCGCGTGCTCAACCGGCTCTACAAATACACCGCGCTGCAGAGCACCTTCGGCGTACAGACGCTGGCACTGGTCGCCGATGAAAGCGGCCGGCTGCAGCCGCGCCTGCTCAGCCTGAAGCGCGCGCTGATCATCTTCATCGAGCACCGGCGTGAGGTCATCCGCCGGCGCAGCGAGTTCGACCTGGCCAAGACCAAGGCGCGCGCCCACATCCTGGAAGGCCTGCGCATCGCGCTGAACTTCCTCGACGAGGTCATCCGCATCATCCGCAACGCGCCGGACGCCGAGACGGCCAAGGCGCAACTGGTCGCGCAGCTCACGCTCACCGAGGTGCAGGCCCAGGCGATCCTAGACATGCAACTGCGCCGGCTGGCCGCCCTGGAGCGCCAGAAGATCGAGGACGAGTATCAAGAGTGCCTGCGTACCATCGCCTACCTCGAGGATTTGCTGGCCAACCCGGCCAAGATCCTCGCCCTCATCAAGGAAGACTCGCTCAAGCTGGCGGAGAAGTACGGCGACGCGCGCCGCACGCGCATCGTGCTGGATGCGCGCGAGGACTTCGACGACGAGGAGCTGATCCCCGACAAGAGCGTGCTGGTCTCGCTCACCGAGAAGGGCTACATCAAGCGCACGCCGGTCGAAGCCTATCGCGCCCAGAACCGCGGCGGCCGCGGCGTGAGCGGCATGGCAACCAAGGAGGAAGACGAGGTGATCTTCCTCTTCAACGCCCGCACGCACGACACGGTGCTGTTCTTCACCGACCGCGGCAAGGTCTATGCGCTCAAGGCCTACCAGATCCCCGAAGCCGACCGCGCCGCCAAAGGCGTGTATCTGGCCAACCTGATCGCGCTGGGCGACCGCGAGAAGGTCACCGCCGCGCTGCCCATCTCGAAGCAGCTCATGGCGCTGGTGAAGGCCGGCCGGGCCGATGAGGGCGACGACGAAGATGAGGCTAACGGCAACGGCGAAGGCGCGCCGCTGATGGACGTGGGCGACGAGAACGGCGCGAACGGTGCCGCCGAGGAGAACGAGGCCGAGCCGGCTGTGCCGTCGTCGAACGGCCAGGCTGCGCCGACCATCGCCATGTGCACGCGCCTGGGCAAGATCAAGCGCGTGGACCTCAGCGCGTTCGCCAACATTCGCAGCAGCGGCCTCATCTGCATGACGCTGGCTGAGGGCGACGAGTTAAGCTACGTGCGCCTAACGCCCGGCGACGGCGAGCTGATGCTGGTGACGGCGCAGGGGCAGGCGCTGCGCTTCAGCGAGACGCTGGTGCGCCGCATGGGCCGCGCTGCCGGCGGCGTGCGCGCCATGCGCTTCAAGAAGCCGGGCGACTACATCGCCGGCATGGAAGTGGTCGAGCCGGGTGGTTATCTGCTCACCGTCACCGAGCGCGGCTACGGTAAGTGCACCACGCTCGACGAATACAGCGCCAAGGGGCGAGGCGGCAGCGGCATGCGCACGATGAGCGGCGCGCTCGACGTGACCGGCGAGTTGGTCGCTGCGCGCGTCGTGCAGCCCGAAGACCAGATCACCATCATCAGCGCCAACGGTGTGGTGCTGCGCCAGCGCGTCAGCGACATTCCCAAGACCGGCCGCGCTACCCGTGGCTCACGCCTGATCAACTTGCGCGAAGGCGACGCCGTAGCCAGCGTCGCGCGCCTGGCGCACGTGGATTGAGCCGTCGTAAGCACGATTCGATGGATAATGCGCAGGGAACGAGCGCATGTCTCAGCAACAACGCGTCGCTTCGCATTTGCTGGCCTTCTTGCCGGAACTCGACCCGCAAGCGTTGGCCGAGACGCTGGTCGCTTTCGCCAACAGCGACGGCGGCACAATCGTGCTCGGCTACGACGAGCGCGGGCGGCCATCTTCCCATGCGACACCTGAGGACATCGAAGCGGTTCTGCGCGAAGCGGCCGGCTTGACCTCGCCGCCGGTGCGCGCGACGCTGGAGAACGCCGGCGGCGATGGCAATCCACAACTGATCGTGCGCGTGCCGCGCAGCGTGGATTTGCACTCGCTGAAGGACGGCCGGGTGTTTGTGCGCGCCGCCGGCGAAAACCGCGCCCTCACCGGCGATGAGATCCGCAACCTCACGCAAAGCAAGTCGGCGGGCGACTACGAGGCCGAGACCGTCCCTGGCGCAACGTTGGCGGATTTCGACGACGAAATCGTGGCCGAGTACATCGCCAAGCGCGAGCTGCGCACCCGCCGCAAGATCGAGCTAGCCGAGCGCGACGCGCAGCACGCCGCGCCGCTGCTGAAGGACATCGGTGCGCTGGACGCGCGCAGCCAGCCCACTGTCGCCGGCATCTTGCTCTTCGGCAAGAACCCGCAGGCCTTTCTGCCGCAGAGCGGCGTAGTGTTCGTCAAGTTCCCCGGCGTGGAGCCGCGCGGCGAAGGTGGGCGCGTGGGCTATGGCCGGCGCGAGGAGATCAACGGCCCGCTGGCGCGCGTGATCGAGCGCACCTGGCAGGTGATCCTAGAGGAGATGCGCGTTGGGGCGATCGTGAAAGGGCTGGAGCGCGAGGAAGTGTTGGAATATCCGGAGTTCGCCGTGCGCGAGGCGCTGGTGAACGCGGTGTGCCACCGGGACTATCGCCTGCGCGGCCGGCGCATCGAGGTGCGCAAGTACGCCGACCGGCTGGAGATCATCTCGCCGGGTGGGCTGGCCGGCTACATCACGCTCGACAACATCATTGAAGAGCACTTCTCGCGCAACCCGCGCCTGGTGCAGGGCCTGTTCCAATGGGGCTACATCGAGGAACTCGGGCTGGGCATAGACCGGATGATCGAGGACATGGTGGCCGCCGGCCATCCCGCGCCCAAGTTCAATGCCACGGCCTACAGCTTCACGGTGGTCCTGTCCAACGTGCGCGAGCGCCGCGCGATGCAGAACATCACCCTGATGCCGCCCGCTGCGGAGGCCGGCGCGCCGTTGCCGCCGGGGCTGACCGTGAACGAGCGCCAGGCGCGCGCGCTGCAGTATGTGCGCGAGCATGGGCGCATTACCAATCGCGACCTGCAAGTGCTCTGCCCGAACGTCACGCCGGAGACGCTGCGCATTGACCTGGCCGACCTGGTGGACAAAGGCGTGCTGATGCGCGTGGGCGAGAAGAAGGGAACCTACTACATCCTGAAGTGACGCGGCCGGCGCCACTGATGCCGGCGATGCAACTGAAGCCGCTAACATCAGCAATGTTGCCTGGTCAAAGCGGCAAGTTTGAGTCGTTAACTGGTGAGCGGATTCCCTGCAGCGACCAAGCCAACGGATGTGGCAATCAGGTGTGACCAGTAGGCGCGTTCGGCGTTCACGTCGGTCTGTTCAGCGATGGCCTGCGCCTCGGCGATGATGTTGAGGACTTGCGGCCGGATGAGGCGATAGCGCATTCGCCAGCCGTCGCGCCGGCACGCCACCAATCCGGCGTCGCGCAGCACGGCCAACTGCTGCGAAACATAGGCCTGGCGCTGATTCAGCGCTAGCGCCAGGTCGCATACGCAGCGCTCCCCCTCGCTCAACATCTCTAAGATGCACACGCGCTCAGGGTGAGACAAAGCCCTGAACAGCTCGGCGACGCTTTCATGGTCGGCTGCTCGCATATCCAGGATCGTATTCAAAACCTTGAATATGAGACTGGTCGAACGACCAGTTGTCTGCTCGCTAGGCGGATGGTGTTTCATGCAATGGTTCTTCTTAAACTGCTTGCACGCACATCGTGCTGCGATCTCAAGTTCAGGAGTACAGCATGAAGCAGACACCGCAATCCGAGAGAAAGCCTTCCGCCGACGCCGGCCGCCGTAACTTCCTGCGCGCGCTGGCCGGCGCAGCCGGCGCTGCAGCAGCGCTGCAAATGCTGGATCGGCTGGAGGCGGCGCCGGAGCAGGTGGCCGAATCGCTGGCGGATGCCGCCGCCCGTGTCCCCCAGGCGGTGACCGAAGCCGGCGCCAACGCCGACGTGCTCATTCGCATGCAGGCCGACCTGGCGCGTGCGCTGAAGAAGCAGCCGAGCGAACGCCGCTGGGTCATGGTGATTGACCTGCGCAAGTGCGTCGGTTGCCACGCCTGCACCATCGCCTGCGTGGCCGAGAACAAACTGCCGCCCGGCGTCGTCTATCGCCCGGTGTTGGAGGAAGAGATCGGCGAATATCCCAACGTGACACGCCGCTTTGTGCCGCGGCCGTGCATGCAATGCGAGCGCCCGCCATGCGTGCCCGTGTGTCCGGTCAACGCCACCTACACCAACGAAGAAGGCATCGTCGAAGTGAACTACGACCAGTGCATCGGCTGCCGCGCCTGCCTGACGGCCTGCCCCTACGGCGCGCGCACGTCGGACTTCGGCTACACCTACGCCGAGGGCACGCCCAATGCCGACGGGCTGATCCTCGGCCAGGCTCAGGCCGATGCCTATGAGCGCGCCGCGAACTACGAATATGGCAAGCCCTGGCCGCGCAAAGGGTATGGCTCACCGATGGGCAACGCGCGCAAGTGCCACTTCTGCCAGCATCGCTTGAAGCAGGGCATGCTGCCGGAATGCGTGACGACGTGCATCGGCCGGGCGACGCTCTTCGGCGACGCGAACGATCCCGACAGCGTGGTGGCGCAGCTCATCAAGCTGCCGAACGTGATCCGCTTGAAGGAAGAGTTGGGCACGCGCCCACGCGTGTACTACATCGTCTAGGGAGGCCGCCATGATCAAGAAAGCTTTGTATGCGCTCGGCGTCATCGCCGTGTTGCTCGGCCTGTATGGGTTCTATTCCCGGCTGTTCATCGGCGAGCGCGACGTGAACTATGGCTCCTACGTCACGTGGGGGTTGTGGGTGGCTATGTATCTATTCTTCGCCGGCGTCGCCACCGGCGCCTTCATGCTGGCAACACTAGACTACTTGTTCAACGTCAAGCTGTTCAAAGGCACCGGCAAGTATGCGTTGTGGGCCGCACTGGTGACCATGCCGGCGGCGTTGATCACCATCGCGTTCGACCTCGGCCACATGGAGCGCATCTGGAAGGTGTATCTCAACCCCAACTTCGGCGCGCCGATGGCCCAACTGGTGTGGGGCTATACGCTCTTTCTCATTGTGGTGATCGTCGCGCTGGTTCTGGCCGCGCGCAAGCCCGATTCGCTCGGCATGAAGATCGTGATGAGCGTTGGGCTTTTCCTGGCGATCTTTTTGAGCGGTGGCGTGGGCGCGTTGTTGGGCGTGAATGCCAGCCGGCCGGGCTGGCACAACGGCATGCTCCCGGCGCAGTTCCCGCTCTTCTCGCTCACCTCGGGCGCGGCGCTGATGATGATCGTGATCGGCTGGTTCATGCCAGCGGGTGAGCTGCGCAGCCAGCGTCTGCGCGCGCTGTCCATCGCCATGATCGTGTTGATCCTGGTCAAGGCGTACTACCTGTGGACGGACTTCTCGCTGGCGGTCTATAGCGGCGTGCCCGATGCGGTCGCGGGCGTCAACCTGATCTTGTTCGGGCGTTACGCCTGGGCGTTCTGGGGATTGCAGTTGTTCCTAGGCATGATCGTGCCGTTGGTCGTGTTGCTTGTGCCCGGGCTATCGCGCAGCGCCTTCGTGGTCGGCTTGATGGGCGTGTTCGTGCTAATTGGCTTTGCGGTCGCCCGCTCGAACATCATCTTCCCCGCCCTCGCCATCCCCGAACTGAAGGGCCTGATGGAAGCTTTTCACGGACCGCATTTGAACTTCGATTACTCGCCCAGCCTGATGGAGTGGTCGGTCACGATCGGCGTGGTCGGCTTGTCCACATTGGCCTTCCTGATCGGCACGGATCGGTTGCCTTTCTTGAAGAGAACGGAGGTGTCACGATGACCAACACAGCGAATTCTGTGCTTGAAGTGCTGGCCAAACAACCGGCCGAACCCCAACTGACGCGCCGCGATTTCATGAAAGCTGCAGCCGCGTTTGGCGGAGGCGCGTTCCTCGGCGCGCTGCCGCGGGTGAACGCTATCTTGGCCGCGGCCGGTGAAGGCGCTAACTACCCGTTGGGCGACCCAGCGCACCAGATCTACTCGGTGTGCCAGCAGTGCAACACGCAATGCGGCATCAAGGTCAAGCTGGTAGATGGCGTCGCAGTGAAGATTGACGGCAACCCATTCTCGCCGTGGAATCTGGTGCCACATCTGGACTACAAGACTTCGATCGTTGATACGGCGCGCATTGATGCGCCGCTGTGCCCGAAAGGGCAGGCCGGCTTGCAGAGCGCCTACGATCCCTTCCGGCTGGTCAAGGTGCTCAAGCGCGCCGGTAAGCGTGGCGAGAACAAATGGGTGACGATTGACTTCGACCAGGCCGTGAGCGAGATCGTGAACGGCGGCAAGTTGTTCGCGAACGTGCCCGGCGAAGAGAACCGCGAAGTCGAGGGCCTCAAGTCGTTGCGCGCGCTCACCGACCCGAAAGTGATGAAGGCCATGGGCGACGCGATCAAGAAGATCTGGGCGGAGAAGGACGCCGAGAAGAAGAAAGCGCTGGTCGAGCAGTTCAAGGTTGACTTTGCCGATCACCTCGACAAGATGATTGATCCCGATCATCCCGACCTCGGCCCGAAGAACAACCAGATCCTCTACTTCTGGGGCCGGCAGAAGGGCGGGCGCAGCGACATCGCCCATCGCTTCTTCGGTTCGGGACTCGGCACGGTTAATCGTCACGGCCATACCACGGTGTGCCAGGGCAGCCTGTACTTCGCCGGCAAGAGCATGAGCGACCAGTGGGACGGCAGCAAGTTCACCGGCGGCGCGAAGGCCTACTGGCAGGGCGACACCGCCAGCGCCGACTTCGTCATCTTCGTCGGCGCGTCGCCGTTCGAGGGCAACTACGGCCCGACCAACCGCGTGCCGCGCATCACTCCGCGCACTGCAGAAGGCGAAATGAAGTATGTGGTGATTGACCCGCGCTTATCCAAGACGGCAGGCAAGGCGTGGAAGTGGTTGCCCAACAAGCCGGGCACCGAAGGCGCGATCGCGCTCGGCATGATCCAATGGATCATCGCCAACCAGCGCTACGACGCGCAATACCTGGCCGACGCCAACAAGGCCGCGGCCAAAAAGGCCGGCGAGCCAACCTGGAGCAACGCCGCCTGGCTGGTCAAGGTGACCGACGGCAAGCCCGGCAAGTTCCTGCGCGGCAGCGATCTCAAGCTGGTCGAGAAGAAAGAAGAGAAGAAGGACGACAAGACCGTCGTGACCTACGTGACGAAAGACGGCCAGGTCTTCAACACCGACCCGTTTGTGGTGTTGGACAAAGAGGGCAATCCAGTTTTGTTCGACCCGAACGACGAAGAGCGCGCCGTGGAAGCTGGCCAATTGCTCGTGGACGGCAAAGTGGGCGACTTCGACGTAAAGAGCAGTATGCAGATTTTGTACGAGTCGGCCAGCGAGAAGACCATCGAGGAGTGGGCCGAAATTGCCGGCATCCGCGCACAAGACATCGTGGACTTGGCGCGCGAGTACACCTCGCATGGTAAGAACGCCGCAATCGACATCCACCGCGGCGTGAGCCAGCACACCAACGGTTACTACAACGTGCTGGCGTGGAACGCGCTCGGCTTGCTGATCGGCAGCTACGACTGGCGCGGCGGGCAAGTGTTTGCCAGCACCTACGACGTAGGCGGCTCTAAGGCCGAAGGGCCGTTCGTGCTGGGCAAGGCCGATCGCGGCGCGCTGGCGCCGTTCGGCATCAGCCTGATCCGCCATGAGGTGAAGTACGAAGACACCACGCTGTTCGAGGGTTATCCGGCCAAGCGCAACTGGTATCCGCTCGCCTCCGATGTCTATCAAGAGATCATCCCCTCTGCGGGTGACGCATATCCGTATCCGATCAAGGCGGTCTTCATGTACATGGGCTCGCCGATCTATTCGCTGCCGGCCGGTCACAAATGGATCGAAATCCTGCAAGACGTGAACAAGATTCCGCTGTTCGTAGCCAGCGACATCGTCGTCGGCGAGACCAGCATGTATGCCGACTACATCTTCCCCGATGTGTCGTATCTCGAGCGCTGGGAGTTCAGCGGCTCGCATCCTTCAGTGACCTTCAAGGTGCAAGGCGTTCGCCAACCCACGATCGCTCCGGTCACCGGCACGGTCACCGTGTATGGCCAGGAGATGGCATTGCAGTGGGAGGCGCTGCTGCTGGCGTTGGCCGAGAAGTTGGAGCTGCCGAACTTCGGGCCGAACGGCTTTGGCGACCTCGGTGACTTCATGCACCCCGACGACCTCTACCTGCGCATGGTGGCCAATCTGGCGTTCGGCGAGAAGAAGGACGGCAGCGACGCTGTGCCCGACGCAGATGCAGAGGAAGTCCGGTTGTTCATCGAGGCGCGCAAGCATTTGCCCCGGGCGGTGTTCGATCCGGATCGTTGGCGCCGCATCGTCGGCGATGCGCTGTGGCCGAAGGTGGTGACCGTGCTCAGCCGAGGCGGGCGCTTTCAGGCCTACGAAAAGGGCTATCCAGGCGACGGGGTGCGTCCTGGTTCGTTCGATGAGCCATATATCATCCCGACCGGCGTGAAGTTCGGCAAGCTGATCAACATGTATCTCGAGAAGAACGTGGGCATCAAGCATGCCGGCACCGGCAAGCCCATTCCCGCGGTAGCGACTTACATCGAGCCGGGCGTAGGCTTTGACGGGCAGGTAATAGACGACGCGAAAGATGGCTACGACCTGAAGCTCATCACGCACCGCGAGATCGCCATGACCAAGAGCCGCACGCCGGGTAATTATTGGTTGCGTGCACTGATGCCGGAGAACGCCGTGATCATGAACGCGCGTGACGCCGCTGCACGTGGCTTGAAAGATGGCGACCGGGTGCGCATCGTCTCGGCCACCAACCCCGACGGTGTCTGGGACCTCGGCAACGGCAAGAAAGTGGACATCGTCGGCCGGCTGAAGGTCGTGCAAGGCATCCGACCCGGCGTAGTCAGCTTTGCGCTCGGTTTCGGGCACTGGGCCTACGGCGCCTACGACATCACCATCAACGGCCAGACGATCAAAGGCGAGCCGTTGCGCATGCAGGGCTTCCACGCCAACGCTGCCATGCGCACCGACCCGCTGGTGACCAACACCACGCTACTCGATCCAGTAGGCGGCAGCGCAGTGTTCTACGACACGCAGGTGAAAGTCGTGAAGGCGTGACGATCCGCGGTGCAATCACGAGCCAATCACAGGCCATCCATTTCACAAACCAGGTTTCTCCGGGGAGACCTGGTTTGTGAGTTTGTGCGACGGTAGTCTCTCCGTAGACGCTTTTTTGAATCCGTCATCATCAAGCGAGTTACGACTGGACTGCAAGGGTCACCATGTCATTCTCGCGAAAGGAAGCCCGGCGCTAAACCACCGGCTAAGGGGACGGGCGGGCTTCGACAGGCTTCGACAAGCTCAGCCCGCGCGTCAGCCTGCGCGATGGTCATCCCACCGGCCACAGGCGTGCAGCCGGCGGCTGCCGCACGGGTTGTGCATCGCCCGCCTCCTCCAGCGCACACCATCCATGGCCCGCTGCCTATTCACGGAACACAGTGAAGAAGTGGCCAATTTCTGGAATGCACCTATGGCTCTCTTTGCGATTTCGTACAATCCAAACAATGACCAATCTTCCAAAGACCTACCAACGTTTTAGAGAGACGCACCGCAAAGTATGGCGCGCCTACGACCGGCTTGGTGCAGCAGCGGCGGAGAGCGGCCCGCTGGACGAGAAGACGCGCGAGCTGATCAAGCTCGGCATGGCAGCAGCGCTGCGAGGTGAAAGTGCAGTCAAGTCGCACACGCACCGGGCGCTGGCTGCCGGCGCTTCGAGCGACGAAATCACTCACGCCATCCTTCTTGGCGTTACCACGATCGGCTTTCCGGCCATGATGACCGCGCTATCCTGGGCGCAGGAGGCAATGCAGGCCGATGCAGACAGTGAGGGCTGAGATGTTCTCGCTCGACCGTTATCGCGACCGGCTGTTGCAGTTGCACGACCACATCTGCCCGCGCCAAATCCTCGGCTTGCGCATGGGTGAGCTGGCCGGGCGGCTGCTTAACATATCGCTGCCGCAGAAGGACAAGCGACTGTTCGTCTTCGTCGAGACCGACGGTTGCTTCGCCGACGGCGTGATGGTGGCGACCGGCTGCTCGCTCGGCCATCGCACGCTGCGGCTGATGGATCAGGGCAAGGTGGCCGCGACGTTCGTGGACACGCGCAGCGACCCATACGGCGGGCTGCGCATCTGGCCGCGCCCGACGATCCGGCAGCAGGCGCGGGCGTTGTGTCCCGACCTGAGCAGCCGCTGGCACGCGCAGCTTGAAGCCTACCAGCGTATGCCGGACGATGAATTGCTGGCCTGGGCACGGGTGGAGTTGGTGGTCTCGGTGAAAGCGCTAATCAGCCGACCCGGCGTGCGCGCCACGTGCGACCGATGCGGCGAGGAGATCATCAACGAGCGCGAGCGATGGGTGGACGGCATGCGCCTGTGTGCCCACTGTGCTGGCGAGGCGTACTTCGCTTCGCCCATTCAGCGCGCCGAAAGCGCAGAAGCGCAGACGCCGGCGTAAGGCCGCCACGAACTCACCCTCTGCAACCGTCTGGCGCGGCACTAACGCCTCACCAAGTCGCAGGCCGGACGCAACGCGTTAGGATGCCGTCTTTGCGCAGGTAAATCGAGCCTTTCACGTGAGGGATGAAGGCTCGCGGGCTGGGAGCTTCTACGCCACTTTTACGCCATTTCTATGCCATTTTCGGGCAAAATGGCGTAAGCCCTCAGGCACACCGGAGCGAATGCGTCACGTCCCCGACAAGCACAGTCGGGAGCAGCATAGGAGAAAGAAAGAACCGACAGGCTCAACCTCTCCTGTCGGTTCAAGCGGGAGACGGGATTCGAACCCGCGACTTTTTGCTTGGGAAGCAAACGCTCTACCACTAAGCTACTCCCGCAGATTGCACCAAGATTATATCATCAAGGACATTAGATTGTGGCCTTCGCCTTCGGATCAAGCAGCTCGGTTGTAGCCATTTGTTTCACGTCAAGCGAACTACAAGAAATGCAGCTAAGCAATGTGGCTTGACACCTCTGGACACGAATATATTATATTGCCGAAAGCGTTCAGTCGCTTGATTCGCGATAGAAGGAATCCGCATGAACTCGAAACCCTCTGCTTACATTCGCTTATCCATCGCCTCGCTCCTGACTGTATCCATCTTGGCCGTAGCCTGCGCGGCACCACCGCCGGCTGCTGCGCCAGCGGCGACCGGCGCACCTGTTACTCAGCCAAGCACTGCAAAGAAGAAAGTCTCGATCCTCAACAGGGAGATGACCGATGATGAGATCAAAGCCGAGATTCAGAAGGAAGGCAAATTGGTTGTAGCAAACTGGACTTACACGGCGAATGACGAATTGGTCAAACAGTTTAAGCAATACGTCAAAGATAAGTATGGCGTTGATATTCAGTTCATCTATGAGGGCACACAGGCGCCCAGCACGTATCTGACCAATCTGTATGCCGCGCTCAAGGCCGGCAACCCATCACCATACGACGTGATGGCAATTGAAGAGAACTATTGGGCTGAGGCTGTCGAGAACGACGCCGTGCAGCCATTCCTGCCGTCCGACCTGATCCCTAATCAGAATCTAGTGCTCGAACAGTTCCAACGTGCCCCTACAGCCATCGGCTTCCAGGCTACAGCCACGCCTGCCATCGTCTACAGCAAGAGCCGCGCGCCGTTCATGAAGTCGTATAAAGACTTGGCCGATCCGAGGCTGAAAGGCAAGGTTACTCTGCCGCTGCCAGGTGACATCACTGCCGGTGGCTTCCTGCTCGGCATGGCCTCAGAACTCGGCAAGGATTACAAAGACCCTAACCAGATGAAAGAAACTGTGGACTGGGTGGTGGACAATGTCGGCCCGAATGTGCTGAAGTACACTACCGACTCGGCCGAGATGCAGCAGTTGCTGCGTTCCGGCGCGGCTGACGCAGTTGTATTCTGGAACTCGTTGGCGCGGCTTGAATTTCTAGGCCCTAATCAGGATGCCGCAATGCTGCTGCCAAAGACAGTGTATCCGGTCAACGGTTATCTGTGGATTCCGAAGAATGCAACCAGCCCAGTGCTCGCGCAGATCTTCATCAACTGGCGGCTCAGCCCCGAAGTGCAGTTCCCCAATAATTGGCCGATCGACAAAGGTCCATGGGCCGAACTGCACGAAGGCATACTTGGCCCGGCTTACGCCGATCAGATTCCGGACTGGTTCAAGGCGGATTACTACACCTTCTTCCCAAAACTTGAGGACATAGAGAAGACCTTCGCCAAAGTGGACTGGAAGGCGTATAACGACAGTGCCAAAGTCTTCCAGGATCACTACGCTAAACGGATCGGCCAGTAACGTGTTCGCAGCTCAGAACCAGTAAACGTTCGCGGATTCCGAGCTTCGTTCAGATGGCGCTGAGTTAAGGGGTCGCTTGCCAAAAGTGCCACGTTTTGCACATGGCTCATATTGGCTGGGTTACCCTGCTCACCGGGGTCAGCCTTGGGACAGGGAACCCAGTCCCTACGATATGTAACGTCCCAAAACGCAGTGCCAATCAGAGTGCATCCCGAGCTAAGACAACTTTGACGCCGAAAGTCGAGGCTGTTTGGCTTCGCTCAGGGCACGTCTAGCCGCTTTCGGCTAGCTGAGTCACCTGGCTGGAGCCTCGGCGTCCGAACCCCAGATGACGGCTGAACCCACTACAGCAGCACAGACAACTATTGAGACGCAGTGGCAATACTCGCGTCGATTGTTGATGCTGTTGCTTGTGCTGCCCGCTATTGCTATCGTCGTTCTCTTCTTATACTACCCGCTGCTTTTCATCGTGCAGATGAGCCTGACTGAGGGCAGTTCATATCTCTCGCCTGCTGGCCCGATCTACACACTGCAGAACTATGCCGAGATGGTCTCGCGTTATCTGCCGAACGTGCTGGTCACGATCGAGCTCGCGGCACTAGCGGCGATTGTCGATCTGATCTTCGGCTTCCCGTTCGCCTATATCCTGGTGCGCAAGGTGCGCTATCGCAATCTGGTGCGCAGTTTCATGGTCTTCCCGATGTTCGGCGCGCTATATATCGCCTTCGGCATGCGCTTCCTACTCCTGCCCGGCGGCTGGGTTTACAACTTGCTCAAGTCCTTCGGCATTCAGAACCCGCAGCTATATGGCTTGCCGTCAGTCGTATTTGCGATGGCGTTGTTTGCCTTTCCGTTCATGGTATTGAACATCGGCACAGCGCTGAGCAACATTGACCCAACGCTGGAAGAAGCCGCGGCCTGCCTGGGCGCCCATCCACTGCAGACGCTGCAACGCGTGTTATTGCCGCTTTCGCGCGCGGGCATCGTCGCTGGGTTAATGCTCGTGTTCGGCTGGAGCGTAGGCGCCTTCGCCGAGCCACTCTTGCTCGGCTCAATCAACGAGCAGCGCTCGCTGGCGTGGACGCTCTATCAACGCGGTGTGGTGCAAACCGATTACGGACTTTCGACGACAATGGGCATCGTGCTTCTCATACTGGCGTTTGCAGTAACCTATGTTGCTTTGCGCCAATCCAAGGGGGTGCTTGGCGAATGAATCGGCTCTTGTCCACGCGACGCCTGACCGACATTGCCAGCCACGCATACATCTGGCTGCTGCTGTTGTTGTTCGTGATGCCATTTGCTGCACTCGTCAATTATTCGCTGACTGGTCCGCGCGGTGAGTTTGCGTTGCAGAACTTCGCTTATGTGTTTGGCAGCTTCACTGAAAACTTGGGCTGGAGCTTCCGCATCTCGCTGCTTACGTTGTTGATCAATCTCGCCATCAGCCTGCCGGCCGCCTACGGCCTGGTGCGTTACAACTACCCAGGTAAGCACTTACTGTTCGCGTTCCTATCGCTACCGCTGTATGTGCCCGCTGCTGTGCTCGGCATCGCGCTCGTGCTGACGTTCAACTTCACCTACCGCCTCACCACGTCGGAATGGGGACTAGTACTAGCGATGGTCGTCGGCTCGTTTCCGCTTATGCTCACGCCGACCGTCGTTGCACTCAAGGACTTGCCAATCGTATTCGAAGAGGCGGCGCAATGCCTGGGCGCGAGCAAGTGGCAGACATACTGGCGAGTGGTGTTCCCGCTCATCGGCCCAGGCATCGGTGCCGGCATGCTTCTGTGCTTCATCATCGTGTTCAATGAGTATCTCGTTACGCTGTTCGTCAAGCCGACTTTCATCACCACTGCGCCTGTGCGCGTGTTCAACCTCGTCCGCACTGCCGGTCTGTTGCCAACGACAGCAGCGCTGGCCGTGGTCATGCAGGTGATCTCGTTCTTAGCAGTGCTGCTGTTCTTTCGCATCTACGGGACACGGTATCTCAAAGGCACCTACCTGCTCTGACCACAATCATGTCCAGCGTCCGCCTCGATGGTATCACCAAGCGCTACGGCCACACGCTGGCGGTCGAAGATATCAGTCTAAACATTGCCGAGCGCGAGTTTGTCACGCTGCTCGGGCCGTCGGGATGTGGTAAGACGACGCTGCTGCGCATCATCGCCGGTCTGATCGAGCCGACCGCGGGGCGCATCTACTTCGATCAACAAGACGTCACTTATCTCTCGCCGCGCGCGCGCAACATCGGCTTCGTCTTCCAGCAACCGGCGTTATTTCCGCACTTAAGTGTGGCTGACAACGTGGGGTTCGGCTTGTCGGTCAAAGGCGTGAGAAAGGACGTCATTGCCAAGCGTGTTGAAGACATGCTGGCGCTGGTCGGGTTGAGCGGTTACGGCAAGCGCATGCCAGCACAACTCTCCGGTGGGCAACAGCAGCGCGTAGCGCTTGCGCGCGTGCTGGCGACCGACCCGCGTGTGCTGCTGTTCGACGAGCCGCTGTCAGCGCTTGATCGCAATCTGCGCGAGACACTCAAATACTCTATCCTCGACCTACAGCGCAAAACGGGCAAGACTGCGATCTACGTCACCCACGACCAGACTGAGGCCTTCGCCATCTCCGATCGGATCGTAGTGATGAACGCCGGACGCATTGAACAGATTGGCACGCAGATGGACATCTATTTGCATCCGGCCACGCCGTTCGTAGCAGAGTTCATCGGGGCGAACAACAGCCTGAGCGGTGTCGTCACGAGTGTGCAGGAAGGCGAGGTAACAGTAGACGCCGATGGCCTGCGCATCCATTGCCGACCGCATAGCGCATTTCGCGAGGGTGACGCCGTGCTAGGCTATATCCGTCCGGAGAACATCGCGCTGCTGAATGACAAGGACGATCATGACGTTCACCACATCGGCTATATCAACGTATTCGACGGCGTGCTTGACCGCGTGATCTTCGAGGGCGCGACCGCGCAAGTGCGGGTGAATGTGAACGGGCGCGAGTTGCGCGTTGATGTCTCAGGCGCACAGCGGTTGACGCTCAGCCGACGTGGTGGGCGTGTGCGCATAGGCTTCAACGACGTCACCCTTATCCCCAAACCAGCCTAACTCACAAAAGACACAGAGGCGCAGAAGCACAGAGATTAGAAAGAACGCTAGCCTCTCTGTGTCTCTGCATCTGAATTGCCTCGCTTACAATCGCGCCGCCATGGTCGAGGTCGTCGCGAACCTGCATATGCACACACCGTACTCCGACGGGCATTGTTACCATCGCGAGATCGCCGCTGCGGCCGCGCGCGCCGGCCTGGATGCCATCATCATCACCGACCACAACGTCTTGGTGTGCGGCAAGGACGGCTACGTGGACGGTGTGCTGGTGCTGGTGGGCGAGGAAGTGCATGACGCACGCCGCCGGCCGCAGGCCAATCACTGCCTGGTTTATGGCGCCGAGGACGAGGTCGCCCCGTTCGCGCCGAATCCGCACAAGCTGATGCATGAGGTTGCCCGGCGCGGCGGCTTGACCTTCTTCGCACACCCCATCGAATACGGTAGCCCGCTGAGCGACGACCTCGCTGCCATCTCGTGGGTTGACTGGGACGTGCAAGCCAACACCGGCATCGAACTCTGGAACTACATGACCGAATTCAAAGCTCGGTTGTGGAGCTGGCCGGCGGCGCTGTTCAGCGCCTTCTTCCCCTCGCTGGTGATCCGCGGCCCGTTCAAGGCGACGCTGCGCAAGTGGGACGAGCTGCTGGCCAGCGGCCGGCGCGTGGTCGCCATCGGCAACGCCGATGCACATGGCACGCCCTTTAGCATCGGGCCAATCCGCAAGGTCATCTTTCCATACGACTATCTGTTCCGCTGTGTGAACACACATCTGCTCATCGAACGGCCGTTGACACAGGACGTCGCGCGCGACAAGCGCATGATCTACGACGCGCTGCGCGCCGGGCGATGCTTCGTCGCCTACGACTTAGCCGGCCGCGCGCGCGGCTTCACGTTCACGGCACGCAGCAGCGCGGCGCGTGCGACGATGGGCGAGGAGCTGCACCGCCACGGCGCGACGCGGTTCGAGGTGCGCTGCCCGGGCATAGGCGTCATCACGCTGCTGCACAATGGGCGACCGGTAGCGAGGAAGCTGGGCAGGTCGCTAGAGTACACCAACGTCACGCCTGGCGCCTATCGCGTCGAGGTGCGGCGCTTCTTCCGCGGCTGGTGGCGCGGCTGGATCTACAGCAATCCGATCTACGTGCGCTGAAGGCCCAAGGCGAAAGCTGTTGGCGCTTAGCAGTTAATTTGGGCCGGACTCGGGACCGAACACGATAGGCACGTGTGCACGCGGGAACAACCACTTCACCTCAGTCGGGACATTTCTGTTGAGGCGGTCCGCCGTCCCTAGCTGGCCGAAGTCATTCACCCCCCAGCACTTCACTCTGCCGTTGTTAAGCAGCGCGCAGGTGTGCAACTGGCCAGCCGTGATCGCAACAACGCCACTAGACAACCCAACCACATCTACGGGAAGTTTTCGGGCTATGTTGTCTACTCCATCAGTTCCGTCGCCAACTTGACCGAACAAGTTGTAGCCCCAACACTTCACGCCGCCACTCGCCGTTAGCGCACAGGTGTGCTCCGCGCCGATGGCAACAGCGACAATCCCTGTCAATCCGACAACATTCGTTGGCACAGGGCTTCCAAAGAGGTTACCCGTGCCAAGCTGACCGTAAAAGTTTCTACCCCAGCACATCACTGCGCCTATCGTGCCGGTGATGGCGCAGGTGTGCGAGTAGCCCGCAAAGACATCCACCACACCGCTAGTCATCCCGATGACATTGGTAGGCGTGTTGCGCGAACTGAGCGTTCCATCGCCAAGTTCCCCATGAAAGTTGCCACCCCAACAAGCCGCGCCGCCACTCTCTGTTCTCGCACACGTATACCCGCCGCCGGCCGATACCGAAGTGACACTGCCGAGACCGGTGACGCCTACCGGCGTGAGGCGATTAATATTGGTCCCATCCCCAACGGCGCCAGCGCCGTTGTCCCCCCAGCACTGCACGCCGACGGCGACCCGAGCGCAAGTGTGGCTAATGCCTGCGTCAATGGCTGCCACACCGCTGTTCAAGCCGAAGACGTCCACCGGCACGAAACGGTTCGTCGTCGTCCCATCGCCGAGCTGTCCAAAGCTGTTGTTTCCCCAGCACCAGGCAGCGCCGCCGTTGAGCACTGCGCAAGTGTGCAAAGAACCCGCGGATATACCTACAGCGGGCCCGCCAACGCTCCTCACCTCAACCGGGAATTCCCAGAACTGAAGCGCAGGTCCAATGCCAAGCTGGCCGCTGATGCCGTCGCCCCAACACCAAACCTTTCCATTGTCTGTGAGAGCACATGTGTGGCGCCTGCCTGCTGAGATGGCGATCACGTTGGGCGGCGAGGATACCGCAAGTTGCGCCGCCATGGCCGAATGTTTGGTGAACCGAGTGGCAGGCGCTTCGGCCCACGCTGCTTGAGACACCAGGACGCTCAGGCAAAGCAAGGTCGCTGTGTAAACGCGCGCTTTCATCGTGTTGTTTCCTCCTAGGATTGTTGCACAAACCCAAACATCGTGGGGAGACTGCCTTTGCGCGCATAGCAATGGGGCTGCCAAGGCTCCCCACGGGCGGGGAGTATATGCGCAGACTTCGACAAGCTCAGTCCGCGCCCTACAAGCCCCCTCGGGCAGGGGATATACAAGCCGTAGAAGAAGAAAAGGGATTTTTAAGCATTCGAGGACGTGCGAGGCTCAGGCGCGGCTCCATCGCGCGTCTGTTCAGACGCGGCGTTCAAGCCAAGGCTTTCTTGCCGGATCACGACGTTACGTCTGCTGGAAGTCCGAGAACTCGTTGATGGCCTCGATTTCGGCGACGCGATCCTTGGGCAGCACGCGCCGGAACGACAGCGACGCTTCTTCCCAGTGGGTCAGCAGTTCGCGGGCGCGCGGGCTGTTGGTCAGCTCGTAGTGCCGGCGCAGCAGGCTCTTCACCAGCTTCTTCATGCCGGGGTGCGTCAGGCGGTCCACGTCCACCAGCTCGGTGTTGCAACGGTTGACGAAGGTGCCGTCGGGATCGTAGACGAAGGCCATGCCGCCGGTCATGCCGGCTGCGAAGTTGCGCCCGGTCGTCCCCAGCACGACGACGACGCCCGCGGTCATGTATTCGCAAGCGTGCTCGCCTACGCCCTCCACCACGCCGCACGCGCCGCTGTTGCGCACGGCAAAGCGCTCACCGGCGCGTCCGGCGGCAAACAGCGCGCCACCCGTCGCGCCGTAGAGCGCAGTGTTGCCCAGAATGTGGTTGTCGGCCCACACGTAGGTCACCTCCGGGAAGGGGCGGATGGAAATCTCGCCGCCGCGCATGCCCTTGCCGACGTAGTCGTTGGCTGCGCCGACCAGGTGCAGGCGCATGCCGTTGGTGGTGAACGCGCCGAAGCTTTGGCCGGCATAGCCGCGGAAGCTGATCTCGATCGTGCCGGCCGGCAGGCCGCCGTCGTAGTACTTCTTGGTGATCTCGCCGCTCAAACGCGCGCCGATGCTGCGATCTTGGTTGCGGATGGTGTAGTGCAGCTTGATCGGCCACTGCTCGTCAATCGCGGTGCGCGCGTCTTGCACGATCATCTCGTTCAGCGCGTTGCGCGGGTATTGCGGCGCCGGCTCGCTATGGCGCAGCGGACGATCCTTCGGCGGTGTGACGCTGAGGCGGCGCAGGGTGAGCATCTCCTCGCGATGGCGTACCGGCGGTGGCTCATGCGGCGAGGGACAACGCTTCGCGATCAGATCGGAGCGGCCGATGATCTCATCGAGCGAGCGGTAGCCCATCTGCGCCAGGCGCTCGCGCACGTCCTGCGCAACGTAGAGCAGGTACGCCATCACGTGCTCCGGCTTGCCCTCGAACTTAACGCGCAGCTCCGGCTTCTGCGTTGCCACGCCAGTGGGACAGGTGTTCAGGTGGCACACCCGTGCCATGATGCAGCCTTCGGCGATGAGCGCAGCGGTGCCGAACGAGTACTCGTCCGCGCCGAGCAGCGCCGCGATGATCACGTCGCGCCCGGTGCGCATGCCGCCGTCGGCGCGCAGGCGGACGCGGCTGCGCAGGTTGTTCTCCAGCAGCGTCTGCTGCGTCTCGGCCAGGCCGATCTCCCACGGCATGCCGGCGTTCTTGATCGAGCTGAGCGGCGACGCGCCGGTGCCGCCGCTATGGCCGCTGATCAACACGATGTCGGCCATCGCCTTGACCACGCCGGCGGCGATCGTGCCCACGCCGGCCTGCGCCACCAGCTTCACGCTCACCTTCGCATGCGGGTTGATCTGCTTCAAGTCGTAGATGAGCTGCGCTAGGTCCTCGATCGAGTAGATGTCGTGGTGCGGCGGCGGCGAGATCAACGCCACGCCGGGCACGGTGTGGCGCACGCGTGCGATCAGGTCGGTCACTTTGTGGCCGGGGATCTGGCCGCCCTCGCCGGGCTTGCTGCCCTGCGCCATCTTGATCTGCAGCTCGGACGCGCTGAGCAGATAAGCCGGCGTCACGCCAAAGCGGCCGGATGCCACCTGCTTGATGCCGCTGTTGCCCTCCTCCATGAACCGCCGCGACTCTTCGCCGCCCTCGCCGCTGTTGCTCAGGCCGCCCAGGCGCGTCATGGCGATGGCCAGCGTCTCGTGCGCTTCCGGCGAGAGCGCGCCGAGCGACATGGCCGCCGTGCTGAAACGCGCCAAGATGCTGCCGATCGGCTCGACTTCGTCAATCGAGATCGAAGCGCGATCGGAGCGAATCTCCATCAGGTCGCGCGGCTCGATGGGCTGGCCGTTCGGCTCGAAGAGATTGGCAAATTCTTTGTAGAGCGCGTAGCCCTGCTGGAAGTTGCCGTTGAGCGCAAAGGTCTTGACCTTGGTGCGCGCGATGCCGGTGACCAGCTCGGTTTCACCGGTATAGTCGAAGATGTTGCCCAGCCGCACCGCCTTGTGCAGGGCATGCACTGCCTTCTGCGAGTAGCCATGCGGCTCGCCGCCGGCGCGCTCCTTGTAGAAGCCGGGATGATCCAACTTCAATTGAGAATTGAGAATTGAGAATTCAGAATTGGCGTTCGCGGGTACACCCTCTTTCTCAATTCTCAATTCTTCATTCTCAATTCGCCGATAGGCGTTAGCATGCCACTGCAACACAGTCTGCTCGATCTCGGCGTAGCAGATGCCGCCGATGCGCGATGGCGTGCCGGTGAAGCATTCCTCGATCAACTCCGGCGCCAGGCCGACCGCTTCGAAGATCTGCGCGCCGGTGTAGGCATCCACGCTGGCGATGCCCATCTTGGACATCACCTTGAGGATGCCTTTCTCGACCGCCTTGATGTAGCGCTTGACCACGTCGCTCTCGCTCAGCGACTTGTCGCGCACGCGCCCGCGCTGCACCGCCTCGCGCGCAGTGTCTAGCGCGAGGTAGGGGTTGATCGCGCTCGCGCCATAGCCGAGCAACACGGCGAAGTGATGCACCTCACGGGCCTCGCCGCTCTCCACCACCAGGCTGGCCCGGCTGCGCAGCCCCTTGCGCATGAGGTGATGGTGCACTGCGCCGACGGCCAACAATGCAGGGATCACCGCGCGCTGGGGGCCGGCTTTCTTATCGCTCAAGATCAGGATGCTGGCGCCGAACTGCACCGCGCGCTCGGCGTCGTCGCACAGCCTGCGGACGGCGCGCTCGAGCGAGCACGCTTGATCCGCGTCTTCCAACTCAAAGTTCAGCAGTCGGGAGTCGGGAGTTGGCACAGGGAAGGTCGCATCCAACACGACCGACCGGAACGCCGGGTCATCTAAATTTTGGAGCGCCTTGAGTTCCTCGTTGGAGAGCACCGGGCTGTTCAACCGGACGAGGTGAGCCAGCTCCTCGGTCTCGGCCAGCAAGTTGCCGCGCCGGCCCAGCAGCACGCGCAGGCTCATCACTTGGTCTTCGCGCAAGTGGTCAATCGGCGGGTTGGTGACTTCGGCAAAGCGCTGCTTGAAATAGTTGAACAGCGGGCGCGGCTTAGGCGAGAGCACGGCGTGGGGCGTGTCGTCGCCCATCGAGCCGACCGGCTCGGTGCCGTCCTCGAACATGGTCTTAATCACCAGCGTCAACTCTTCGCTGGTCCAGCCGAACTGCGCCTGCTTGACGAGCAGGGCGTCAGAGTTGACGGCCGGCTGCTCGATCACGATCTGCGCCACTTCCTCCAGGCGCACGCGCTGGCGCGAGGCCCACTCGCGGTAGGGCTTGCGCGTGGCCAGCTCTTTTAAGATTTCGTCGTTGGTGAACAGCCGGCGCGCGCGCAGATCGGCGCAGATCATCTGGCCAGGGCCCAGCTTGCCGTTGACGAGGATGCGCTCCGGATCAACATCCAGCGCGCCGATTTCGCTGCCGGCGTAGACCAGCCCGTCTTTGGTCTGCAAATAGCGCGCCGGGCGCAGGCCGTTGCGATCGAGCGCCATGCCGATCAACGTGCCATCGCTGAAGACGATGGAGGCCGGGCCATCCCACGGCTCCATGAGCGCTGCGTGGTAGCGGAAGAAGCCTTTCACTGCCGGCGAGAGGTCAGGGTCCTTCTCCCAGGCCTGCGGGATGCACATCTTGATCGCATGGCGAATGTCGCGCCCACCGAGCGTGAGCAGCTCGATCACGTTGTCCAGCCGGCCGGTGTCGCTGCTGGTCACATCCACGATCGGCTTAAGGTGTTCGATCTCGCTGCCCCAGATCGGCGAGTTGAGTTCGGGCTCGCGCGCGCGCATCCAGTTCTGGTTGCCTTCTACCGTGTTGATCTCGCCGTTGTGGCACAAGAAGCGAAACGGCTGTGCCTTGTCCCAGCTCGGAAAGGTGTTGGTGGAATAGCGTTGGTGGAAGATGACGTGCGAGACTTTGAAGTCTGGATCGTTCAGGTCAATGTAGAAGCGGCGGAGCTGCGTGGCCGAAACGAGCGCCTTGTACACCAGCGTCCGGCACGAGAACGAGCAGATGTAGAAGTCTTCGATGCCGGCGGCTTTGACGGCGTTTTCGATGCGGCGCCGGATGAGATAGAGCTGCTGGTCGAACTCGAGTTCGGTGCGGAAGCTGTAGGGGCGCTCGACGATGACTTGCTGGATGTCGGGCAGCATCTCCAGCGCGCGCTTGCCCAGCACGTTCGGCTCGTGCATCACGGTGCGCCACATGAGGATCTGCAGTTCGCGCCGCTCCAGCTCTGCGGCGACGATCTCGCGCGCGCGAGCGTTGGCAGCCGCGTCGCGCGGCAGGAACATCATCCCTACGGCGACGTCGCCGGGACGATGCGCTTGCTGGCCGATGCGCTCCAACTCGCGGTTGATCAGGGTGTTGGGGAGCGAGCACAGCACGCCGGCGCCGTCGCCGCTCTTGCCGTCGGCGTCCAGCGCGCCGCGATGTGCCAAGCGCTCCAGGCATTTCAAGCCATCGTCGAGGATTCTGTGGGTGGGTCGGCCGGAGAGATCGGCCAGAAAGCCGATGCCGCAGGCGTCATGTTCGAAACGAGCGTCATACAACGGTGCGAAGGGCCGCTTGCCGTCGGTCGCGCGCAAGCCCGCACACGGAATACACTGATCACCCTGGTTATCCATGTAGTTTCCTCTGCTCCGAGATAACAAAAAGAGCGACGTCTGCGCCGCTCCTTTAGCTGTGTCAGCCGTTGACACGTTTACGATGAATTCTGCTCGGCTAGCGGTTCGGCCATGCTGCAGTGAGCCGAACTACGGGCGACGCATGCGCGTTGCAAATATGCGAAACAGCCGCCACCCGCGTTTCGTGAGCGACGGCCGTGATGAACAGCTTCGTGGCGTTCATACACTAAGAGTCATCGCAAAAGCATACGCGATAACCCGTTGTTGTCAAGAGAGCTTTCACAATCGCAGCGCAATTGGCGCGACCGGTCAGACCACTCACAGCGGTCCAACCGACTGAGATGCGTAGCGTAGAATCAGCGTCGTGAGTAAAAACAGGCCGAGCCCGGGTTCGGCGTTCGATGGAGTAAAAGATGGCCAAGAAAAGAACATCCACCCGTAAGAAGACCACCTCAACGCAATCCCCAGCACCTGTCCAAAGCACACTTAGAGCAGAAGACGAACCTCAGGTGCAGAATACGTTAATGGCCGACGCGTCAAGCACGCGAGATGCAAGCGCGATGGGCGTCGCCGGGCCGCAGAACCTCGACCTAGGCTCGATTCTGGGTGGATTGATGGGTGGCATGGAGCCAGCATCTTCCTCTTCATCCGGCGCAGGCATGGGCGGGCCACTCGGCGGCCTCATTGGCCCGATAGTAGATGACGTAGCGCGAAAGCTCGGCATCCCGCGCGAGCTGGCCATGGTCGGCGCAATGTTCCTCGTGAGCAAACTGCTGGGCGGCGCGCTAGGTGGCCAGCCATCACAGCAAGCGCCGCAAATGCCCAGCAGCCAAGCACCTGGCGAGATTGACCTCGGCTCAATCCTTGGGGGCTTGCTCGGTGGGATGGGCGGCCAGATGCCACAACAGGCCCCACAGGTGCCCAGCAGCCGAGCGCCCGGCGAGATTGACCTCGGCTCGATCCTCGGCGGCCTCCTGGGCGCAATGGGTGGTCAGACGCCGCCGACCGGCAGCCAAGGAGGCGCGAGCGCGCCGCCATCGGGCGACGGCGAAGTGCTGGGCAAGATCGGCCGAGCCATACCTGACGCCGGCCAACCGCAATCTGGCCAGCAAGGCGGCATCCACATTCAGGGACTGACCGCGGGCAATGCGGGACAGTTCCTCAGTCAGAACAACCTGACCAGTGAATTCGCGCAGTTCGCCGGCGTGGATCAGGAAACGGCAGAGCGTAGCCTGGCCGCGTTGCTAGAAGCGCTGTCTGGTGGGCGCACGTAAGCATAGCGCCTTCCATGCGCTTACGCGGGCATGGGTTGTGAATGGCTCATGACGGCTCGGCCAACTGAGCGGCTGCATGGGGCTGCACCTCAGTCTGCACCGGCCGGTGACGCTCCTCGCGATACAAAAAGGTGATCGCAAACGCGATGAGCAGGAGCACGAAGGGGACGGCGCTCATCAGGAAGCGAAACGCGCCTTCTGGGTTGGGCCCGGGATTCTGCCCACTCTCGTAACCGAAGATTCGCCCGACGACCCAAAAGGCCAGCGCCGAAATGAAGGCGCTGGAGCGCGTGATGAAACCGCCCACCGCGCCGTAGATCGCCTCGCGCCGCCGGCCGGTGCGCTCCGCGTCCAGATCAATGATGTGCGCACCGACCACGCTTGGCGTGACCAGAAAGCCGGACAGGCCGAAGCTGACCAGCAAGCCACCGATCACACCACCGGCAGCACCCTGCACGAAGGCCATCGGGATGACCGAGAGCGCATAGGTCGCGATGGCGATCTGCCAGGCACGCTTCGCCCCAACTCGGCGGATCAGCCACGCCCACACCGCAACCAGCGGCACGACCGGGATGAAGATTGCCGCTAGCAGGAGCGAGACCTGTGCCTCGGGGATCTGCAGCGCGTATTTGGCGTAGAAGGGCACGATCGAGCCGAGCAGGCCGTTGACCGTCTGGCCGAACGAGTTGGCGAGGTTGAAGGTCCAGAACGGGCGATTGCCGAGCGTCTCCCGAAACGCCTCGACGAAGCGCATGCGAGGCTTTTGCTGTTCCTCGGCGCTCTCGCGCACCGTGAGGATCATGATCACCATCAACACGGCGTAGATCACCGCGAAGAGCAGCGCCATGCGCTGGAAGCCAAGCGCGGCGAACACGATCGGCGTCACCGCCGTGCCGATCAAGATGCCGATGATCTGGTAGCCCTGCTGGATGGCGGCGGCGCGGGCACGCCGCGCGTCGCCACGGAAGATTTCCGGGAACAGCGCCCCGAAATTCGTCCACTGGATCGCCGCGGTGGTCTCGTACAGGATCAAGGCCAGCGTGAACCAGACGAATAGGCTCCGGCCCTCGAACGCCGCCGGCGGCGAGAAGACGATGACGAAGAACAGCGCGTAGAGCGGCAGCGTCGCCATCAACCACGGCCGCCGGCGCCCCCAGCGCGAGCGCGTGCCGTCCGACCAGTAGCCCAAGACCGGATCGTTGATCGCGTCCCAGGCCATGTAGATCGTGCGCGCGAGGGTAGCCAGCCCGACGGCGAGCCCCAGCGTGTCCACGTAGAAGTAGGCGTAGTAGGTGCTGAAGGCTTGTCCGGGGATCATCAGCGCCAGCATCCCCAGCGCATACGTCCAGGGCGAATTGATGAGGCGGGGTTTCATGCGTCGTCCTTCGATGGCGTCGGCGTATCTGCAAGTTGGGCGAAGTGTATGCGGAGGGGCGCACAGAGGGCAAGGGCGTCGGGCGCCACTACCTCACCCCGCTGAACTCGACGCGGTAGATTGCCAGGCCGTCTTCGACGCGCACGTCGAGCCGGAACGCCCGCGCGCGGAAGAAGTACGGGTGAATCGTCGTGCTGTCCGGCGTCTGGTCGAAGGCGTAATACAGCACGACCGGCGCGCCGTAGAGCTGCTGCGCCGCGATGTAGCCCACGAGCGCGTGCTCGAAGGAGTGATACGCGCTCTTCCACGGCCAGGCTTTGGGCATAGCATCCACCGGCGGGCGATTCGTGCGCGCGTCCAGCGCCGTCCACACCTCGCCGTGCGCGTGATCCACGAAGTGCGTGAAGTAGTAGTCGGTCGCCGGCGGAAGATAGCGCGCATACGCCGGATCCTTCAGCGCCATCGTCGCCGCGAACTGGTTCAACTCGGCGTAGATCCACCACTCCTTGTCGGGGTTCAGCGCGCCGCCCTTGCGGACATACGACGCCCACGAGCCCGTATCGGCGAGGAAGGCGCGCTCCAGGACGCGCGCGCCGTTGGCCTCGGCGAACTCGACCAGATCGGGCTGGCCGGTTATCTGGCCGACGAAACGAATCATCCAGAACGCCTTGATGGTGTGGCCGAAGTCGGTCTCCGCGACGCGCGAACTTTTCTCCTCCGGCGCGTTGACCCGCAGGAAGAACAGGTTGTCCTCCGGCGAGTAGAACTCGTCAATCAGGATGCGCGCCAGCCGTGCCATGTCCTGCTTCCACTCGGTGCGCTGCGGCTCCGGCAACAGCGGCGTGAGCAGGACCATATAAGCGTTCAACTGGTCGAGCTGCGCCGTCAAGCGCTTGTCGGTCGCCTGCGCATCGCCGGTGGATTCGAGCATCCACTGCAGTGCGTTGAGTTTCGGGTTGTAGTAGCGCTTGAAGATGTAGTCCTTCGCCTTCAGGATGTCGGGCAGCACTTCGGGGTCGCGGGTGAGGTAATAGTAGAAGCCGACGCCGAGCAGCGCGTAGGCCAGTTCCTGCGGGTTGCGATAGGCCGGCTCCGGCCCCCAGGCGCCCGTCTCGTTGTCCCGATAGGCGAACGCGCTGCCGGTCTGCCGGTCGAAGGCGTTGCGCCGCAGATAGTCCACACCGGCCTTGGCATAGCGCAGGTAGCGCGGGTCGCCAGTCAGGTGGAAGGCGACGCCATAGCCGTAGGTCTGCCGCGACATGGCCACCACGTAGTTGCGGTTCATCATCAGCCACGGGTTGCGGCCGACCTCCGGACAGGGGTTGGCCCAATCCACCCGCCCGCCATCGTTGCAGCGTACGGAGGGGAAGTTGCCGAGCGGATCGCCGAGCGCGGCCTCGCTCGTCCAGAACGGCAGCAGTTCTTCGTTCAGATGGCGCAACCAGCGCTGGCCATCGGGCAAACCGGCCGGCGCGGCCGGCGGGGAAGACACCGGCACAGCGCAGGCCGCCATCACGACGACCAGCGTGGCAAGGGATAAACGGATGGATCGCTTCATGGGTGGTAATGGAATCAGCTGCGCGCTCACGCTATCGAGATCGCACGCCGATTGTAAACTTCCGATCAGCCATGACAGCCAGACACGCTTCCCTCCTCGACAAACTGGGGCTGCGCGAGGTCAACTTCGGCGCATGCGGCGACGGCCATTGGATCAACGACCGCGACGGCGGCGAATTGGTCTCCTACAACCCGACGACCAACGAGCCGATCGCCTGCGTGATCCAAGCGACGCCGGCCAGCTACGACGTGGTCGTCCGGCAGGCGCAGAATGCATTCATGGAGTGGCGGCTGCGCCCGGCTCCCAAGCGCGGCGAGATGATCCGCGATCTAGGGAACGCGCTGCGCGAATTGAAAGAGCCGCTGGGCGATTTGGTCTCGCTGGAGATGGGCAAGATCCGCGTCGAAGGGCACGGCGAGGTGCAGGAGATGATTGACATCTGCGACTTCGCCGTCGGCCTCTCGCGCCAGCTCTACGGCTTGACGATGCACTCGGAGCGGCCGGCGCACCGCATGTATGAGCAATGGCACCCACTTGGGCCGGTCGGCGTGATCACCGCGTTCAACTTCCCCGTGGCGGTGTGGTCGTGGAACGCGGCTATTGCCGCAGTCTGCGGCGACACGGTGGTGTGGAAGCCGTCGCTGCTCACGCCGCTGTGCGCGATCGCCGTGCAGCACATCTGCAACCGCGTGGCCGCCGATCACGGCGCACACGGCGTCTTCAACCTGGTGATCGGGCCGAACGAGACGGTGAGCGAGGCGATGTTGAATGACGCGCGGCTGCCGCTGATCTCGTTCACCGGCTCGACGGCAGTAGGCCGGCACGTGGCCGAGACCGTCGCGCGCCGGCTGGGGCGCACCATCCTGGAACTGGGCGGCAACAACGCCATCATCGTGACCGAGGACGCCGACCTCGACCTGGCCGTGCGGGCGATCGTGTTCGGCGCAGTGGGCACGGCCGGCCAGCGTTGCACCACCACCCGCCGGCTGATCGTGCACAAGTCCATCGCGCCGGAGCTGACCCGCCGCCTGCAGCACGCCTACGCGCAAGCCAGCCAACGCATGGGCGATCCACTCGCGCCGGACACGCTGGTCGGCCCGTTGGCCACGCCGCAGGCTGTTCAACGTTACTGCGACGCGCTGCAAGAGGCGACGGCACAAGGCGGCGAGATTTTGGCCGGCGGGCGCACGCGGCCGGACATCGGCCCCAACTTCGTCGAGCCGACCCTCATCAAGATGCCCTGGCAGACGCCAATCGTCCGGCGTGAGACCTTCGCCCCGATTTTGTATCTGGTCGAATACGAGACGCTTGACCACGCCATCTACCTGAACAACGAAGTGCCGCAGGGGCTGTCGTCGGCCATCTTCACGAACAGCCTGCGCGCCAGCGAGCAGTTCCTCTCCGCTGCCGGCTCGGACTGCGGCATCGCCAACGTCAACATCGGCACGTCGGGCGCGGAGATCGGCGGAGCGTTCGGCGGCGAGAAGGACACCGGCGGCGGGCGCGAGTCCGGCTCGGACGCCTGGAAGGCCTATATGCGCCGGCAGACCAACACCATTAACTACTCGCGCGAGCTGCCGCTGGCGCAGGGCATCAAGTTCGAAGCGTGAGGCGCGCGTGCTGACTCCCGACTCCCCACTCCCGACTGCTGATCTTAAGAGTCGGGAGTAGGGAGTAGGGGATGTGGAATACGCCGATAATGGCGTCATGGAATACCGCAAACTCGGCAGAACCGGCCTCAAAGTCAGCGAACTGTGCCTGGGCACGATGACCTTCCTGTGGACTTCAGACGAGAAAACATCGTTCGACGTGCTCTCGGCTTTTCGCGAGGCCGGCGGCAACTTCCTCGACACCGCCGACATCTACTCGCGCTGGGCGCCCGGCAACCCCGGCGGCACCGCCGAAATGGTGATCGGCAAGTGGATCAAATCCAACAACATCCCGCGCGACCAGGTTATCATCGCCACGAAGGGCCGCTCGCCCATGGGCAATGCGCCGAACGATCAGGGCGCGTCGCGGGCACACCTGACCAAGGCGCTCGAGGACAGCCTGATCCGGCTGCAGACCGACTACGTGGACTTGTATCAAATTCACTGGCCGGACTACGACACGCCGCACGAGGAGACGCTGCGCACACTGGACGATTTTGTGTCGGCGGGCAAGGTGCGCTACATCGGCGCGAGCAACTATCCGGCTTGGTGGCTGATGAAGTCGCTGTGGGTGAGCGACGTGCGTAACCTGGTGCGCTTCGAGTCGCTGCAGCCGCACTACAACCTGATGCACCGCGCCGAATTCGAGCGCGAGCTGATGCCGTTGTGCAAAGACCAGCAGATCGGCGTGATCCCGTATAGCCCGCTGGCCGGCGGCTTCCTCACCGGCAAGTATCGCAAGGGGCAACCGATCCCCGCCGGCTCGCGCGGCGAGGGCAGCGAACGCATCCGCCAATACGCCGAGAGCGAGATGGGCCAGCGTGTCATCGAGAAGCTTGAGGCGATCGGCCAGGCGCACGGCAAGACTATCGCCCAGACGGCGCTGGCCTGGCTGCTGAGCAACCCGGTGATCACTGCGCCGATCATCGGGGCGAATACCGTGCAGCAACTGCAAGAGGCGCTGGGCGCAGCCGGCTATCGCCTGAGCGCCGAAGAGATCCAAGTGCTGAACGACGCGACGGCGTGGGAGTGATACGTTGGCAGGTTGGCAGGTTGCACGTTGGCACGTTACGCTTTTAACGTTTTGCGTCTTACGTTCTGCGTCTTGCGTCTAGCGTCTTGTGCAATAATGATGAAGTTTCCTTCGGATCTGCTCGAAGCACTGCGCGCTGCCCAACACATCGCCGTGCTCACCGGCGCCGGCGCGAGCGCCGAGAGCGGCGTGCCGACCTTCCGCGACGCGCAGACCGGCTTGTGGGCGCAGTTCGATCCTGAGGAGCTGGCGACACCGGAAGCCTTCCGGCGCAACCCGAAGCTGGTATGGGAGTGGTATGCGTGGCGGCGGACATTGGTCGAGCGTGCGCAGCCAAACCCCGGCCACTTCGCCTTGGTGGAGATGGAGCGGCACGCGCCGCAATTCACGCTGATCACACAAAACGTAGATGGCCTGCACCAATTGGCCGGCAGCCGCAACGTGATCGAGCTGCACGGCAACATCCGGCGCTACAAGTGCTTCGCGTGCGAGACCCCGCACTCCGGCCCTCTCCCCGAGGGAGAGATTCCGACTTGCGCATCGTGCGGCGGCCTGCTGCGCCCTGATGTGGTGTGGTTCGGCGAGTGTTTGCCGGCGCAGGCCTACCGGGTCGCACTCGAGGCGGCGCAGACGTGCGACGTCTTCTTCTCGGTCGGCACGTCCGGGCTGGTCGAGCCGGCCGCATCGCTGCCCCGCATCGCCCGGCGCGCACTTGCCACGGTAGTCACCATTAACCTCGACGTGAAGACCGAGTGGTCGCCGAACGCCTACGCGATCCATGGCAAGTCAGGCGAAGTGCTGCCGGCCTTGGTGAGCGCCGCGTGGGGTTGATGGCGCTTCGATCAACACCGCCCGAATAAAATGCGACGCGTTGGGAATTGACGCGAATCTCGGTGTGCGCCTGGAGCTGCTCGGTGCGCCACAGGCGCAGCGTGGGGCAACGCCGGTCAAGCTCAGCCGCAAAGCCTGGGCACTGCTGGCTTACCTTGCAGTGCAACGCGCTATGCAGCACCGCCGGGCGCTATGCGACCTGCTTTTCTCCTCTTCGAACGATCCGCGCGAAGCCCTGCGCTGGCACATTAGTTACATCCGCCGCCACCTCGGCCCACACATTCTGCTCAACCAAGGCGACGCCATTCAACTCGGCCAGCGATGCGATGTGGACTGCGCGCAGTTCGAGCACATACTGAGCCGACCGGTAGAGGAGATCGCTACGCCCAACCTGCAGGACGCAGCCGCACTGGTTCGCGGCGAGTTCGCCGAGCACCTCGCGCTGGACGATGCGCCCGAGTTCGACTTGTGGCTGCTAGGGCAGCGAGCGCGCTATCGCAGCTTACGCGTGCGCGTGTTGGACGAGCTGATCCAGCGGGCAACTGCATCCCGCAACTGGCAGCAGGCGTTGCGCTACGCGACAGCGCTGACGCACCATGAGCCGCTGATGGAGCGGGGACATATGCATCAAATGCGCATCCTTGCGGCGATGGGTCAGCGCGAAGCTGCGCTCGACCAGTTCGATCGGGCGCGCGCCTTGCTGCGACGCGAACTCGGCGTATCACCCTCAGCCGAACTCATCCAACTGCGCGACGCCCTGGCGCATCAGCGCTCAGCGGCTCTGGCGTCCATCGAACCGGCTGTAGACCCGATCAACAGCCTGGCCAACTACCGACACCGGCGCGCCGAGCAACTCTTCGCTGCTGCCGCATACACCGAGGCGCTCATCGAGCTGGAGCGCGCATATGCGCTCTACGCTGCGCACTCGGCCACCGCCGGCGAGGCGAACTGCCTGCGCCTAATGGCGCAAGTGCATCTCACGCGCGGGCAGCCGGCGCTGGCGTTGCCACGCCTACAACAGGCGCGCGAACTCTATCGCGAGAATCACGATCAGTCGAGCGAGGCCTGGTGCCTGAGCGCGCTAGCGCAGGTCCACCTGCAGTCAGGCGACATGGCAGCGACCTTCGCCCAACTGAATCAGGCCATCGCGATTGCCAAGCAGGCATGCAACGACGTGGTGCTTGCGCGCGCTCAGTTCATCCACGCAGTTGCCTGGCAGGCTGTGCGCAACGTCGTCAATCTGCGCGCAGCGGCGACCGACGGCCTGGCTGCCGCGCAACGCGCACACGATCCCGTTCTAGCAGGTCGCTGCTCTTACATGCTGGCCGGCGCATTGTGGATGGAGCGACGATGGGATGAGCTGGAAGCGAACGTGCGCAACGGTCTGGCCGAAGCACAGTCGCGCAACGATGCCTGGCTGGTGGCGTGGTATGTCCAGAACATGGGTCGCCTGGCGCTGGTCAAGAATCAACCAGCCGAGGCGGTCAAATGGTTCGACCAAGCCTTCGCCATGCGACAAGACAGCGGCGAATTTGCCAGCACGACCCTGGATCTGGCCTGGCGTGCGCGCGCGCATTTGGCGAACGGGCAGGTTGCATCTGCGCTCGAAGACGCGACCGAAGCAACGTCGCGGCTGGATGCGCTCGCCGTATTTCCATATCCATGGGAGGCGCAGCACGTCTCAATGGCGCACGCTGAGGCCTTGGCAGCCGCCGGCCAGGCCGCCCCGGCCCGCAAGGCGCTGAAGCGCGCGCACGACGCACTAATGCAATTCGTCGCACCGCTGCCGGCCGATCTGCGCGCATGCTGCCTAGGCTACTTCCTCAACCGGCACATCACACGAGCGTTCGAGCGAGGCGTGATCGAACCGCTGCGGCTGACGTAGCCCACTACGCACGCTACACACGCTGGCACACGCGGTCGTGCTGTAGGTTCAGGGCATGCTGAGATCAGTACGAGCATCTGCAACCGCCCTTCTTTTGATCGCCACACTGACTGCGTTCGCTACACCCACCGCAGCATCCAGTGGTTTCACCATATCACCCGCTGCCGGTGATGCAACCGATGCCTGCCTGGCCGGTGATCCCTACAACTTGGCAGCGCTGAGAGAGGTGATCTCCCGAACCGCGCCGCCTTCGACGCCTGTCGTGATCAACCAGCACCTCACCGTGGAGTTCGTGCGGGCAGGCAAGATGTCTGACGACGACGAAATCGTCGGCTTGGGCGGCGCCGAGCCGGGCACGCGCGATCCAGACGAGCAGCCGGCGAACGAAGCGCGCCTCGACTCAGCGGCGCTGCGCATCTTCAACACGCGCACCCAGTTCGAATTCCGCGTGAAGATGTCCGACACGATGCTCAAGGACATCTACGCCTGCCACGAGCGCACAGGGCTCACCGAGGCCGGCGGGCCGGGTGACTTCGGCGCGATCGAGGGCATGTTCCTGAACTACCTGCCGATCACGATCCGAGCGGCTGGCGGGTCGAGCACAGCATCGCTATTGGGCGCGCCGGATTTCCAACCTGCCGGTTGGAGCAACGGCGTGGACACGCGCGTCCTTCTTACGCCGACGACGAAATGGCCATTTCGGACGATCACTCAATCCAGCTCATGGCCAAACGGCGAGCAGTCGCGCTGCACGATGACGCTGATCGGCCCGCGCCACCTGATCACCGCCGCGCACTGCCTGGTGGACTTCCGCACGAGCAATTGGAAACAGCGCAGACTGACGCCGGCGCGTGACGGCGTGAATGTCGCGCCATACGGCTTCTCGCAAATGACGCCCAATCCACCCCCCGGCAGTGAGGCTTGGTATATCGTGCCCGATCCCTGGCTCGACCCGAGCACGCCCGACACCAAGCAGAACAAGGTGCAGTGGGACATCGGGCTGGTGCTCATGCTCGACAAGTTGGGCAACCAGACCGGCTGGATGGGCTATGGCGCATTTACTGCCAGCGATGTGAAAGAGCGCAGTCATTACAATCGTGGCTATCCTAGCTGCAAAGAGGATTATCCCGAGAAACCGGCCAACTGCCAGGTTGCGCGGTTGTATGGCGACACAAATCTGTGTGAAATCGGCGATTACTACTATCAGGCCCCAAACGGATGGTATCGCGCGCACTCAGTCTCGTGCGACCTCAGTCGCGGGCACAGCGGCAGCCCGATCTATCATTACCGCTTCAGCCCAACCCACGGAAAAGACACGCCCCGCGTCAGCGCCGTCGTGAGCTGGCAAAACTGCCAGACGTGCAGCGCAGGCGACAATTACCCGAACCTCGTCCGGCGCATCACGCCGGCCGTGTTGGGTTGGATCAGTTGGCTGCGGGAGACTTACCCCTAGGCTCGGCCTGCGACTCGATGATGCGCCAACCGCGTTTGACGGCCTCGGCGCGCAGCACTGCATCGGGGTAAACGGCGACCGGCTGTGCCGCCATGCGCAGCATCGGGATGTCGCCCTCGGTGTCGCCATAGGCCGCCAGCAGCGCATCGCCGTGCAGCCAGTCGCGCACGCGTGCCGCCTTGACCTCGCCCGTGGAGACGACGCCATCGAGCCGGCCGGTGGCACGGCCTGCGCCGTCGAACTGGATCGGCGTGCCGATCGCCTCGGCGCCGATGCGCGCGGCAAAGGCCGCTGCCGCCTGCTGATATGTGCCGGAGGCAATCAGAATGCGCGCGCCGGCGGCGCGGTGTCTCTCCAACTCGGCGATGATGTCCACGCGCCGTGCGCGCCAGAGCTCATCGGCGATGGCGCGCACCAGGTCTTCGATCTGCGCGCGAGACAATCCGGCGAGCAGCGCAGTCATGTCCTCGAACCAGCGCTCGCGGTAGCGCTGCGCGTTGATCAAGCCGGCCCGCGCCGCCATCGCGCCGGGCAGGTGCGAATAGAAGAATAGGTTGTAGCGTGCGGCGCGCCCATGTGCCTTGAGGTATTCGCCCACGACGCGCCACGTCTCACCCGTCGTTAG
>JANWYN010000128.1 GCA_025055235.1 Candidatus Roseilinea sp. | reverse complement strand
CCGATGGTGCTGGCGAACTTGCGCGCGCCGATGGCGTCGTTGAGCTGGTCGAACACCTTGGCGCGGCGCTCGGCAAGGGCCTCCTTCACCACCGGCCACACCAGTTTGCCCAGATCATGCGCCGACAGGTAATCGTAGTTTCCCTTGATCTCCGCGATCACGTCGTTCTTGGTGGCAACCTGCCGGAAGAACGACAGATAGCGATCCACGCCCACCACCGCCAAGGGCAGCGGATCGTCCTTGGTCACCTTGTCGTACTCCTGATCCACGGCGCGGAAGAACTGCTCATGAAATCGGTCGCGCTGCTGGCTGGGGTTGACGCCCTCGCCGCCGGGCAGCCGCAGCGAGCCGCCGGGCAGATCCATGGTCATCGGGAACGCGCCCGCGGTGACTTCGACCAGGTCGTCGCTCGTCGCCTCGTAGAGCCGGGTCGGCTTCTCGCTGAGTGAGAGCACCCAATAGCGCGGCGTGCGGTTCATGGCGAATACCAGGTCGCGCGTGGCGAAGGCATCGCCGACCTCGACGCGCTCTTTGAGCGTGAAAGGCAACTTCACGACGCGGCCGAAGTCGCGGTTGACGAACATCGCCAAGCCGTCGAGGTTGTGCGCGTGATCCACATCGGACGCCAGATCGTCCATGCGCTTGAGCACAACCTCGACCTCGCGCCTCGAGAAGTCCTTGAGGATGCGATTCGTAGCCTCGACGACCAGGTTCTTCAAGCGAATCGGATCTTGTTTGTTGTCGGGCGAGGTGCGATGCGTCGGCATAGTGATGGTCACGCTCGGCACCGAACGCATCTGTTGCAGCAGCAATATTTCTTGGCGATTCATGCAGTTTCTCCTACTTGGTCATGCTTCGAGGATTATGCGGGCGAGGACGCGAATCACGCTTTCTGCTCGACCAACTTCTCCAGGCGATCTACGAAGTTCTCCAGCACCTTGAACGCGCGATCCATCGGCTCCGGCTGGGTCATGTCCACGCCGGCCATCTTGAGCGCGTCGAGCGGATACATCGAGCTGCCGGCCTTGAGGAAGTCGAGATAGCGATTGACGGCGCCCGGCTCTTTCTTCAACACGCCGTCGGCCAGCGCGTTCGCTGCGCTGATGCCGGAGGCGTATTGCCACACGTAGTAATCGGCGAAGAAATGCGAGAACTGCATCCACGTCACGCCGACGCGCGGCTCGTCGAGATGCACCGCGTCGCCATAGCCGTTTCGGAACAGCTCGACCAGCTTCGCACTCATCGCGTCGGCGGTCAGCGCCCCGCCCTGCTCCACCGTGGTGTGCATCCAATGCTCGAACTGCGCGTTGATCGGCATCAGGAACAGGTAACGATGGAAGTTGTCCATGGCTTCCTGAATCACCGCGATCTCGAAGTCGCGCCCGCGATCGAGTTCGAGCAAATGCGCCCGCACCAGCGCCTGGTTGAAATTCGAGGCGACCTCGGCAGCGAACAGCGAGTAGTCGGCGTAGACGAACGGCTGCGCCTCGCAGGTCAGCAGCGTGTGCATCGAGTGGCCGATCTCGTGCGCCAACGTGCTCAGGCTGCCCAAGCCCTGCTCGCTGTAGCTCATGAAGATGAACGGCTTGGTGCCGTAGGTGCCGGCGGAGTAGGCGCCGTCGCGCTTGCCTTGGTTGGGATAGATGTCCACCCAGCGATCGGTGGTGATGCCGCGCTTGACCGCGTTCACGTATTTCGTCCCCAGCGGCCGCAACCCGCCGACGATCCACTTCACCGCCTGCTTGTAGGTGACGCGCGGTGGCTTCGCCAGCGGTGCGAAGATGTCGCACACCTCCATCTTGTCCAGGCCGAGCGCGCGCCGGCGAATGTCCCAATACCGGTGCCAGATGCCGATGTGGCGATTGCAGGCGTCAATGACGTTGTGATACACCTCGGTGGGGATGTTATTCGGCGCCAGCGCCGCCGTGAGCGCATCGGGATAGCGGTGCACGCGCGCGCGCAGCACCGTCGCCTTCACCTTGCCGGCCATTACCTCGGCGAAGGTGTTCTTCATGCTCAGAAAGCCGTCGGCGTAGCTCTCCCAAGCGCTCTTGCGCAGCGTCCGGTCCGGGCTGCTGAGCAACTCATCAATGTTGCCCTGGGCTACCTGTACGCGCTTCTTCTTGCTCGTGCGCGCATCGGCGAACTTCAGGTCGGCGTTGGCCAGCACGGTGTACACGTTGGCCGGCGTCGCTAGTGCTTCGCTGGCCTGGGCCATTACTTCTTCCACCTCCGCCGAGCGCACGTGCGGCTTCATGCGCATCAAGTTGTTGAAGAAATGCTTGTAGACCTTGAGCCCCGGCTCGGCAGCCATGAAGCGCCCGATCGTATCCGGCTCAAGGGTGAGGATCTCCGGCTGGGCGAACGCCGTTGCTGCGGCGAAGCGCGCGGCCAAGCTCTGTGCCCGGCTGACCCGCGCCGCGTTTGCCTGGTTGGTGGTATCTACATCGAACTTGCGATCGGCATAGTTGTAGATCTTGTACATCTCCGGCCCGAGGCGCTCCACCAGGCTCAGATACGCGTGCAGCGTGCGGGCCGACTCGGTCAGCCGCCCTTTGTATGACGCCAGGTTCGGCAACTCAGACTCTAACTTCTGATACGCCTCTTCCCAAGCTTCGGGCGTGGGATACATGCTCTCCAGATCCCATGTGTGTTCCACCGGCACTTCTTCACGGCGAGGCAGAACTTTGGTCATGCGCTTTCACCTCATCACAGGACAGATAGACACGAATCATACCGTTCCGGCGAGGGCACGTTTGCGCATCGTGCGCGATGCCGCTCTATTCGGGATCATCACGAAGGCGCGAAGATGCGAAGTGGTCTGCGCACACATACCCTCGGGGTTGCTTGAAGATGGCTCAGAACCTGATTCACGTGGAGGGTGCATTTTTTAACGAGGGCATTGCGCAGGTTTGCACAGCGGATGAATCCGCGCGCAACGCGTGGCAAAGCCGGCGCACAGCCGGCTTTGCTGCCGATTGCCCGCGACTTCAATCGCCGGGCAATTTGCCACCAGCGGGAAATACACTCGGGTGCATTCGCGGATAGGAGCAAACCATCGCATGGTAGAGCACGGATGCCGTTCCGTGCCTGTGTGCTGTAGGGAGCGCGCCCTACAGTCCCTGCTGTCGAGCTGTCAAGCAACCACCCTGGACGGCTAGGAAGAGATAGGCTATAATGTGCACATCTGTAGAGATTTACGGATCACGTTCGGTCAGTCAGCAGCCGATCCTCGCAGTTGCCACGTCCCCGGCCTTCTCCGCGGCGCCTTCCTGTCAGATCGCGCGATTTGAGCCAAACAGTCCTTCCATCTCTCACGGGTTAATTCTTGACACGCTGTGGGGCTAGCAAGCTCCGCAGCACGCAACGATCACAGGAGGATCGTATGAACACCAAACTGTATGTCGGCAACTTGCCTTTCGACACCTCGGAGGCCGCGCTGCGCGAACTCTTCACGCAAGCCGGCGCCATCGTCTCGGTCACCATCCCGTTGGATCGGATGACTAACCGGCCGCGTGGATTCGCCTTCGTGGAGATGGAGACCGCCGACGAAGCCAGCAAGGCCATCAAGATGTTCGATGGCCAGGACTTCGAGGGGCGCACCATGAACGTCAGCCAGGCGCGCCCGCCGGAGCAGCGCAGCAATGGCGGCTATAGCAGCTCGAACAACAAGGGTAGCTACAACCGCGACCGGCGCGGGCGCAACAACAACCGCCGTTATTAGGAGCACCTTTCAACTGATGTAGGGGATCGCTCTCTGCAGCGATCCCCCAATTTGTGGCGCGGAACAGAGTCCGCGCCTACATCGGTTGGGAACTCACGCTCGCCAGACCGCAAGCCCGGCCTTCCCTCGCAAGGAAGCCGGGCTTTTTTACGCCTTCAGCTTCTGGTACACCTCTGCGTTGAAGTCGGCGGATTGATGCCGGAAGTAGGTGTCGTAGAGCATGGCGTAGTGACCGCCGCGCGCCATCAGCGTCGCATGGTCACCCTCCTCGATGATCTTGCCGTGATCGAGCACGATGATGCGATCCACCGACTTGACGGTGGAGAGCCGGTGGGCGATCAAGATCGAGGTGCTATCGGCCAGGATAAGGTTGAGCGCGGCCTGGATTTGCTTCTCGGTGAAGGGATCCACGCTGGCCGTCGCTTCGTCTAGGATGAAGATGGGCGGATGCTGAGCGAGCACGCGCGCCAAAGCGACGAGCTGGCGCTGGCCCATCGAGAGATGCTGGCCGCGCTCGCCGACCTGCGTGTGCAGCCCGTTGGGCAGCGCCTCGACCCATTCGCCGCCGCCGATGCGCCGGGCCACTGCCTCCACTGCGGCGTCACTCAGATCGGGCCGGGCATAGCGTATGTTGTTCATTACCGTGTCGTTGAAGAGGAAGGGCGTCTGCGACACCAGCCCAAGCTGTCGCCGATACTCGGTCAGGTCGAACGTGCGGATGTCGCGCCCGTCAATCAAGATCTGGCCGCCTTGGAATTCGTAGAAGCGTGTGATCAGCTTGATGATGCTGCTTTTGCCTGCGCCGGTGTGGCCGACGAGCGCCACACTTTCGCCGGGCGCGATGTGCAGCGAGAAGTCTCGTAGCACCTGCTGCTGCTCGTTGTAACGAAAGTCCACGCGCTTGAATTCAATTTCGCCCCTCAGCCTCGAATTGAGCATTGAAAATTGAGCATTGAAAGTGCGGTCATGCGAATCTCCCCTTTCAACTTTCAATTTTGAATTTTCAATTTGCTTGACGGACGACTCCGCATCAATCAGTGCGAAGATGCGCTCGCAGGCCGACAGGCCGCCCTGGATCTGGCTCCAGAACGACGCGATGTTGGTCATGGGGAACCAGAATTGTTCCAGGCTGATGATGAACAAATACCAGGCGCCGACCGAGACTGCCCCGCCCACCGCCGCGAGGCCACCCACGTAGGTCATGACGGCCGTGCCAAGGCCGGCCATCGCGTTCAACGTCGGAAAGACGTTCGATAGCACGAAGCCGCGCCGCAGATTCACCTCATACGACCGCCGGTTGATCTGCTTGAAGCGATCGTAGATCGCTTGCTCCTGGCGGAAGGTCTTGGCCACGCGGATGCCGGCCACGGCCTCTTGGATCGCGCTGTTGACTTCGGCGATCGCCCGAAAGCCGGATCGCGTCACCAAGCGTGCCACGCGGCGGAAGGCCCAGCCGAGAAACACCACCACCGGCGCCATCACCAACAGCGCCAGCGTGAGCTGCCACGAGATGGTGAACAGCACGATGACCAGCACGATCAGGATGGTGAACTGGCTGATCAAGTCCGAGATCAGCACCGTGACCTGCGAGAGCTCCTGCGTGTCATTGGTGATGCGCGTGATGACTTTGCCGGACTGAAACTCGTCGAAGAAGGCCATGTCGTGGTGGATGGTGGCCTTGAAGGCGTCGTTGCGCATCTGGCCGATCACATCGGCGATCAGCCGGGCAGTCATACGCCGGCGCGTCAGGTTGCACAACCAGTTGACCACCGACAGCACGAGCAAGCCGATGCACAGCGCGATGATCGCGCCCACGTTGGGCTGAACGCCGACCAGGTCAATGCCGCGCGCGATGAGCAGCGGGCTGACCAAACCGATCGTCGTGATGGCGAGGACGACAAGGGCTAGCCGGATCAGCCGCCCGCGATACGGCGCGAAGTAGGCCGCCATGCGACGGAGCAGCTGCCGGTCGCTGTATTGCCGGTCGTACTTCTCGGCGGCAAGTCCCATGAACATCGCGCTTACCCCCCACTCCCCATTCCCCACTCCCGACCTTCGATATCCAACGCGCCCCTCACCTCATGGGGTGAGTCGGAAGTCGGGCGTCGGGCGCGCATCGCAGACTTTCTTGGGCGCTCGTCATCGCCGGCGAAGATGGCGCGATAGTCCGTGGACGTGCGCATCAATTCTTCATGCGACCCGCAGGCGACCACGCGACCTTGCTTGAGCACGACGATCAAATCCGCCCACCGAATTTGCGACAGGCGATGCGTGATCAGGAACGTAGTGCGCCCTCTCGCTACGCGGAACATGGCTTGCTGGATCAAGTCCTCGGTTGCGCTATCAATCGCGCTGGTAGAGTCGTCCAGGATGAGGATGCGTGGATCGGCCAGGAAGGCGCGGGCGATGGCGATGCGCTGGCGCTGTCCGCCGGAGAGCGTGACGCCGCGCTCGCCGACGATCGTGTTATACCCATCCTTGAAGGAGAGGATGAAGTCATGCGCCTGCGCCGCCTTCGCCGCCTGCTCGATCTCTGCCTGGGTTGCATCCGGACAGCCGAACTTGATGTTCTCGGCGATGGTGCGCGAGAACAGAAAGACGTCCTGTTCGATGGTGGAGATCTGCCGGCGCAGCGCGTCGAGGTCCCACGCGCGCACATCCACGCCGTCCACCCGCACGCACCCCGCATCCACATCGTAGATGCGGTTGATCATCTTGGTGAGCGTGCTCTTGCCGGAGCCGGTCTGCCCCACGATGGCCACCGTCTGGCCGGCCTTGACTGAGATGGTGACATCTTGCAACGCCGGTCGCTCATCCTTGCCGTAGCTGAACGTGACGTGATCGAACTCTACGTCGCCGCGGATCTGGCCGGCATAGCCGCCCTTGTTCTCATCGAGCAGCGTTTCCGCGTTCATCAACTCCAAGATGCGCCGCGCGCTGGCCAGGCCGGAGGACACCTGTGGGTAGGCGAACTGCGTGGCGAAGGTCGGGAACTGCAAGAACATCAGGACACCATTGTAGGCTACGACATCGCCCACGTTGATCGCGCCGGCGTGATACAGCAACAGGCTATGCAACAGGCCCAGCGCCATCGTCATCCCGAAGATCAGCGAAGGCAGGTAGAGCGACTCGACATCCCCCTGCCCCACTGCTGCAGCACGCCAGGCATCCACCATGCCGCGGAAGCGCACGATCTCGCGCTCCTCCTGTGCAGCGCCCTTTACCGTCTCGATGCCCTCGATGGACTCGGCCAGCGTCGCGTTCATTCGGCCGAAGGCGCGGCGCACCCGCTCGGTGGCCGGTGCCAGCCTCCGCAGGTAATACGCCACGGCGATCACGTACGCCACCACGTAGAACAGCGGCACGAGGATGAGCTGCGGGTGGATGCGCGGGCCGATGATGATCGGGAAGATCAGAAACGCCGCCGAGCCCACCACAAGGTTGACGCCGGGGTTCATCAGCAGGTTGACTTCGCGCACGTCGTTCGTGGCGCGGGCCATGATGTCGCCGATGGATTGCCGGTCGTGGAAGGACATGCTCTTGCCGATCAGGCTGGTATAGAGCTCATCGCGCGCGTCGCGTTCGATGCGCTGGCCGATGATCTCCGAGGAGAAGTTACGGCCCAACTGCAAGATCGCGCGCACAATCTGCGACACGACGATGAGCACGGCCATCAGGCCAAGCGACCCGATGTCAGGAGGTTGAGCGACGACCGCGTTGAAGGCCCGGCCGACGAGCACAGGCATCAACGCGCCGCCGCCGGCGTTGCCCAGCGAGCCGATCAGGATGCCGAGGATGTAGATCTTGTAGCGCCAGATGTGAGAGAAGACCCAGCGGGCTGGACTGCGCCGGTCGGAATGCCATTCTCTTTCGACTGAAAACTCGCTCGTCGCAGAGCGCGGGGGGATCGCAGTAGAGGTTTGCACGTGCAGAGAGATTCTAACTGATCGTCTCCGTAGTCGAGAAGTCTGCTGTTTCGGCAACCGGTCGCCAAGGGTCAGACCGATTGAAGTGGTCTGACCCATCTGCAACAAAGGGGGTGACGAATTCGCAAAAATGCGTATCATTCGCGCCGTTTGTTCGTTGGCTTACGCGGTGGAGCGTTGTGCGCATGTCTTGAAATGATGCGAGCGCAGCAGATACGTCGCGCAGGCCCGATTTAGAAAGGAGAACGCTGACATGATGAAGATCCCATTCGGCGGGCGAATCTTGATCCTCGGCTGCGGCGCCGTGTCCCGCTGTTTCCAGCCGCTGGTGCTGCGGCATATTGATATGGACTTCACCAAACTCACGGTGATGGACTTTGAAGATCTGCGCGCCGCCAGCGCCGACGTGATCGCAGCCGGCGGCCGATTCGTCCAAGACTACATCACGCCTCACAACTACGCTCAAACCCTCTCGCAGCACCTCGGCCCAGGCGACATCCTGATAGACCTCGCCTGGAACATCGAGACGCTCTCGCTCATGCGCTGGTGCCACGATAACAACGTCGGCTACATCAACACCTCGGTCGAGCTGTGGGATCCGTATGCCGGCGGCGACATCCAGCCGCCCACCGAGCGCACGCTCTATGTCCGCCACATGGCACTGCGCAAGCAGGCCGCGCGCTGGAGCGAGCCGTGGTCCACATTCATCGTCGAACACGGCGCGAACCCCGGCCTGGTGTCGCATTGGGTGAAGGTCGGGCTCGAGGACATCGCCAAGGCCATCTTGCAACGCGGCACGCATCGCGAGCGTGAGGACCTGCTGGAACAGTATCTGGCCGATGCCGACTACCCCAGGCTGGCGATGCTGACCGGCGTCAAAGTCATCCACATCTCGGAGCGCGACACGCAAATCAGCAACAAACCCAAGGAGGTGGACGAGTTCGTGAACACCTGGTCGGTGGAGGGATTTCGCGAAGAGGGCGTCGCGCCGGCCGAGATGGGCTGGGGCACGCACGAGCGGCGTTTGCCGAAAGGCGCGCAGAAGCACGCTTACGGCCCAGGCAACCAGATCTGCCTGAGCCAGATGGGCATCAACACGTGGGTGCGCTCATGGGTGCCCGGCGGCGACATCATCGGCATGGTCGTCCGGCACGGCGAAGCATTCACCATCAGCGACTACCTCACCGTGTGGGACGACGATGTGCCGATCTACCGCCCTACCGTACACTACGCCTACCTGCCGAGCGACGCTGCCATCGCATCGTTGCACGAGTTTCGCATGCGCAACTATCGCCTGCAGCCCAAAGTGCGCATCATGAACGACGAGATCGTCAGCGGCAAAGACGAGCTCGGCGTGCTGCTGCTCGGCCACGACCTGAACGGGTGGTGGGTCGGCTCACAGCTCGACATCCACGAGGCGCGCCGGCTGGTGCCTCACCAGAACGCCACCACGCTGCAGGTAGCCGCTGCGATCCTGGGCGCGCTGTTCTGGTTGATCAAGAATCCTTACAAGGGGCTATGCGTGCCGGACGACCTGCCGCACAAAGAGGTGCTCGAAATCGCCAATCCCTATCTCGGACCCACACCGTCCATGCACACCGACTGGACGCCGCTCAAGCACTGGCACGATCCGTTCGAGCACTTCGGCCGCCCGCGCCCGCACGACGAGGACGTATGGCAGTTCGACACCTTCCTGGTGCAGTCGCTGTGAGCTGTGAGAAGCGGCATCCAGAAACCGGGCTTCTACGAGAACCCGATTTCTCCATCGCTGTATCCACCCAGCTCACAGCTCATAGCTGACAGCTCGCAGCTCACAGCTCATACAACCGCCTCGACCCGCGGGCCGGCTGCAACGACGGAGGGGCTGACCTTGTCTTCGAACTGTTTGAAGTTCTCGATGAACTTCGCAGCGAGCTCGCGCGCCTGGGCGTCGTAGGCATCCTTGTCCGTCCAGGTGTTGCGCGGCTGCAACACGTCGCTGGGCACGCCGGGGCAGTACTCGGGGATGTGAATGCCAAACACCGGATCGGGGCGCGTCGGCACCGTGGCCAGCGTGCCGTCCAGCGCGGCGGTGACCATCGCGCGGGTGTGGGCGATCTTCATGCGATGACCCACGCCGTAGGGCCCGCCGCTCCAGCCGGTGTTCACCAGCCACACGGTGCACTTGTGCTGGTTGAGCCGCTCGGCAAGCATCTCGGCATAGCGCGTCGGGAAGTGCACCATGAACGGCGCGCCGAAGCAAGTGCTAAACGTCGCCTGCGGCTCGGTCACGCCGCGTTCGGTGCCGGCCAGCTTCGCCGTGTAGCCGGAGAGGAAGAAGTACACCGCCTGTTCCAAGGTCAATTTGCTGATGGGCGGCAGCACGCCGAACGCATCTGCCGTTAGGAACATGATGTTGCGCGGGTGGCCGGCCGTGCCGGTCGCCACGAAGTTCGGGATGAAGTGAATCGGATATGCCGCGCGCGTGTTCTCGGTGATCTCTTCGCTGTCCAGGTCGAGCTGGTGCGTGTCCGGGTCCATCACCACGTTCTCCAGCACCGTGCCGAACTGGCTGAGCGTGGCGTAGATCTCCGGCTCAGCCTCCTTCGACAGGCGAATGACCTTCGCGTAGCACCCACCCTCGAAGTTGAACACACCGCTGGCACTCCAGCCGTGCTCGTCGTCGCCGATCAGGGCGCGATTGTGGTCGGCGGAGAGGGTCGTCTTACCGGTGCCGCTCAGCCCGAAGAACAGCGCCGTGTCGCCCGCCGGCCCGACGTTCGCCGCGCAGTGCATGGGGAAGACCCCTTGCAGCGGCAGCAGATAGTTCATCGCCGTGAAGATGCTCTTCTTGATCTCGCCAGCGTAGCGCGTGCCGGCGATGATCACCATGCGCTCGGCGAAGTTGAGAGCGATCACCGCCGTCGGGCCGCTGGGCGGCTTGCGCGTGCCGTGCCGCTGCGGGTCGGGATGGAACTCCGGCGCGTGCAGGATGGTGAAGTTCGGCTCAAAATCCGCCAGGTCGGCCGGATACGGCCGGATGAACTGGTTGTAGGCGAACAGGGTATGCCAGGCGCTTTCCGAGATCAAGCGCACGTTCAAGCGGTATGCAGGATCGGCGCCGGCATACACGTCGCGGATAAACAGCTCCTTTGTGTTGAGGTAGGCTTTTACATCGCGGGCGAGCACGTTGAACTTAGCCGGATCGAGCGGGCGATTTACCTTGCCCCACCACACCTTGTCCGCACTGGACGGCTCCTGGACGATGAACTTGTCGTTGGGCGAACGGCCGGTGAACGGGCTGGTGATGGCGAGGAAGGCACCGCCGGCCGTCAGTTTCCCCTCGCCACGGCAGATGGCGATTTCGATCGTGCGCGCCGGCGATGGGTTCCACGTCTGCCGGATGCCGGTCAGGCCGATCTCGTAAATGCCGTTTTTGCTGTGGATCATGGCTGCACGTTTCGCGTGGTCAGGAGAGGATGCTCCTGAGCGCCTTGAGGTTTTCTTCTTTGTCGAAGATCGCCCGCACGGGGATCTCGAAGCCGGGGATCACGATGCTGGCCAGCGTCCCTGTCCGCGATTTCATAGCGAGTTCGTAGCGGCCTTGCGAGAGCACATATTGCTCCACGGTCTCCGTCTCCGGCTCGACCAACCAGTATTCCGTCACACCATGCGCGGCGTAATCTTCGAACTTGATCGTCCGGTCAATCTGCTCGGTGCCGGGCGATAACACTTCGACGATCAGATCGGGTGCAGGGAAACGCGTTTGATCACCGGTGAACAGCCGCGCCTTGGCCTCGGCGAAGTAGCAGATGTCGGGCTCGTAGTCGTTGCGCGAGAGCGAGATCATCATCTTCTCTGCACCGACGAACCCTTGTCCACGCGATTTGACGAACGTCTTCAACAGCGTGAGCAGCTCATCCTTGACATCTGTGTGGCGGAATCTGGCAGGGGATTGCACAACGATTTCTCCGTTGATGAACTCGGCTTTTTGGTCCTCGCGCACGGTCTCGTAGAACTGCTCGCGACGCGCCTGCTCCTCCTCCAGCGTCGCCGCGATCCGGTCGCGCAGTTGGACGAGGCGCGGTGAGCGCAGCACTGCATACAGCAGATCGTCGGATGATCGCTCGGTCGTCGTCATCGGCTTTCAAACACATGGGCGAGCTTGTGCGCTTGCCCACGCCAGGTTAGATGTCCAGGTTCTGCACTTCGCGTGCGTGCCGGGTGATGAACGCCCGGCGCGGCGGCACCGCGTTGCCCATCAACATGTCGAAGGTGCGATCCGCTTCGGCGGCGTCCTCGACCGTCACCCGGAGCATGGTGCGCCGCTGCGGGTCCATCGTCGTCTCCCACAACTGCTCCGGGTTCATCTCGCCCAGCCCTTTATAGCGCTGGGTGACGACTTCGGTCGGCTTGCTCACATCCAGGCCGCGCTTCCTCAGCTCGGCATAGACTTTGTCGCGTTCTTCGTTGCTGTAGGCATAGCGCACCTCCTTGTTGCCCTTCTTCACCTCGATGCGAAATAGCGGCGGCTGGGCGATGTAGACGTGGCCGTGCTCGACTAGCGGCTGCATGTAGCGGAAGAAGAAGGTCAGCAGCAGCGTGCGAATGTGGCTGCCGTCCACGTCGGCATCGGTCATCAGCACGATGCGGTCGTAGCGCCGGTTGTCCAGGTTGAACTGGTCGCCCACGCCGGTGCCGATGGCGCTGATCAACGCTTTGATCGCGTCCGACTGCAGGATTTTGTCCAGGCGGGCGCGCTCGGTGTTCATGATCTTGCCGAACAGCGGCAGGATGGCCTGGAAGTGCCGGTCGCGCCCCTGCTTGGCCGAACCGCCAGCGCTGTCGCCCTCCACCACGAACAACTCGCACTTGGCCGGGTCGCGCTCGGAGCAATCGGCCAGCTTGCCGGGCAGCGTGCCGCTCTCCAGCGCGCTCTTGCGCTTGACCAGCTCGGCAGCAGCCTTGGCAGCTTCGCGCGCGCGCTGCGAGATCAGACACTTCTCGATGATGGCTTTCGCTTCGCGCGGGTTCTGCTCCAGAAACTCCGTCAGCGCTTCGCGCACGACCTGCTCGACGGCCGTCTTGGCGTCGGTGTTCATCAGCTTGACCTTGGTCTGGCTCTCGAACTGCGGTTCGGGATGCTTGATGCTGACGATGGCGGTCAAGCCCTCGAGCGTGTCGCGGCTGTCGAGGTTGGGGTCTTTCTCCTTGAGGATGTTCGCTTTGCGCGCGTAGTCGTTCAGGCTGCGGGTGAGCGCGCTGCGAAAGCCGGTCTGGTGCGTGCCGCCGTCGGGCGTGTTGATGGTGTTGGCGAAGTAGAACTCGCTCTGGGCCGTCGCATCGGTGTATTGCATGGCGAACTCGACACCGATGTTGCCCACCTTCCTCTCGCCGCTGATGACCGGATGTAGCGCCTCTTTGTTGCGGTTGAGATAGCGCACGAACGCGCTGATGCCGTCCTCGAAGTAAAAGGTCATCTCGCGGTCCTCGCGCTCATCGCGAAACACGATCGTCACGCCGCGGGTGATGAACGCCATCTCGCGGAAGCGTTGTGCGAGCACGTCGAACTTGTAGTTGTTGTCCTCGGTGAAGATCGCATCGTCGCGCAGGAAGGTGACCTTGGTGCCGGTGTCCTTCTCTTTTGTCTTGCCGACCACCTCGACTTTGCTGGTGGGCCGGCCCTCTTTGTAGGACTGCCGGTAGATCTTGCCGTCGCGCTTAACCTCGGCGATCAACCACTTCGACAGCGCGTTCACCGCTTTCACACCGACGCCGTGCAGGCCGCCCGACACGGTATACGCACCCGTGCCGAACTTGCCGCCGGCGTGCAGGTTGGTCATCACCACCTCCAGCGTGCTCACCCGCTCGCCGGCCTTGTTGCGGAAGGTGGGATGGATGTCGGTCGGGATGCCGCGGCCGTTGTCCTCCACGGTCACGCTTTCGTCCTTGTGGATGGTGATCTCGATGCGGTCGCAATAGCCGGCCAGCACCTCGTCCACGCTGTTGTCCACCACCTCGTAGACCAGGTGATGCATGGCCTTGCTGTCGGTGCCGCCGACATACATGCCGGGTCGTTTGCGGATCGCTTCGAGGCCCTCCAGGACCTGAATCTGCCCGGCGCCGTATTCCTGTTTGGTTGCAACTGGCGTTGTGTCCGTCATAGGATGTGCTTCGATTCGACGAGGTTTGCAGCAGAGTGACGAGTTTTCACCCCCGTTAGAACATACATTCTAACACGTTGAGACGGGTACATTCGCGTAATAGGGGCATAGAAATGTCGCGCGGTAGGCGCGGACGCCGTCCCGCGCCGATGACGTATCGGCGATGGTGCGCTGCGGTAGCCCGTCTAGGCCATCGAGAGCGCGCCCCACCCTCGTCGGCAGAAGTAGCCAGCACCCCGACTTGCGCCGGACGTCAGGCAATGCCAACATCAATGCCATCATGAAACAATTCAATTGGCCCGTCCTCACCTGCTACGATCAAGATCACCTCGCCCGCATCGCCTTGCCCATCGGCGGCATCGGCACCGGCACGGTCTCGCTCGGCGGCCGCGGCGACCTGCGCGACTGGGAAGTGGTCAACCGCCCCGCCAAGGGGTTCAAGCCTAAGCACACCTTCTTTGCACTCTACGCGCGCGCATCCGGCCAGCCGGCCGTCACACGCTGTCTGGAGGGCACAATTGACCCGCGCGACTACGAGGGCGCCTTCGGCTGTCCGGTCCCCAACCACGGCTTGCCGCGCTTCCGCCGCTGCGCATTCGAAGCCGCATATCCGCTCGGCCAGGTTGTGCTGTCCGACCCCGACGTGCCGGTGGCAGTGCGCCTGCAGGCGTTCAACCCGCTCATCCCGTGCGACGCCGAGCGCAGCGGCATCCCCATCGCCATCTTGCGCTTCGTGCTGACGAACCGCATCGGCCGGCGCATAGAAGCATCGGTCTGCGGCAACCTGGAGAACTTCATCGGCCAGGACGGCAGCGTCGTCGCCGATAACCGCATCAACGCACGCGACCAGAGCGGCGCGCGCAACGTCAACGAGTTTCGGACGCTCGAGCGCGCTGCCGGCTGCGGGCTGTTCATGCGCTCGCGTGGCATCGAGCCGTCCGCTGAACAATGGGGCACGCTCGCGCTGGTCGCATTGACGACGCGCGGCGTTACCTATCGCACCACCTGGGCCGATCTGAGCTGGGGCGACGCGCTGCTCGACTACTGGGACGACTTCTCGGCGGACGGCAAGCTGGAGGAACGCCAGGCCGAGGTGAACAACCCCATCGGTTCGCTGTGCGTCTCGCTGGCGCTTAAGCCGCGTGAGACGCGGGCAATCACTTTCTTGCTGGCGTGGCACTTCCCCAACCGGCGTGGCTGGGGCATGCGCAACGAGCCGTCGTTGACCTATGGCGCCGGCACGCGCGACCAACCCGACCGCGTGGGCAACTACTACGCCACACAATATGCCGATGCGTGGGACGTCGTCGAACGCGTCGCCGCGCAACTCCCCATGCTCGAAGCCGACACGCTGGCGTTCGTCAACGCCCTCGCCAACAGCGACCTGCCGGCGCCGATCAAAGAGGCCGCGCTCTACAACCTCAGCGCGCTCCGCTCGCAGACGGCATTCCGCATCGAGAGCGGCCATTTGATGGGCTGGGAAGGCTGCGGCGACAAAGCCGGCTGCTGCTTCGGCAGTTGCACCCACGTGTGGAACTACGAGCAGGCCACGGCCTTCCTCTTCGGCGAGCTGGCCAAGACCATGCGCGAGGTGGAGTTCAAGCATGCTACGCGCAGCGACGGGCTAATGTGCTTCCGCGCCGATTTGCCGCTCGACCGCGCGGCGACGTGGATTCACGCTGCTGCCGATGGGCAGATGGGCTGCCTGATGAAGCTCTACCGCGAATGGCAACTGAGCGGCGACGACGACTTTCTGCGCGCGCTGTGGCCGCAGGCGCGGCGCGCGCTGGAGTTCTGTTGGCGGCCGGGCGGCTGGGATGCCGACGAAGACGGCGTGATGGAAGGCTGCCAGCACAATACGATGGACGTGGAGTACTACGGCCCCAATCCCCAGATGGGCACGTGGTATCTCGGCGCGCTGAGAGCGATGGAGGAGATGGCGCGTTATCTGGCCGAACACCCGTCTTCCCACTCCCGACTCCCTTCTGCCGATAAGCAGTCGGGAGTGGGGAGTGGGGCAATGGACGACCACCCGGCCAGCCTGATCGCCTTCGCCGACAAGTGCCGCCGGCTGTTCGAGCAAGGCCGGGCGTGGATGGACGCGCACCTGTTCAACGGCGAGTACTACGAACACGAAATCCGTCCGCCACAGCCGGGCGACCTGATCCTGGAAGGACTGCGCGCCGGCATGGGCGCTGCTGCGCCGCAGGAGCCGGAGCTACAACTCGGCGCCGGCTGTCTGGTGGATCAACTGGTCGGCCAGTACTTCGCTCACGTGTGCGGCCTCGGCTATTTGCTCGATCCGCGGCATGTGCGCAAGGCGCTGCGCGCGATCATGAAGTACAACTTCCGGCGTGGCTTCCACGATCACTTCAACCACCTGCGCAGCTTCGTGCTGGGCGACGAGTCGGCGCTGCTGATGGCGACTTACCCCAAAGGTCGCCGGCCCAAGCGCCCCTTCCCCTACTTCAACGAGGTAATGACCGGCTTCGAATACACCGCTGCCGCCGGCATGCTCTACGAAGGGCAGATCGAGAACGGCTTGAAGGTAATTGCTGCCATCCGCGCCCGCTACGACGGCTTGAAGCGCAACCCCTTCGACGAAGCCGAATGCGGGCACCACTACGCGCGGGCGATGGCAAGCTGGGCGGCCGTGCTGGCCTGGACCGGCTTCCACTACTCCGCCGTCAACGGCGTGATGACGTTCGACCCGATCGAAGGCACGCACTTCTGGTCCACCGGCCACGCCTGGGGCACGTGCACCATCCGGCTGGCAAAGCACAGTGCCGACGCCGACGTGACGCTGGAGATCCTCGGTGGCGAGATCGGCATCCGGCGCTTCGTGCTGCGCGGATTCGGCGAGGCCACGTTCGATTAGGACGAAACGCCCATCCGCGTCTCATCAATCACCAACCTTCAACCTGTAACCTGCAACCTGTAACCTGTAACTCGTAACCCGTAACTTGTAACTTGTAACCTGCTCCAACGTGCAACCTGCAACGTGTCAACGTGTAACGTGCAACCTGTAACCTGCAACTTACAACCAAAACGAGGTGAACATGATCCGAGCGAGGAACGTGCTAGGAACTGAACTGAAAACGTGCAGCACCGCGCCGATGACCGGCTGGTACCGCGATGGCTGCTGCAACACCGGCCCGGGTGACGTCGGCCTGCATCTGGTATGCACGCAGGTGACGCGCGAGTTCCTCGAATTCTCTCGCGCCATGGGCAACGACCTGATCACGCCGCGGCCGGAATTCAACTTCCCCGGCCTCAAGCCCGGCGACCGCTGGTGCGTATGCGTGTCGCGGTGGATCGAGGCCTATGAAGCCGGCTGCGCGCCGCCGGTAGACCTGGAAGCCACCCACATCTCCGCGCTGGAATTCGTGGACCTGGACGTGTTGAAGGAATACGCGCTGGACAGCGCCTGAGCGCGCGGCTACTCGATCGGCCGGCCGTCGTCGTTGCCCCATTCCTTCCACGAACCATCGTAGACGGCGCTGTTGGCAAAACCGGCGACGCGCAGCGCCAACAAGCCGAGCGACGCGCTCACGCCGGCGTTGCAATACGTCACGATCTCCGGCGTGTGCGCATCTATGCCGGCCTGGGCGAACTTCTCGCGCAGCACCTCCGGCGGCAGCAGCGTGCCGTCCGGCGCAGCCAGCGACGTGCGCGGCACGTTCACCGCGCCGGGGATATGGCCGAACCGTTTGGCGCGCGACTGCTCGCCGCTGAACTCCTGCGGCGAACGCACGTCCACCAGCTTGACCGGCGAGCCCAGCGCTGCCATCACCTGGTCGCCGGTGCGAATCCATGCCGGCTGCGGGCGCGGGGTAAAGTTCGCCGGCGCGACCCCCGGAACCTCCGCTGTGACCGGTCGCCCCTCCGCAATCCACTTGTTCCAGCCGCCATCGAGCACGGCCACGCCCGAGTGGCCGTAGTAGTTCAGCGCCCACCACAGCCGGGCGGCGAACATGCCCGCAGCGTCGTCATACGCCACGACGAACGTGTCATCGCCGATGCCGCACCGGCGCATCACTGCGGCGAAGCGCTCCGGCGGCGCAATGCGCGCGTGGCGCGGGTCGGCCGGATCGGTGATCTCGTGCACCCAATCTACGAAAACCGCGCCGGGGATGTGGCCCTTCACGTAGTCGTCGTAGTGGTTGAAGTAGTGCGGCAACGGCTCGGTCGGCGGGAGGACGTGGCCGCGGATGTCCACGATGCGGAGGTGATCGTCGTTCAGATGCGCGTGCAGCCATTCGGTAGTGACGAGCGGTTGTTCGGCCATGGCGGTATTATCTACGCCTCGACACTTTCGACCTCAAACAAGGCTCATCAGAAACAAGGGAGAATCATGAAGATCGCAGTTTTAGGCGGCACCGGCAAAGAAGGATCGGGGCTGGCGCTGCGCTGGGCGCACGCCGGCCACGACGTCATCATCGGCTCGCGCGATCCAGAGAAGGCGCGCCGCGTGGCCGAGGAGCTGAACCTGGCTCTCGGCGACGGGCGCATCACCGGCGCCGACAACGCCAGCGCTGCGCGCGACGCCGAGGTCGTCGTCCTCACCGTGCCCTACGCCGCCCACAAAGATACGCTGACAAGCGTGAAGGACGCCGTGCAGGGCAAGGTGCTGGTGGACGTGACCGTGCCGATCAACCCGAGCGACTTCACGCGGGTGGCCGTGCCGCCGGGCGGCTCGGCGTCGAAGGAAGCGCAGGCCATCCTCGGCGACGGTGCGAAAGTCGTCACCGCCTTCCAGAACATCTCGGCCACGCACCTGAAGAAGCTGGACGCGGTCATAGACTGCGACGTGCTGGTGTGCGGCGACGATGACGACGCCAAGCGCATCGGCATGCAGTTGGTGGCCGACGCCGGCATGAAGGCCTGGGACGCCGGCCCGCTCGACAACGCCGTGGTGGTCGAGGGCCTCACCCCCATCCTGCTCGGTATCAACAAGCGCCACAAAGTCAAGGGCGCCGGCATCCGCATCACCGGAGCGTAGCGCCCGCGCGATATCCGACACGCGACACGCGATACGCAAGACGTAAGACGCAAGACGTAGGACGCAAGACGCAGGACGCAAGACGTGACCCACCCCGCGCTCCGGCTCTTCCCCATCGCCGGCCTGCCGGTCGTTCGCCCCGGCGATGACCTGGCCGGGCTGCTCGCGACGGCCATCGCGCCGTTGCAGCCTCGTGCAGGCGACGTGCTTGCCGTCACGTCGAAGATCGTGGCGAAGGCTGAAGGCCGCTTCGTCAACCTGCGCGAAGTGACGCCCTCGGCGCGCGCGGTCGAACTGGCGGCGATCACGCAGAAAGACCCGCGCCTGGTCGAGGTGATCCTGCGCGAGTCGTCGGAGGTGTCGCGCGTCGCGCCGAATGTGCTGGTCACGCGCCACCGGCTCGGCTTCGTCTCGGCCAACGCCGCCATAGATCATTCCAACGTCTCGCCCGACCCCGACGTGGTGTTGCTGATGCCGGACGATCCCGACGCCAGCGCCCGTTGCATCCGCGACCGGCTGAGCGCGACGTTCGGGTTCGCAATCCCGGTCGTCATCTGCGACAGCCACGGCCGGCCGCACCGGCTGGGCACGGTCGGCGTCGCCGTCGGCGTGGCCGGCATGCCGGGCATAGAGGATTGGCGCGGGCGCGAGGATTTATTCGGCTACAAACTGCAACACACCGAGATCGGCCTGGCCGACATGGTGGCGAGCGCGGCGACGTTGGTGATGGGGCAAGCCGCTGAAGGTGTGCCGGCGGTGCTGGTGCGCGGCCTCCGCTTCATGCCGCGCGAAGGCAGCGCCGCCGAGATCATCCGGCCGGCGCACCTCGACCTGTATCACTGAGGCATGGATGCCATCGCCCGCCGCCGCATGATCCGCCGTTACACCGACCGGCCGGTGTCGCGCGAAGCCGTGATCGCGCTGCTGGAGGCAGCCACGCGCGCACCCTCGCCGCACAACCGCCAGCCTTGGCGGTTCGCCGTGCTGGCCGGCGATGCGCGCGCCCGGCTCGCAACGGCGATGGGCGAGCGGCTGCGCGAAGACCTCTCGCGCGACGGCGTTCCGCCGGAACTCATCGCCCGCGACGTGTCACGCTCGTACCAGCGCATCACGGGCGCGCCGGTCTGCATCCTCGCCTGCATGACGCTGCGCGATATGGACGTGTATCCCGACGACCGGCGCAACGCTGCCGAGCGCTGGATGGCCGGGCAGGCCGTCGCCGCCGCGATCCAGAATATCCTGCTCGCGGCAACCGACCTGGGACTCGGCGCATGCTGGATGTGCGCGCCGCTGTTTTGCCCAGACACGGTCATCGAGACGCTCGGCCTGCCGAACGACTGGCAGCCGCAAGCCTTGATCACGATTGGCCATCCTGCCGATGCCGGCAAGGGACGTGACCGGCGGCCGGTGGACGAAGTGACGATCTGGTTAGACAATTGATTCAGGAATACACGTTATACGCGGTAGACTGCAATCCTGCCCGGCGACTCAAGTCGCGGGCAATGCAAGGCAAAGTCCGCCCCTGCGGACTGAACTACCAGTCGCCGAAGGGCGACTTTGCTTTGTGTGGCGCGCGATTTGCAATCGCCGCGTAACGCGATTCAGGAGGTTTACGCATGGCATTCACACTTCAACTGGGCGAAAAGGCCCCCGATTTCGAATTACCCGCGACCGATGGCAAGACTTATCGCCTATCCGACTTCGACGACGCGCCGGTGCTCGTCATCTTCTTCACCTGCAACCACTGCCCCTACGTCAAAGGGTCGGATGAGGTGACGCGCCAGACCGCGCTGCGCTTCATGCCGCAGGGCGTGCGCTTCGTCGCCATCAACTCGAACAGCGAGACCACCTATCCGGAGGACAGCTTCGAGCACATGGTGAAGCGCATGGAGGAACACAAGTTTCCCTGGGTGTATCTGCGCGACAAATCGCAGCAGGTGGCGCTGGCCTACGGCGCGCTGCGCACGCCGCACTTCTACGTCTTCGACAAGGATCGCCGGCTGATCTACACCGGCCGCGGAGTGGACAACCCGCGCGAGGCCGAGAAGAGCAAGGTGAACGACCTGGCCAATGCGCTCGAAGATCACCTCGCCGGCCGCCCCGTGCGCACGCCGCTCACCAACCCGATCGGCTGCAACGTCAAGTGGGAAGGTCACGAAGCACACTGGATGCCGCCTGAAGCCTGCGACCTCGTGCCCAGCGCATGAGGGCGACCGATCGTGCCCCGACCGACGCTGCTCGTTTCGCTGGTCACGGCGCTCGCCTTGCTCGCAGCGCCGGCGTCGTCGCCCATCGCCGCCCAGGAGCAGGATGCGCTGCGCCTGGCGTTCGAGGCGGTTTTGCCGCGGTTGAACGCGCGCGCAGCGTGGGGCGAGTCCTACACCCTCGGCGAGGTCGCGTCCGACGGCCGGTGGGCGTTTGCCATTGCCGAGCCGATCCCGGCCAGCGGCTTCGCCGGCTTCACGCCGCACATCGCCATCCCGCTCATCGGCATTCGTGAGGCGGGCGGCTGGCTGGTGATCGCGCCCTCGCCGGCCAACGCCGCTGAGTTCAACGCGCTGCTGCACAACCTGCCGGCGCAGCTCGCGGACGAGGCGACCAAGGCGTACTTCGAGCAGCCGCTGCTGCGAACCGGCCACGGCCCGGCGCGCATCCAAAACTTCACCGGCCACAAGCTGCCCTGGCGAAAGAGTCTGCAAGCCTGGGCCTTCAGCAAGGACGTGTCGGGCCACGTCAATCAGGTGGACTTCGACATCCAGGGGCTGGCTGCGACCGGCGACGTGCTCGCCTCCAAGCCGGGCGTGGTCGTCTTTGCCAAAGAGAGCAGCAACGCCGGCGCGTGCGGCAACTTCAGCTCGGTCTGGAGACAAGCTAACATGGTCGTGGTGCAGCACGGCCCGAACGAGTACTCGTGGTATGTGCACTTGGAGCACAACAGCGTCCCGGTGAACGTGGGTGACGTGGTGAGTGCCGGCACCAAGCTAGGTGTGGAAGGTGACACCGGCTTCGCGTGCGGCAAGCACGTGCACTTCATGGTGTCGAGCGAGCCGGCCACGTGGACGAACCCGGCCGATCCCAACGCTGCACCCTGGCCGAAGACAAATACCCTCGCGCCGGTGGACTTCGTTGAAGTGCCGTGGAGTGGCATCCAGAACGGGCAGACCTACATCTCGCAGAACGACGGCGCGCCGCCTCCACCGCCCTGCCCCGCCCCCGGCCTGCAAACACCCGCCGACGGCGCCATCGCCAACGAGCAGGCCGTCGCGTTCACCTGGGCAGGCGTGAACGGCTGCGCCTACGACGGGCGCTATGTGCTTCGCGTGCGCACTGCGCCGGACATGGACGCCGGCGGGACGCTGATCGCCGAGGCGATCACGAGCGCGCTCTCCGGCACACCGGTGATCAGCACGGCATGGAACTACCGCGACTTGTATTGGAGCGTACGCGCGAACGGTGACGGCGCAGCGTGGGCCGCCGCGCGCTGGCTGCGCATCGAGCCGGCCATCACCGGCGTCTACACGCTCTACGGCGGCCTGAACTTCACCGGCGCGGCGTTCACCGGCAGCCAGACCATCACCGACCTGCAAACCATCGGGCTGAATGATTGGGCGCAGTCGCTCATCCTCGATCCCGGTGTCGGCGTGATCCTGTGCAGCGAGGCGGATCTGCACGGCGAATGCGGGCACGCCGTCGGCCCGACGCAGTTCACCAACTTGGATGACTTGGCACAGGGGTTATCCGGTAGCGTGTCATCCGTCCGCGCCTGCGGCGGCGCGTGCCCGCCCGGCCCGCTCGCCCCCACCCCCACCTCGCCGGTCAATGGCCAGCTCATGCTCAGCGGCCCGCCGATCGCGCTGCGCTGGCAGGGCGCCGAGGGCGAGCGATATCGCGGCGAACTCTCCGGCGGCGCGTTGACGACGACCCTGGCCTTCGGTTGGATCACCGGCACGCAGTGGCTGGCCGGCCCGTTGCCGGCGTCGGAGACGCCCTACGTATGGCGCGTGCGCGCGAGCAACGGCTTCGGCGATAGCGCATGGGCGCAGGCCAGCTTCGTCGTCACGCCATCGCAGTCGGTCTACCTGCCGATCACGCAACGTTAGCACCAAGGCACGGAACAGAGTCCGTGCCCTACCGCAATGGGTTACCGCAGCGCGCCATCGCCAATGCATGATCGGCAACGGAACGACGTCCGCGCCCTACGGCGCGATTTTTGTGAGCAAAATGGTCCCTACTGATACACGCGTTCCTTCCACGTCACGCCGCGCTTGAAGAACACTAGCAACGTCCCGCGCACGACAATGGACAGATAGATCAGCCAGCCGGCCGGCGCCAGCAGCGCCGTCCAATCGGGCAAGGCGTACCAGCGACGGTAGCGAACAGCCCAGAACCCTAGCACGGCCAATGCAGCCAGCGCTGCAATCACCAGCACCGGCCAGACGTATGGCGCATCCGGCTGGGCGATCACCTGCGCCAGGCAGAACGCCAGCAGCGGCCAGGGTGCCAGCAGCGTGAGCGACATGCGCAACACCGCCCAGAACGCCCGCCAGCCGCTGGCCCGCCGGCCTGCGGCAGCGTGTTTGCCCAGACCTTGGGCCACCTCGCCCAGGTCGTGATACATGCGCACACGCAATTGGCCGAACGCCGTCGCCAGTCCAACGCGATAGCCGGCCCGCCGCAGCGCCTGCGCGAACTCGATGTCTTCGAGCACTTTGTCCTTCACCGTCTCGTGCCCGCCCACCGACCAATACGCCGATGACCGCACGATCAGGCACTGGCCGTTGGCGATCACGTTGTTGGCCGGCGCTTCGACCGAGAGGTTCTTCTGCAGCGGGAAGGCCGTGAGCGCGAACTGGTAGAAGACCGGCAGCACCAGCCGCTCCGACCAGGTGACCAGTTCATTGAAAGGGAGGACGCTGGCCACGTCGAGCCGGCTGTGCTCGACGAACGCCATCAGCGCGCCGAGCAACGCCGGCTGCGGCGCGGTATCGGCATCTAGAAAGAGCAGCCATTCACCCCGCGCGTGGTGCGCGCCGTGCAGGCAAGCGTTGCACTTTCCCACCCACCCGCGCGGCAAAGGCCGGCCGGAGATCACGCGCAGCCGCTCGGCGAAGCGCGCCGCGTATTCGCGCAAGATGCGCGGCGTCGCGTCGGTCGAGCCATCGTCCACGACGATCACCTCGTAGGACGGATAACGCTGGTCGAGCGCGCCATCCAGACAGCGCGCGATGTTCGCTTCTTCGTTGCGCGCCGGAATGACGATGGAAATGCAAGGCGTCGCCTGGGGCATCGCATCGTCGTCCAGGGCAGGCAATCGGCGAACGCGTAAGGCATCGCGCACGATCAGCAGGATGATGAAGCCGCCGAGGCAGGCAGCCAGGATGAACGGCAGCATCTGGGTGCGACGAAAGTATAATCCGCGCCATCCTCCAGGACGAGAGCCAAACGCAAACTTGGTCACAGCCGGCTCGCGACTGCTCCAGATGCACGCCACATCGCGCAGCACGCCGGCCGGTAGTTCGATCCGGAGCTGTCATCAATGAGTAATAAAAGCCTACGTGTACTGATCGCCGACGACGAATCCATCATTCGCATGGGCCTGCGCACCATCCTGACGGAGCTGGGCCACACCGTCTACAGCGCCGCCGATGGCGTAGAGGCCGTCACGCTGGCGCACCGCGAACAGCCGGACATCGCGCTGCTCGATATACGCATGCCGTTCCGCGACGGCTTGGAGGCGGCCGCGGAGATCCTCAAGCAGCGGCCGATCCCCATCATCATCTTGACCGCATACAACGAAACCGCGCTGCTCGATCGAGCGACCGAGCTGCCGGTGCAAGGTTATCTGATCAAGCCGGTCAAGCGCGATGACCTAATCAGCACCATGCGCGTCGCCATCGCCACGTTCAACGAGCGCCGCCAGTTGAGCGAGAAGGTGGACGAACTGGAGGAGAAGCTCACCGCGCGCAAGTTGATCGAGCGCGCCAAGGGCATCCTGATGAAAGGCGGCATGGGCGAGGAAGAAGCCTATCATCACATCCAGATGACCGCCCGCTCGCGCCGCACGACGATGAGCAAAGTCGCTCAGGAGATCATTGATCGGGCGATGAAGGAGAACTGAGCTCCTCCAGCACGCGCCGCATGTCTAGGGGCAGCGGCGCGTGCAACTTCACCTCGCGCCCTGAGGCTGGCGAGACGAACGCGAGTTCGCTGGCGTGCAGCATATGCCGCGGCTTCACCCGGCGCGTGAGGTCATCCTTGCGCACCCCATACAGCGCATCCCCCACGATGGGATGGCCGATCGAGGCGAAGTGCACGCGCAACTGATGCGTGCGACCGGTCAACGGATGCGCGCGCACCAGCGAGTAGCGCGCGCCGGCTCCGCCGCCCGGCGCGAACACCTCGGTCACCACATACTCCGTCACGGCTTCGCGCCCGCCGGGAACGATCGCCATGCGCCGGCGGTTGTTGGGGTCTCGCCCGATCGGGCGGTCAATCACGCCGCGCTCCGGCAGGACATGACCCACGCACAGGGCCAGGTAGGTCTTCTGGATGGTGCGTGCTTTGAACTGCGACTGCAACGCGTGCAGCGCCGCTTCTTGGCGGGCGACCAGCAGCAGGCCGCTGGTCTCCTTGTCCAGCCGGTGCACGATGCCAGGCCGGCGCGCGTCGCCCACCGCCTGCACCTCGGGCGCATAGGCCAGCACGGCGTTCACCACCGTCCCGCTGAGGTTGCCGGGCGTAGGATGCACCACGATGCCGGCCGGCTTGTTGATCACGATCACGCTCTCGTCCTCGTAGAG
>JANWYN010000069.1 GCA_025055235.1 Candidatus Roseilinea sp. | reverse complement strand
CGTGTTCGTCGGCCATGCTTCGCCGCGCCAATGGGCCGCCGAGCGACTCTTCCATCTGGACGATGTCCCCTCGTTAGCGCCGGCCATCGCCCAGCCCGTCGTCGTTGGCCTGACGTGCTACACCGGCCGCTTTCACGAGCTGCAGAATGCGCTCGATGAGGCGCTGCTGCGCGCGCCGGGCCGCGGCGCTGTGGGGACATGGGGAGCGACCGGATTGACCATCTCTAGTGGACATGATCCGCTGGGGAGAGAATTCGTCTCTGTCTGGCTGGCCGGAGGGCGACTGGGTGAGGCGGCGCTGGTCGGCAAACTCAGCCTATCTGCCGGCGGCTTATATCTCGACCTGCTCGATACCTACGTCTTGCTTGGCGATCCGACCTTGCTGCCTAACCAGCGCTGGGCGGTGCAGGGGACATACCTGCCGATAGTCCGGCGTTAGGCGAGATGACAGGACGCGAACAGAGCACCGGGAGTTCGACGATAATCCCAGAGGACTATTTGGCTCGGCTGAACTGCGGCTGCACTCAGATTGAACGGGTCGTTGTGCGCTCAAGGCGCTGCCCCGAGTGTGCGAACAAAATCAGCATGAGGTTTGCACGGAGACATGAACAGAGTAGCATCCATATTCTCACTCATCGTTTTGGTCGTCGCCGCCGCAGTAAGCTTGCTCGCGATCCGGCCTGCTCTGCCTGCGCCGCAGTCGCCCGCCGGTTTCACTGAGACGCCGACGCCAACCGTCACAGATACGCCCGCCGCCTCGCTCGCTGAAACGCCAACGGACACGCCGACTCCAACTCCGACTGACACGCCGACGCCCACGCCCACCCCGACTCATACGCCGCCCCCGATCCTCACTGACACGCCGGCACCGCCGACCTCGCAAGAGACGCCGCCCCCGCCACCGCCGACCCACACGCCTCCGCCGCCGTTGAATAGTCCGAGCATCGTCAAGCGGGTCAACTTGGAGCGGGCGCAGGTAGGTGATATCTTGGTTTTCACGATCGAGATCATCAACCCTAATCCGGTCCCCATCGGCGATGTCGTGGTGAGTGATGCGCTCTCACCGTTGGTAGATTACCTGGGCGCGGATGTCCCGCGTGGCGAATTTAGTTTCGATTCCGGCGCATATACATGGACGCTGCGCTTGGGAACGATGGCGCCAAACGAGCGCGTTACGCTCACCATTACTACGCGGTTGAGCGAGCGCGCACAGCCGCCGGGTGAACTGCTCAACACTGCCGTGCTGACCAGCACCCAGGGCGTGACGCAGTCGAACACGACCAACACGCTGGTCGTGCCAAAGAACTTGCCTGAAACCGGACGCCGATGACGATGCTTAGCCGAAGACGGTTTCTGGGTGTGCTGGCGGCTGCAATCGTGTGCCCGCGCCGAACGACGTCGCCGGCGCCCCCTGTGTCCCTGGATATCCCGGCACTCAACCTGCTCAATGTGCCAGTCGTGCCGTTGCCTATCGTGAACGGTGCCTGGGACGAGGCGCGACTCGGCGCACGTGAGGTAGGGCTGTTACAAACCACAGGGCGATGGCCGGGAGATGCGCTGGCGATGGTGCTGGCCGCCCATGTCACGCTGGAGGGAGGCTTGCGCGGTCCTTTCTATGGGCTGGCGGCGCTGCGGCCGAATGCGCGCGTCACGCTGCAAACACAGGATGGCCGGCTGTGGCACTATCACATCATCGGGCGTCGTCTGTTGCAGCCCAGTGATGTGAAAGCCATCTACCATCGCGACGGCCGGCGCTTGTTTCTGCTCACCTGTGCAACCTGGAACCAAAGGCGGCAGGCGTACGCGCATCGGCTGCTCGTCGGGGCGACGATGGACCTCACTGCGGCCAAGTGGCAACCTCGTTCTGTTCGGGTGCACTCGCCGGCGGGGGCAAATGTGCAGGTTGGGTAGGGCGCGCTCACCGCAGCGCGCCATCGCCGATGCGTCACGGGTGCGGAACGGCGTCCGCGCCCTACCGCATGATGTTTGGTCTCCACTTGCCCGTATCCGCGAATGCACCCATTCTGATCAGCCGCAGCTTTTTAGCAGAATCTCAGCGCAGTCTGTCTGGACTCCCAGGGTAGAGGATAGCTGAGATGCGTTTATTCTGCCGAGGGTTGAGATGAGCAGGATCAATATCAAGTCACTCGGTGTAACAATTGGTGAACGACGACCTGATTTATCTAACGGGCATCGGTTGAGAAATGGATATGTGGGCCGGATATCGGTAAAGTCCGAAGCGAAGGAAAGGTTGGATTTGAGCAACACGCCGAATTGGCATTCCGTGACGTTCAAGAAGAACAATCGCGCCGAGACAAATTGATCATCTACCCATTGCCGGCCGCGCGCCTCTGCTGTAGGTCGGCTATCTCTCGCAGATACTCCCACGAATAAATGCCGAACCGGCACCCGCCCTTCCACATGATGTTGATGGCGTAGTTGCCGACCGGATTGATCGCCTCCAGCTCGTACGATCGCGGGCGGATGATCTTCAGCGGGTCGGGGTTGTTACGCTCCTCATTGCATGTGGCGCATGGGCACATGTCGCTCAGCAGCTTGAAAGGCAGCTCGGATGCCTCGCCGTCGTCCCAGGTGACCGTCAGGATGGCTTTTGTTCTGTCGGCGGTGATGCTGGTCGGTCGCATACGTATCTGGATTCTACGACCTCGCGGCTTTGGTGGTCGGCGCGACCGCGCATACAATCTCGTCTCAGCTCCCAGCGGGAGCTGAGCGCACATGTCTGCGAAGACCATCCTGATTGTGGGCGGCGGCGTCATCGGGCTGAGCGTCGCTTACTACGCGATGCGCGCCGGCCACCGCGTCATCATCGTCGAACGTGGTGCGCCGGATCACGACTCGTGCTCGCTGGGCAACGCCGGCATGGTCGTGCCCAGCCACTTCGTCCCGCTGGCCGCGCCGGGCATGGTGGCCTACGGCCTGCGCACGATGTGGAATCCGGAGAGCCCGTTCTACATTCGCCCGCGCCTGAGCCGCGACTTGTTGGATTGGGGATGGAAGTTCATGCGCACGGCGACTGCCGAATGGGTGGATCGCGCTGCGCCGCTGCTGCGCGACCTCAGCCTGGCCGGCCGGCAGTGCTTCATCGAGCTGGCTGCTGAATGGGACAACGCGTTCGGCCTGGTGCAAAAGGGCTTGCTGATGCTGTGCAAGACCGAGCACGCGCTGCACGAGGAAGGCGCGACTGCCAAACGTGCCAACCGGCTTGGCATCCCGGCGCAGGTGCTGACGCCCGAAGAAACGGCGCGGCTCGAGCCGAACCTCACAATGGACATCGCCGGCGCGGTTTACTTCCCCCACGATTGCCATTTGTCGCCGCAGCGGTTCGTCGCCGAATTGACCCGCCGGCTGATAGACGGCGGCGCGCAGTTTCGCTGGTGCGCCGAAGTGGTCGGATGGCGCGCCGATGGCCGGTGGATCGAGAGCGTGTGCACCAGCGCCGGCGAGTTGCAGGCGGACGAATACGTGATCGCCGGCGGCGCGTGGTCGCCGCGCATCGCGCACGCGCTGCGGGCGTATTTGCCGATGCAGGCCGGCAAGGGCTACAGCGTCACACTCCGGCAGCCGAAGCAGACGCCGGAGATCTGCGCCATCCTCGTCGAAGCGCGCGTGGCGGTGACGCCGATGCCGCTCGACGGCGCGCTGCGCTTCGGCGGGACGATGGAGATCGTCGGCCTCGACGAGTCCATCAACCCGGCGCGCGTGCGCGGCATTGTCAACGCCGTGCACCGATACCTGCCGGCCTTCTCGCCGGAAGACTTTCGCGATGTGCCCGTGTGGCGCGGCTTGCGGCCGGTATCGCCGGATGGGCTGCCCTACGTCGGTCGGCTGCGCAGCTACGACAACCTCAGCGTGGCGACCGGCCATGCCATGATGGGCCTGAGCCTGGGGCCGATCACCGGCAAGTTGATGGCGCAGGTGCTGTCGGGCGCGCCGCCGGCGATTGACATGACGTTGCTCGATCCGGATCGCTTCGCGTGATGCATCCATCGCGCTGCGGCGATGTTGACTTCTGCTGCGCGCCGTGCTTCACTTTGCTCATGCGATTCGATCTCCTGATCAAGAACGGCACGCTCATTGACCCGTCACAAAACATCAACGGCACGTTCGACGTCGCCATCAAGCGCAACCGCATCGCCGCAGTAGACCGCGACATCCCAGCCGCGAGCGCCGCGCGCGTGATTGACGCCGCCGGCCAGATCGTCACGCCCGGCTTGGTGGACCTACACACGCACGTGTACTACGGCGTCACCTTCTGGGGCATTCAGGCCGATCCGGTGGCAGCGCGCAGCGGCGTAACGACATGGCTGGACGTTGGTTCTGCCGGCGCCTTCAACCTGATCGGCCTTCGCGACTACGTAGCGCGTCCATCGCGCGTCCGCATCTACGCCTTGCTCAACATCTCATCCATCGGCCTGACGGCGATGACGTATGAGCTGGCCAACTTGAATTACTGCGACGTGGATGTGTGCTGCAGGCTGATTGACGCAAATCGCGACTTTGTGCTGGGCGTGAAGGCGCGCATTGACGTCAACACCATCGGTGCGAACGGCCTCGAGCCGCTGCGCCGGGCGCGCGAAGCCGCCGACCGCGTGGGTATGCCGCTAATGGTGCACATCGGCATCGCCGGGCCAAACGTCGGCGATGTGCTGGCGCACTTGAAGCCCGGCGACATCCTGACGCACTGCTTCACCGGCCACACCATGCGCATCATCGGCGCAGATGGCCGGCTGCTGGAAGACGCGCGTCGCGCCTGGGAGCGCGGCGTAATCATGGATATCGGCCACGGCGCCGGCTCGTTCTCGTTCGAGACCGCCGAGGCGCTGATGAGCCAGGGCTACAATCCGGACGTGATCTCGACCGACATCCACCAGATGAGCGTGCACGGCCCGCTGTTCGACATGCCGACGTGCATGAGCAAGTTTCTGGCGCTGGGCATGTCGCTGGAGGAGGTGGTGCGCGCGACGACGATCCGGCCGGCGGAAGTGCTGGGGCTGCAGGACGAAGTGGGCACGCTCAAGCCGGGCGCATACGCCGATGTCGCACTGTTCAAGTTGTGCAAGGGCGATTACACCTTCTACGACGTGTTCATGAACGCGCGCAAAGGGCGGCAGTTGCTGTGCAACACGCTCACCATCGTGAACGGCCAGCCGATGGCGCGCACGCCCGACGGCCCCACGATGCCGTGGATCGAGCTGACCGAAGACCAGCAGGCGTTGATCGCGCGCGGGCATACGCCCAAAGCGATGGCGCACCCGGGATGCTGCTGAGCGGCGTCAGATCAGCCCCAACTCTTTACCGCGCAGCGTCGCCTGCGTCCGATCGTGCACGCCGATCTTGCTTAGCACGTTGGTGACGTAGTTCTTGACGGTGCCTTCGGCTAGAAAAAGCCGCTGCGCGATCTCGCGGTTGCTCAAGCCGGCTGCGATGAGTCTGAGCACCTCGATCTCGCGTTCGCTGAGCGGCTCGGCCAGGCCTTCGTTCGCATCGCGCGCAGCAGGCGCCAATCGTGCAAACTCGGCAAACACCTTGCGCGCGATGGATGGCTCGATCAAGGCACCGCCGTGCGCCACGGTGCGAATCGCGCGCGCTAACTCCTCGCCGGACAAGTCTTTGAGCAAGTAGCCCAGCGCGCCGGCGCGCAATCCCTCGAACACGTATTGATCGTCGTCGAAGGTCGTCAGGATGATCACGCGCGCCGATGGATCGCGCTGCAGCAGGCGCCGCGTGGCTTCAACGCCATCCATGCCGGGCATGCGGATGTCCATCAACACGATGTCGGGCGCGAGTTGCGCGCAGGCGTCGAGGGCGGCCTGACCATCTGCAGCTTCGCCGACGACCTCGAAGTCGTCTTCCATTTCGAGCAGCATGCGCAGTCCCTCGCGCATCAGCCGCTGATCATCCACGATCAGGATGCGAATGCGATCCATTGGTTGTAAATTGTGGTTGCGCGGCTGGCTGAGGGGCGCCGTTGTCAGCCGTCTCGCGCGGCAACGTCATCGTCAGGCGCGCGCCGCCGCGCTCGCTCTTGCCCAGCTCCAGACGACCGCCGAGCTGTGCAGCGCGCTCCTGAAGGCCGCGCAGGCCAAAGCCTTTCGTCGCACTATCGCCTGCCAAGCCGATGCCATCGTCGTCTGCGGTTAGCGTCACGCACGCATCGTCGAAGCTCAACGTTAGCCAAGCGCGGCGCGCTTGCGCGTGACGCTGCACGTTGGTCAACGCTTCTTGCGCCGCGCGGAAGAGCGCCAGGTGTTGCGCCGCCGGCAGCACAGGCAGTTGCGGCGGTGCGACCACCTGCACTTGCAACCCGGTGCTGTTCTGAAAACTCTGCGCCAGGCGTCGCAGCGCCGTTTCGAGTGACACGTCCTTGTCGAGCGGCTCGCGCAGCAGCGCGACGCTGCGCCGTAGATCGTTCAGGCCTTCCTTCATCTGGTCCCGCATCGCGCCGACCACGCGCGCGGCGCGCTCTGGGTCGGTCGCAATCAGCCGCTGCGCGCCTTCCAGTTGCACGATTGCCGCGGTGAGGCGGTGGCCGAGCGAGTCATGCAATTCGCGCGCGATGCGGTTGCGCTCCTCCGCCACGGCCAACTGTTGCAATTGCAGCGACATCGTTTGTAACTGGTCGTTGGCTGCTTGCAACTCCGCCGACAGTTGCTCGCTGCGTTCTCGCGCGAGTTGCGCCTGGCGCATCAAGCCGCCCATGAGCGTGAAGAAGAAGCCGGCTGCATTGGCGGCGCCGGCGATGAAACCTTCCGGCCCGAACGCCGCTACGTAGCTGATCATCAGCCCGACGAACAGCACCAGCCACCACAGCACGGCGATGCGCACGGACAAGGTGATGCCGATCTGCGCGCCTAGGATGGCGAAGATGATCAGCAGGAAGCCGTAGCGCACGCCGGGCACGACGCACATCGCCAGTGCAATCACCGTTTGGATCGCCAGGATGAGCATTTGCCCGCGCGCATCGCTGCGATACACGAAGACGAGGAACAATGCTGTGAAGGCGGCTGTGAGTGCAAGCGTGGCGGCCAGTTGCGCCGGGTCGCGAATCAGATTGATGCTGACGATCACGAAGATGCCCAGGGGCACGAGTGCAGCGATCGTCAGCAGATGTCCGGCCAGCGCCGATGTAGACCGGCCAGCCGGCTCGCGGAACAACTCGCGATAGATGCGCGGGTAGCGGTTTTCGTCTGCCATGGCTTACATGGAATTAAACCTGATTCGGCTGCAGGCTCGGCGCGGCGCTCCGTTTTGCTCTCATCTTGGTTATGGGATCATAAACGACGAAGAAGGCCATGCCGGCCAGGCTGATCCATCCCATCCAGTCACCCAGCTGAACGACGAGCGAGTCTCCTGTGCCTAGCGGGGCGTCGGCAACCAAGACTTGCCCTTCGCGGTCGCCGCCCGGCGTGAGCGCTAATGCCAGGATGTTCCCGTAAGGATCAATGACCACCGAATCGTTGCCGCTGCCGTCGGACCGGACCACGCTTACGCGATTCTCGATCGCACGGAAAACGGCGTGGGTGTAGTGCGTCGTGGCGATCCCAGGCCAATCGCGCGACGGCAGGAGGATCAACTGAGCACCGTTGCGCGTGATCTTGCGGGCTGTATCGGTGAAATCAGCGTCGTAACAGATCATTGTGCCGATGCGTCCCAGTGGCGTGTCGTATACGGGATATGTGCCGCGCGTCAGGCTGGTTTCGCCGCCGAAGACCACCGGGTGGTCTTTGCCGAAGACGCCCAGGAACTGCCCGTCGGGCGAAAGCACTGTGGCTTCGTTCCGAAAAGCTTGTTCGGTGACGCGGACGATATAACCCAGCGTGAGGTAGGCGTTGGTTTCGGCGGCCAAGCGCTGGAACTCGGCAGTGCCGGTGACCTGCGGATCGCCCTCGATGGCCACCTCCGGCCAAACGATGATGCGTGCGCCGTCCTGCGCCGCCTGGTACGTGAGTTCGCGGAACTTATTCGGCGCGCCCCCCGGCTTGCCTGCGTCGTAGTGCAGCGCGGCGACGCGGACTGTGGGCGCTGCCGGCGCACGGTAGAGCGCCAGGCTCAGGCCGACCCAGAGGGCGAGCGCTGCAGAGATGCCGAGCAGCCAGTTGCGCGCGGCGCTGCTGCCGATCACAGAGATGCTCGGGTCGAGTTGCCAGCGCCGGTCGAACAGGTAGAGCGCGCCCAAGCCCAGCCCGTAATTCACCAGCATGATGAGCAGGCCGAGGCCGAAGATGCTGAAGATGCTCACCGGCTGAATGAGCCACGGCTGGCTGTGAAGCGTGTTGGCGACGAAGGCCCACGTTCCCATCATCGGAAGAAAGCTGCGAAGCATCTCGAAGCCCACCCAGGTCAGCGCGCCTTGTGCGACGAACCAGCGGTAGCCGGTACGCTCGTGGAAGGCGCGCTCGCCGCTGCTGGCCAGCAACGTGATGCCACCGATCAGTAAGGGAAGCCAGGCCATGTAGGTGCCGCTCCCTCCGAACATGGGCGTGAGGTAGCTGCCCAGCCAGACGCCAATGGCAATCGCCGGGGCCAGGCTGGAGGTTTTGCGCGGCAACACGCGATGCTGGGCGATCAGCATCGGAACGAAGCTTAGCCAAATGAGCGGCCACAGACCATAGGGTGGGAATGCCAACGTCAACAAGCCGGCGCTGGCGAGCGAGAGCACTACGCCGGCGCCAAGGCGCAACCAGATGTTGATCTTTTGAGTGTTCCCTTTCATGGTTAGACCTCCTCGATCTGAACTCGAACGCGCGACACGGCCCTCAGGAAGACTTCGGCGCAACCCCAGACACATGGCGAAAAGAGGCGTCAACTGCCTGAGCCGACCGGGCCGAGCGCCATGAAACTGAAAATCCAGACATCCTGCAGGAAGTGGATGAACCACGGCCAAAACAGGCCTTTCGTCTCGACCATCGCCTTGCCCAGCAGCCAGCCCAGGAAGGTGGCCATGACGACGCCAACCGGGCCATACGGCACACCGTAGTAGTGACCGATGCCGAAGAAGACGGCCGATAACCACACCGCCTGCCCCGGCGTCAGTGGGCCATTCAGCGTGCCCAACAGGGCAGCACGATAGGACACCTCCTCGCTGAAGGCATTCATCGCAGCCAGCAGCAGCACGGCTGGCAGAGCCGGCAATACGCCGAGCAGCGTAGCCGGCGCGGGGCGCATGCTCATGAATAAAAAGGCCAGCGTGCCCAAGCTGATGAAGATGGCGAAGTTGCGACCGAAGCGCGTCCACGGCTCGGCGCTACGCATACCGAACAGACGAATCGGTGCTGCGGGTGCGTCGAGTTGCCCGATGGTCAGGTAGCACTCCTGCCGGCGATAGCCCATCATGAGCAGCGCCGCGATGGCGATCAGCGTCACGGCCATGCGCTGGACCTGAATGCTCAGCATCGCTGTGTTGAACGGCGCACCGTCGCCGCCGAACCAGCGCTGCCAGAACGGCGTCCGGCTCAGGCCGGCAAAGAGCTCTGAAGCGACGAAGATGACAATGAGGATCAGGGCGAAGGGGCGAAGCGGACGCAGAGGCGTCCACAATAGGCTGGCGACGGTTACGGCCGCCAGCAGGCCAACTTTGGGCCAGTACAACCAACCGGTCCCGCCGATGACCTCGCGCCACAGCACGTCGGGCACGTGGCTGACCAACAGCATGATCGTCCACGCAAAGATGAGCGTGCGGTGGGAGGCGAGGGTGGAGAGGAAGGAACGGATGGAATTGGATTGCGTCTGTGTCAACATCGTCTCAACTCCTCTGGATTGCACGCCTTACTCGTAACGAAACCGCCATACGCCGATGGCGAAGAAGAAGGCCGCGAAGCCTAGAAGCACACTGGCCTCTGGCAACACGCCGGCCAGTCCTTGTCCACGCAACAGCATGTCGGTCATGCCTTGCATGGCCCAGGTGGTGGGCAGCGCTTGGACGGCCGTGCGCACCGCCTCTGGGAATAGCTCGCTGGGATACCAACAGCCGCCGAGCAACGCCATGACCATGCCCAGCATGATGCTGAGGCCGTTGGCTTGGTTGGCGGTCTTGACAAACGCGCCGAGCATCACGCCGAATGCCGCTGCAGCCAGCGTCGAGGACACCAACATGGCGGCTAACGCGGCCGGCTGATCGGCCCAGCGCACCTTCAAGACGACGATGGCGAACAAGACCAACAATGACATCTGCACCAGCGCCCAAAACACGTTTCCCAGGATTGTGCCAAGCAGATACGTCCCGCGGCCGGTTGGCGTGATCAGCAGCCGCCGCAACGTGCCGGTCTGTCGCTCCTCAGCGAAGAGGGCCGAGATACCAAACAGCGGGATGAAGACCCAGGTGATCAACTGTCCGGCCGAGGCGTAGGCGGCCGGTTCGTAGCGCGCTGCGTCGGTTGTGTTGCCGAGGACAGGTTCGAGCCGGTTCGGCGCGTCTGCCGCGAGCGCCTTTGCTGAAGTCAGCGCCGCATCGAAATAGGCTCGCCGCGCAGCGTCGTCGGTGAAGGGCCGGATGCGTTCTGCTTCGGTCACGGCCTGGCGCGCAATCTGCACGCTGCTACCCAGCCGGTAGAGCACTGCCTCTACGGCGCGGCCGGCCGCCTGCGCGTCGAGGCTGTTGGGCGACTGAACCAGGTCGAGAGTGATCTCCCCGGTTTCCAGCGCGCCGAAGTCGCAGTTCGCCGGGATCACCAGCAAAGCGGCGGCACTGCGATCTTTCAACGCTGCCTCGCCCGCTGCGCGCGTCACTAGCTCAGGCTGCACCGACTCTGACTTCGCCAGCTCGGCGATGATCTGCTGCGAGAGGGGCGACTCGGCTTCATCGGACACCAGCAGGCGGATGCGTGTGTCTGCCGGTGCGCCCGTGCCGCCAGCCAGGACAAAGGTGAATGCGATGGGCAGGATGAGGAAGAAGACGAGTTCCGATACACTCGCAAAGCGCAGCCGAGTGTCTTTCCAGATGATGCTCAAGACCTTCATGGCGCTTACTCCTTCTTCTCGGTCATCCTTGTAACAGTGAGCGACGGTTGAACAAGACAACGGACAGCGCGCCCAGCACGAGCCCCATGACGGTCAACCCTAGCAAAGGCTGTCCAAGGTCGGTCAACGTCCCGCCCATGCCCAGGATGGTGAAGCCGTCCAGCCCCCATGCATTGGGCGTCAGTCGGCTCAGCCACTGGAGCCATGCTGGCACCATGCTGAGCTGGACGAAGCTGCCGCCCAGGATGCCGAAGATCAACATGACCGCCGAGCCGACGACGGCGACCTGCCCGGGCGTGCGCGCCAGCACCGTGATGAGCATTCCCCAGCCGATCGCGCCGAACACTACCGCCAGGATGAGTACGAAGACGCCGAGCAGGTCGCCCCAGCGTAGGCCGAACAGCAGCGAACTAGCTGCGATCAGAACCAGCATTTGCAGAACGCCGGTGAGAAACGTCCCGATCAGCTTGCCGACCAGCACCTGGGCGCCGGTCGTCGGTGAGACGAGCAGCTGCGCGAGCGTGCCCTGCGACTTCTCGGCCAACAGTGAGCGGCCGCCGTTGCTGACCGTGAACATCAGAAATAACAGCGCCATGCCCGGCGCCATGTAGGCCATGGGGTTGAAGGGCGTCTGCTCACCGCCCCCGACGGTGGCGCGCAGCCGGATTGCGGACTCCCCCGCCAGCGTTGTGGCTAGGCGCTCCCCCATAGCAGTGGCGAATGACTCGATCTGGTCTGGCGGAATCAGCCCAGCCGCCAACGCTCGCATGACGATGACCTCGCCGGCCACGCGGCCGGTCTCGACCCGGCTGATGAACCCCTCGACGATTGTCTGGATCACGCCGGCGCTCACCGGTCGGCCTGGATTCTTGTAAACCTCGAGCTTGATGGCTCGTCCGGCGGGGAGTTGGCCGGCGCGCGGGATAATGCTATCGGTAAAGCCAGCCGGCACGATGACTGCTGCGGCCGCCTGATCGGCATCTACCCGGCTGCGGGCGGCAGTCGCGTCCGTGACGAACGTGGGTATTACCAGCTCGGCCAGCTCGTCCGACTCGAACAGCTCGACGAGCGCTGCGCCTAGCCGGCCGTCGTCTTGATTCGCGACTGCGACGGGGATGGCTTCTATCCCGCTGCTGCCCCTACCGACCTGGCCCGTGACGAAGCCCAACCCGACGATGAGCAGGAAGGGTGCCAGGAGCATGAAGGTCAGCGCGGCGCGGTCACGCAGTATGAGCTTGACATCTTTCAAGCCGATGAGGATGAGCTTCTTCATCGCCGTCCCTCCGTCAATCGCGCAGCGCGCGGCCGGTCAGGTGTAGAAAGAGTGCTTCCAGGTTCGGCTCACGGATGTCAATGGAGTGGATCTTGACCCCGCGCGCGTCAGCCTGCGCCACCACCGGCGCGAGAATCTCTTTCGCGTGCCGCGTGGTTAGCGCGACTTGGTGATCGGTTGCGCTGGCTCGCAAGATGCCGGGGATAGCGCGCAACGCTTGAGCGATGGTCTCGGCGTCCTCGTGCGGGCTGAGATGTAGCACCAGAGTCTCGCTTTCGCCGACTTGCTGGGTGAGTTCAGCCTGAGTGCCCAGCGCGATCAGCTCGCCGCGATCCATGATGCCGACGCGATGCGAGAGTTCCTGGGCCTCTTCCATGTAATGGGTGGTGTAGAGGACGGTCATGCCCTGGCGATTGAGTTCCTTGATCGAGTCGAGGATGGCGCGTCGCGATTGAGGGTCAATGCCGACTGTGGGTTCGTCCATGAAAAGCAACTGCGGCCTGTGGATCAAGCCGATGCCGATGTTGAGGCGGCGCTTCATGCCGCCGGAATAGGTTTTGACGCGATCGTGGGCGCGCTCGGTCAGCCCGATTTGTGCTAGCACCTCACCGACGCGCTGGCTCAACGCTCGACCCGATAGGCCGTACATCTGGCCCCAGAAGATCAAGTTCTCGCGGGCAGTCAGATCGTCGTAGAGCGCCAGTCCCTGTGGCACGACGCCGATGATCCGCCGAACGGCCATCGGTTCGCGCGTCACGGAGTGGCCAGCGATGACTGCATCCCCGCGCGTGGGCGCGTAGAGCGTGGAGAGCATCGAGATCGTCGTGGTCTTGCCCGCGCCATTCGGCCCGAGCAGGCTGAAGATCTCGCCGCGTTTGATCTCGAACGATATGCCCTTGACCGCGACGACGTCGCCGTAGTGCTTGGTTAAGTCTCTAGCCTCCAGAATCGTGTCCATCGCGTTGCCCATTTCTCAACGTTCGCTTTTGCCGAAAAGGGTAACGAGGTGCGTGCACGATGTGGAGTGCCGAAGGTCATCTTGGAGTCATGTGACTGGGCCGGCGCAAGGTGCGCCGGTGAATGTTGCGTATGGGATCAGCATGAATGGCTTTGGCAGCGAATCGCTCTGGTACGAGGGAGTAGGCGAGCTGGGACGAGCATCGAAGAAGAGCGCTATCCACTTTCCGCCAACGCGCGCATGCGCGCAGCGGTAGCGATTAGGGTGGGCCAATCACCTAAGTGGGCGTTATAAGCGATATGGTCTAGGCCGATGTGCAGATAGCATGCCCGTAGTCGGGCTTCTAGGTCTTCTGGAAGGTAACCTGTCGCCCGCCAGCGTCGCTCCAGTTCCAATCGCAGCAACCCGACGTCAAGGTTCGGATGCCAAGGCGCCCAAAACTCGAACCATGCCAAGTCGTACAGATGATCGCCGTAGAGCGAGCAGCCCCAATCGAAGATGCCGGTGATGCGCGCTCCTTCGACTAATACGTTGCGGTTGATCAGATCGCAGTGCACGAAGCAGCGCGGGATGGCGTCGCTTGCCAAGCGCTGAAGCATATCGAATCCCCAATGGAAAGCTGCTTCGCCGTCGGGCGTCGCGGCGAGACGCCTGCGCCAGCCATGTGTGCGCCGGTCCGGCGTGTCATCGCCGACGCTCAGCAGAAAGCTCGACCAACTGGCGTGTGGTGCCATGCCGTTGCTGCGCCAGCTTCCGAATCCCCGCGTAGCAGAGATGTCTGCTCGCCGCAGCGCTTCCAGAGCGTCTGCCAGGGCCGGAACCAGCGCGCGCCATTGGTGCGCGCTCACCTGCTCGAGCGGGATGCCGAACGCACGCGTCGAGATGCAATAGTAGCCATCGAAAGCAGACCCAATGGCCAGCACTTGGGGGATGGGCAGATCGGGTGCAGCGAATGTGTGCGCGCGTTGATCTTTTTGAAAGTCGTCGGCGTATTTGCCGAAACGCACGACCAGGGCCTGGCCGTTTTGACGAAAGCCGAAGCACCGTGACCATGCGCCGGCGCCGATGGGTGCGACGTCGGTCACTTCGGAGTTAAAGTGATGGATGAGGAACGCCCGAACTTGATCGGCGTCTAGGGCGCTCTGCATCTCGAAGCCCATGATTCGCGCTATGTGATGCGTCGTGCGATCAGCCGGCGACATACGCCTGAATCAACTCATCCAGCACCCGGTTGTGCGCTTCGTCAACCGTGCGCCGCGCCGGGTCGGCCATGAACCAGGCGATGCTGCGCCGCACGCCCTCGGCCCACGGCACGGTGCAGACAAAATCCGGCACGAAGCGCTTGATCTTGCTATTGTCGAAGACGACGCTGTGGGCTTTGTCGCCCAGCAACGTGCCCTCGAACTCCGGTCGCCGCGCCACGATCCAGTCCGAAGCGATGTGCACGATCTTCGGCTCGACGCCGACGGCGTGGGCGGCTTCGCGGTAAATCTGGTCCCAGGTCAGCGTCTCGTCGCTGGTGATGTGGAAGGCATGGCCGGCCAGTTGCTCGCGCCCCAGCAACCCCACCAGCCCCTTGGCGAAGTCGCCGTTCCACGTCACCGTCCACAGCGACGTGCCATCGCCGGGCACGATGACCGGTAGGCCGCGCAGCATGCGGTCCATCATCGTCCACGGGTGCTGCCAACTGCCCAGCACCAGCGGGATGTTCGACGGCCCGTAGGTGAGGGAAGGGCGGACGATGGTGACAGGGAAGCCGCGCTCGCGGAACTCGCGCATCAAGCGTTCCTCGCAGGCGATCTTGTCGCGCGAGTATTGCCAATGGGGGTTGGCCAGCGGCGTATCTTCGGTGATGCGATAGTGCGCCGGCGGCTTCTGGTAAGCGCTGGCCGAGCTGATGAACACAAACTGGCGCGTTCGTCCGCTGAACAGCCGAATGTCCTGCTCGATGTGATCCGGGGTGAACGCCACCCAATCCACGACGGCGTCGAAGTGATGACCCCCGATGACCTGCCCGACGCCGTCGGGGTCTCTGCGGATGTCGCCGCGCAGCGCGACTGCGCCGGTCGGCGCTTCGTATTTGTGTGATTGTCCGCGGGTGAGGATGAATAGCGCGTGGCCGCGTTCGATGCAGAGCTGGGCGCACGCGGAGCTGATGATGCCGGTGCCGCCGATGAAGAGCACTTTCATAGGCCGCTATTGTGCGACATGTCGTTGCGCTTGTCACCTGCGCCCCGATTTGACATCTGCGCTGACTTCACTATCATTTTGCTTGCCTAATAGATTATTAAACTATTACGGTTTGCCACGATGAACGCGAAAGTGAACGGCCCGGTGACCGTGACCGACTACGTCACGCGCAGCATTCGCGAACGCATCCTGAGCGGCGCGTATCCGCCGGGCACCAAGCTTGACCAGCACATGCTGGTCGAAGAATTCGGGGCCAGCCTGATCCCGGTGCGCGAGAGCCTGCGCCAGCTCGAAGCGCAGGGATTCGTCCGCTTGTATCCGCACAAGGGCGCTTACGTCGCCGAACTGTCGCTGGCCGAGGTCAAAGAGATCTACTTCGTGCGCGAGCTGCTGGAAGAGGCCGCCACGCGGTTGGCAGTGCCGAAGCTCTCGGCAGAGGACAAAACGCGATTGCGCGAGCGGCTTGAGCAGATGGAGCGAGCGACGGCGTCCGGCGACTACGCGCAGTTGCTCGACTTGAACCGTGACTTCCACTTCATCATCTACGAAGCCGGTGACAACCGCCTGTTGGTCGAGCTAATTCGCGGCTTGTGGGATCGCTCCAGCCGCTATCGGCATCTTTACACCTATCTGCCCGACCGTGCACCGCGCGCGTTGCGGGAGCACAAACGCATCTACAAGCTGTGCGTCTTGGGCGACGCCGAAGCCGCCGGCCGCGCCGTTCGGAACAACGTGCGGCAAACGGTGAAAGGCCTCATGCCGGTGCTGCGCGCCAGGCTCGCCGAGACGGAACGCCCAGCGTAACTGCTACTCATGGAGGCGCCATGACGCGGACGATCACCCCGGATTACAAACCCAAATTCCCACCCAAGATGGACTACGGCATCGGCATCGTCGGCTGCGGCGGCATCGTCAACTATGCCCATCTGGTGGCGTATAAGAACCATCGTTTGAACGTCGTCGCCTGCTACGACGTGAACCCGGACGCCGCGCGGAAGACCGCTGAGGCGCACGGCATCCCGAAAATGTATCAGAGCCTGGACGACCTGTTGGCCGATCCGGCCGTCGAGATCGTGGACATCGCCGTGCAGCCGTGGCATCAGCGCGCCATCGCAGAGCGCGCGTTGGCCGCCGGCAAGCACCTGCTCTGTCAAAAGCCGCTATCGGATTCCTTCAGCGACGCCGTTGCAATTGCCGAGGCCGGCCGGCGCGCCAACCGCAAGGTGGCGGTGAATCAACAAATGCGCTGGGATGCCGGCATCGCTGCCGCGCGCGACCTAATTGCCAAAGGCGTGATCGGCCAGCCCACCGATGCACAGATTCAGGTGAGCACCAATACACCCTGGCACATGTGGCCGTGGTTGGCCGAATCTCCTCGGCTGGAAGTGCTCTATCACAGCATTCACTACCTCGATGCGATGCGCTTCTTGTTCGGCGAGCCGGCCTGGGTGACCAGCCGGCATGCGAAATATCCCAAGCAGGGTGCGAAGGCCGAGACCAAGACGATCACCATCCTCGACTACGCCGATGGGTTGCAGGCGATGGTCGCAGTCAACCACCACGACGAAAGCCCGGACGGTTACGCGATCTTCCGCTTCCTCGGCACGGAGGGCATCATCAAGGGCACCATCGGCCTAATGTACAACTACCCGCACGGCCGCCCCGACACCTTCGAGGTTCATCTCCACACCGACAAGCCGGAAGACTGGCACGCGATCCCGCTCGAGGGCATGTGGATTCCTGATGCGTTCATCGGGCCGATGGCTTCGCTGATGGAGGCAATCCAGACCGATGGCACGCCGGCTACCGACGCCATGGACAACCTGAACACCTTGCGCGTCGTTGAAGCAGCATATCGCTCAGCGGCGGAGAACCGCTCCGTCAAGCCAGCGGAAATTTAAAAGCAGAGAAACGGAGAACTCAGAATTCAGAATTCAGACTCCGCTTCTCCGTGTTCGAAGACAAGATGGAACAGCGGCTGAAAGACAAAATCGCGATCGTCACCGGCGCAGGGCGCGGCATCGGCAAAGGCGTAGCCTTGCGGCTGGCGCGCGAAGGGGCGCACATCGTCATCGCCGAATACGACCCTGATACTGCGCAGCAGACAGCGCAGGAGGTGCAAGCGCTGGGCGTCTCGGCCATGCCCTATCGCATTGACCTGGCGGACGTGTCGCAGATTCAGCCGATGGTGGAAGCTGTGGTGCGCGCCTTCGGTCGCGTGGACATCCTGGTCAACAACGCCGGGCGCGTGCAGACCAAGCCGATGCTCGACCTGACGGAGGAGGACTGGGATCGCATCGTCAGCGTCAACCAGCGCGGGTTGTTCTTCTGCTTGCAGGCGGTGGCGCGGCAGATGATCGCGCAAATCCCGGAGGAGATTCGTAACAGCGACCGCGCCCCGCGCAGCTTCGGCAAGATCGTCAACTTCTCGTCGGTCGCCGGCCGCAGTGGCCGCCCCAATTCCACGCACTACGCTGCAACCAAAGCGGCAGTCATCAGCATCACACGCTCGGCAGCGCTGGCGCTGGCGCGCTACAACATCAACGTCAACGCCGTCTGCCCGGGCATCGTGCTCACTGCCATGTGGCAGGAGATAGACCAGGCCAACCAAATCCTGCGCGGGCTGGAGCCCGGCGAGTGGATTCGCCGCTCAATCGAGACCGTGCCGCTCAAGCGCGTCGCCCAGCCGGAGGACATCGCTGCGGCTGTGGCCTTTCTGTGCTCGCCGGACGCGGACTACATCACCGGCCAGGCGCTCAACGTGGATGGAGGATTGGAGATGGATTAGCGCTAGCGTATGTGGCGCATTGCGTATCACGACCTGCGTGTTGCGTCCTGCGTGACGCGCGATGCGTGATGCGTAAAACGCAGGATGGAGGACTCAGGACGCAAGACGTAGGACGCAAGACGAAAGCACCATGCTCACCTATACCAATCTTCCTCTGCTGCCCACGCAGCTCGTCGGCAGCGCCGGCATACCGAGCTGGATGTGGGTCTTTCGCGATGCGATCGCCGAGGGCAAAGTCGGCCCGGAGGACATCCGTGAGACGCTGATGGACGCCGTGAACATCGCGATTCAGGATGCCACCGAGGCCGGCGTGGACATCATCTCCGACGGCGAATTCTTTCGCTCTGACTTCACGTGGAACTTCCACGAGCGCATCGCCGGCTTGGAGAAGATCCCGTTCGAACGCCGGCTTGGCTACCCCGGCCCTGACCAATTGGATGCTTTCCGCGCCGTCGAGCCGCTCACCGTGCCGAATGGCTATGGGCTCGTGGACGAAGTGCGCTACATCAAGACGCGCACCCACAAGCCGTTCATCACGGCGCTGCAAAGTCCGCTCACCCAGGCCTTTCGCATAGATCCGGGCAAGGTTTACAAGGACAAGGGCGAAGTGGCCTGGGCGCTGGTGCCCTACATCAACAAGGAGCTCAAGGACGCCGTGGCCGCTGGCGCGCGTCACGTCCAGTTCGACGAGCCGGCCTTCTGGACCATGCCCGGCGGCATGCCCGAGTTCGTGAAGATGTTCAACGCCTGC
>JANWYN010000077.1 GCA_025055235.1 Candidatus Roseilinea sp. | reverse complement strand
CATCTTCTTGATGACGTTCCCGCGCCAGCCGCGCTTCAACAACCAGCGCTCGAACGCGCCGAACAGCGCTGCGTCCAGGCCGGTGGTGCGCAATGCATCGTTGACGCGGAAGACGGTGATCTCCAGCCCGCGCTTTGCGGCGGGATCGGGCTTGAGCTGGTGCATGCCGATGATGGTCTGCCCCTGGCCCTCGAAGCCGACCAGCCGGCCGAGGTCTTGCTGCCCATCACGGATCGCGATCGTCCAGGGCGAGACGCTGTGCTCGGAGATGCCGAACGCCGACTCATCGAAGTTGATCGCAGCTTCGATCGCGCTGCCGTCGCCGGCAGCCTTCGAGAAGAACACTTCGCGCGCCATGCGCTAATTGTATTGCGGCGGTGAGCAAGGGGTGTATCTCCTGTTGGGGGCAAATTGCCCGGCGACTAAAGTCGCGGGCAATTTGCGGCAAAGCCGGCCGTGCGCCGGCTTTGCTATGCGTTGCGCGCGGATTCATCCGCAGAACCCTCGGCCTCGCCCTCTCGGAGCAATTCCTTGCAGCTTGGGTCTATGAGATGGGCAGGGGTTAAAAAGGCGCCTCTACACACCCTCACGCCGGCGCAGGCACGGCGACGCGGCGCGGCTCGGCCTGGCGCAGCCGCGCCATGGTGCTGAATAGCGCTTGACGCCGGTTGCGCCGTGCCACGGCCATCGAGATGATATTGCTCACGGCCTCGGCATAGGTATAGCCCGCAGCGTAGCACGCGCCGGCAAAGCCACCGTCCGGGCAAATGTCGGGATTCGGGTTCACGTCCACGACGTATGGCTGTTCGTGCTCATCAATCCGCAGATCCACGCGGGCGTAGTCGCGACAATCGAAGGCGCGATACGTGTCCAGAGCGATTTTCTCGATGCGCGCGCGCAACGCATCGGATACGACCGGTTGGGTGATGACCGGCATGCTGTTCCACTCCGGGCTGTTGGGCACCCACTTGCTATCCCACGTCACCATGCGATGGAGCGGGTTCTCCACGCGCGAGAAGTCAATTTCGCGCAACGGCAGCACGCGTGGCCGGCCGTTCCCCCAAATGCCGACGTTGATCTCGCGCCCGGCGATGAACTTCTCGGCCAGCGCCGGTTCTTTCACCGTCTCCAGCACATATGCCACCCGGCGGCGCAACGCCTCTAGGTCGTGTACCACTGCGTCGCGCGTGACGGCCACCGAGCAGTGCGAGCTGACCGGCTTGACGATCGCCGGGAAGTTGGCCTCATCCCAATTGGCCGGCGTCACCTCATCTGGGTGTTTGAACTCGCGCCCGCCGGGCGTGGGGATCTTCCAGCGCTGTAACATCTTCTTCACACGCCCTTTCTCCACCGACAGCCGAAGCGTGTAGGGCGAGTTGCCGGTGTAGGTGAAGCCCATGGCCTCCAACTCGGCGCACACGCGCGCGTCGCCACCGATCTCGTCCTCGACGCCTTCGCACCAGTTGAAGACGATCCACTCGGCGGGATCGTAGGGTCGCAGCACCGACCGCACATCCTTCCAAAATTCGGCCACAGCAACCCGGTGACCCAGCTCGCGCAAGCCCTCCACCATGATTTGGGTGAAGCGGTCGGCCTCCGCCCTGTCCTCCGGCGACCAGCTCTTGTAGATGTTGTAGAGCACGATGACCGGCGCGCGCACCTTGTCCTTCGACATACGCTCCTTCCTCTCCTACAGACGTTTCCAGTAGATGTTCAGATCGTCGTCCTCGGCGTAGTAATCGGGCACGACGGCGACGCGGACGAATCCTGCGCTTTCATACAACCTGCGCGCCGGCGCATACTTCGGCGTGGACGAGGTGTAGATCACCATCACGCGCCCGCCGGCCCGGCGCGCCTGCGCCTCAGCCTCGGCGATCAAGGCGCGACCGGCGCCCTTTCCCCGCGCCTCGGGCGATACGCAAATCCAGAACAAGTCCCACGTGCGATCGGTGAGCGACTCCGGCCCGTAGCAGGCGAAGCCGATCATCTGCCCATCGCACCAGCACGACAGCCAGCGATAGTTGTCCTCGCGCGATGACAGCCACGTCTCGACGAACATCTCGTCCACGCACTCGGCATCGCCGCGGCCGAAGACCCCCGAGCGCACCAGGATGTCGTAGATGGCCTGCCGGTCGTCGAAGGTGGAGGAGCGCACCTCGATCTGCGCAGGCATCGGTACGCCGGCAATCGCATGAGACGCCCACGTCATCGCACAACCTCCGCTACAGCTCGCGATTCGCGAACTGGCATGCGACGCATCGCCAGACTGACGATGCGCTCGAGCATGTCGGCGTAGTCCAGGCCGGCGGCGCGCGCTGCATTGGCGAAGCCGCCGTCCGGGCTTACGTCGCAGTTGGCGTTCACGTCGAGCGCCATCGGCTGGTCGCCCTGCAAGCGCAAGTCCACGCGACCGTAGTCGCGGCAGCCGGTCGCCTGGTAGGCGGCGATGGCGACTGCCTCGATCTTCGCCTTCAGCCCCGGAGAGACCGGCGCCGGGCAAATGGCCGGGATGCGCTGGTAGGCTTCCGACTCCGGCGTCCACTTCGCGTCGAACGTGCACAGCCGGTCGCGAATGTCGTCGAAAGCGTCATAGGTCATCGTGCTGATGCCGAGCACGGTCACGTCGTCGCCGCTTCCCCACAGCGACACGTTGTATTCGGGGCTGTCCAAGAACGCCTCGACCAGCGCCGGCTGGCGAAATTCGCCAATCACGCGGGCGACCTGGGCGCGCGCCTCTGCCACGTTCATCACCACCGAATCGCGCGTGATGCCATAGGAACAATGCTCGGCAGCCGGCTTGACGATGGCCGGGAAGGTGTCGAAGGCGACATCCTCCGCGCGCTCGAAGAGCGCCCAGGCCGGTGTTGGCACGCCTTGGCGCTCCAAAAGTGCCTTCATCCGCCACTTGTACTGCGTCTCGTCCAGCGCCCAAGCGTCTGAGCCGGTGAAGGTGTAGCCCAGTTCGGCCAGCGTGCGCGTGACGCGGGCGTAGTAGAACTCCTGCGCCGGCGCGCCCTCGCACAGGTTGAAGACCAGCCATTTGCCGGGATCGAAAGGCCTGAGCGGCGTAATCAGGTCGTGCGTGACCTGGAGCGGGAGCACGCGCCAGCCGCGCGACATGAACGCATCTGCCACGGATTTGATCAACGCCAGCGTAGATGCGATCTCGAAGTCGTGGCTGGACTCGTCGAGGCCGTAAAGGAGGAGTATCGGAGGGAGCGTTGTCATCGTATTGGGGTCGAATGCGCATCGCACTGTGTGCTACAAGTCATGCATCAGGCGGGACACGAGACGTAGGACGCGAGACGCAAAACGCAAGACGCAAATTTGCCCACTACATCCCATATCGCTTCAAGCCTGCGTCCAGCACCGCCCGGACCAGGTCGCCATGCGTCCAGCCCTCCGCTTCGGCCATCAGCGTCAGGTCGCTGCGCGGGGTAATGCCGGGCAGCGCGTTGATCTCGAGGATGAACGGCCGGTTGTGCTCATCTAGACGGAAGTCCACGCGCGCAAAGTCGCGGCAGCCGGTGACCAGGAAGGTTTGATGGGTCAGCCGTCGGATCTCGCGGGTCAGCTTCTCGCCCAGCGGCGCCGGGCACTTGTTCCGGTAGAGATGATCCAACTCGACCTTCTGGATCGAGCCATAGATCGGCAGCAGATCGGGGGGATAGCCGCTGAAATCCACCTCGGTGATGGGGAAGAAATGCACGTCGTGGCCGTTGCCCACCAGGCCGCAGGTGATGTCGCGGCCGGCGATGTAGGTTTCGACCAGCGCCGGCTGCTGATAGGCCTCGATCGTCCAGGCAACGCGGTCGCGCAGTTGGCGCTCGTTGTGCACCACGCTCTCGTTGTGCACGCCCATGCCGGTGCCCTCGTGCGCCGGCTTGACGAATAGCGGGAAGTGGAGCGTGCGGCGCAGCGGGTCGTCCGGCGTGTTGAACACTTGGAAGTGCGGCGTCGGCATGCCGTAGTAGTGCAGGATGCGCTTGGTGGTCGGCTTGTCGTGTGTGATCGCTGCGGCGAGCGGCGTCGGGCCGGTGTAACGGGCGCCGATCATCTCCAGCAGCGCCGGCACCTGCGCCTCGCGGCTGTCGCCGCCGAAGCCTTCGCAGGTGTTGAAGCAGATGTCGGGCTGGACTTCGTCGAGCCAGGACGCCAGATAAGCGTTACCCTCGTGGATCAGCACCTCGTGGCCGGCCTGGCGCAGGGCGCTCGCATACGACTCCACGTTTTTGTCCGAATCGAGTTCGGCCCAGATGTCGGGCGGCACATTGTTGCGGTGGATCGGCGGGGCGTTGCGCGCCAAGTTGACGAGCAGCGCGATGCGATAGGTGCGGTTAGCGGGAGGCGTGCGGGGCGCCGGCTTCGTGCCGTGAGCGACGCGCAAGGTTGGGCCGGCGGTTTTGCTCGTTCCGTAGTGTCCGTTCGTCGTAACGCCTGTGAGCGCAATCTCTGCTTCTTCCTGCTGCGACCTTGCTGCCATATGCGCTAAGACTCATCGAGTCTTATAGCGCGATTCTATGTTGTGCGTTCTGCTTGTCAATGATATTCATGCCCGGCAAGCTTAAAAATCTTTTTTAACATTGTTAAAGGACAGCGCAGCATTTTAAGGTCGGCGCTTTTCGGCTTCTTGGGCTTCCCATTCCTGGCGCGTGACGAAGACGCCGCCCTTGATCTCCCGGCTGATCTCGTTGTATTGGGGATCGAAGCGTAGTTCGAGCTCGACCTGGCCATAGCACTTGCTGTCTACCACTACCTTGCGCACGAAGAAGTTGTCGTCGTCATCGCGGCTGAGGTCGTTACGCCGGTCAATGCGCACCCGCGTGATCGCGCCGCATTTGTGGCCCTTGACGTAGTAGATCAGCGCGTCCGAGTCCTGGGGGGCGACCTCCGACTTGGCTGCTCCGCCGAACAATCGTTTCAACAGGTTCATGGGCGTCTCCGCTGCATGGGCTAGGCGCTTCGTCGCCCTCTATTATCTCTGTTCCGGCCGCGCATGCGCAATATCACCACTAGCGCTAGGCCGGCGCACAGCAAGGCGAATAGCACTGCCATCAACACGGCACCGCCCCAGCTCCACAGGTGAGTCGCCCAGCCCAGACCCGGCGCGCCGAGCGCCGCCAGGATGTAGCTTAGCCAGCCGGCTACCCACACGCCCAACGCCACCCGCACCCGGATGTGTGGGTCGAGGGCGTTGAACCCAGTTTGAGATAGGACGAAGAAGACGCCGGCGCTCACGGCCAGCAGCCCGATCAAAGCGAGCAGGAAGCCGGTAAGGTTGGGCCGCGCCGTAGGAGGCGCCTCGAGCGGCATGGGCGTCGGCATGGTGAGTGTCGCTTCCGGCGCCGGCGACGCCACGGATGTAGTCGCCGGTTGCAACAATTCAGCCGGCAGCGGAGTGGGGACTACCGTCTCGACCGAGACGTTGTCGGTCGCATTCACGCTGATGGTGTACGACGTGGTCGCCTGATCGGCCTCTGCCCGGATTTCGAGCTTGCCCAGCCGTTGCAACTCGATCGTAGTCTCCGCGAACCCGTCGCGGGTGACCGCCTTGTTCTCCGGCAGGCGTTGTTCGATGCGTTCAGCCGGATACGAGAGGATGAACTGCACCTCGGTGCCGTCGGGAACGACGCGCCCGTTCAGGTCGAAGATCGGCCCGGCGCGGACGCGCAGGCGATCGCCGATTTTCAGCTCGAGCGGCGCAGGCGTGCCCTCGATGGTGGCCGTGATCGGCTCGCCGTTGGCAAGCGCAGGCACGAGGGGAATCACCTGATCGCGGTTCGGCGCCGTTTGGGCGATGAGCGAGTAGCCCAAGCTGTTGATGGAGACCGGGGAGTGGCCCGGCGCCGGAAACTCGCCGAACAAGGCGCGCAGCGCCGCTTCGAGGTAGGGCCGGCTGCGGCTATAGACGCCGAAGTAGGCCGTCGTTCGGCTGATTTCGGTGGCGTCGAGATAATACGGCGCGCCCAGAGCGAACACGATCACGCGCTTGTCTTTGAGTATGTCGGCGCTCTGGGCGAGGAAGGTGCGCAGCGCTGCTGTCGAAGGCACGGCAGGGTTGGTGTCTATGACGGCGATGATGATCCAGGTCGCACGCTCGATGGCGGATTGGATCCTGGGCGGGGGGCGATCGGGAGTTGCCGTCGGTTGCACCACCTCGCCCACAGCCGGCCCGGTCGCCGTCGGCAAAACCGGCACGCTGCCCGGCGTGGCCGCCGACACGTTCGCCCGCCGGTTGTAATCGGCCAGGTCGCTGAACGTGAACGAGGCGACGCGCAACGGATCCACCTGTTCGGTCTTGCGCGGGCCGTATAGATCGAGGGCAATTTCTTCCAGCGCTGTGCGCGACACGGCCGGATATGGTTCGCACTCTGCGCACTCGCGAATGGTGCGGTTGTCCGTGATGAAGACGATGTAGTCATCTTTGGTGGGCTGCGTCGGCAGCACCGTCGGCAGGTCGCGCGCGTTCGGCGAGAGCAGCGTGATGCTCTCCTTAGCCATTTTGACGATCTTGGCCGCCGACTCATCCTGCGCATCCAACTGTTCGACTTCTTCCACCAGGACATCGCCCAGCCTAAATCGGCCCCCGTATAGCCGCAGCTTCAGTGAAATGATGCGCGTGAGCGATTCATCCACACGGGCTGCGAACGTCTTGTCCTCCAAGTATTTGGTCTGGAAGAACGAAATGGTCTCGGTGATGTTCGTCAATTGCTCTGGCCAAGCGTTGGTCAGCCCGAAGTTGCCCAGCACCAGCACATCGTTGCCGGCCATGAACGCCTCCTGGGCGATGCGCCGGGCGTTAAACGACTTCTCCAGTGGGTCGTAGAACCGCCGCACGCTGCGCGCGCCGAGCTGATCGCTGAACGTCACGCCGCCGCTGTTGCGCCAGGCCGCCGTCTCGGGCAGCGACATCAGGGCTTGGTACGCCTGCGGATCGAAGCTGACCGGCCGCGTGCTGGCCCGGATGTTGCCCTGCAAGCCGCGATACCGGATGTGCGACACCAGCAGCCCGTCCACCGTTGTGTCCTTCGACGCTTCACCCTTGAGCACGGCAAAGAACGGCGCCAGTTCGATCAGCCGGAGCTGCTCGATGGACTTCTGCACGGTGGGGATCTCTTCGCTCACGTTGCGGTCGGACGAACCGAGGCCGGGGAAGTGTTTGCCCACGGCGGCCAGGCGATTTTTGCTGCCGCTGTGCAGGCCGGCCACGAACGCCGCGCCCATCTTGCCCACCCAGAACGGGTCGCCGCCGAACACGTGCGTGCCCAAGTCGCCGGGCGTGTTCGGTCGCGGGGTGTCGCTGACGTCGAGCGTCGGCCCGAACAGCAAGTTGATGCCCAATTGCGCGAGCTCGCCGCCCAAAATTTCGCCCACGGTCTGCGCGATGGCCGGCGTCCACGTCGCGCCGATGGCCATCTGGCTCGGGATCTGCGTCACCTCCTGAGTGATCTCGCTCAGCTCGGAGCGCGTCGTCCAGTCTGCCTCTTGTGAGAGCGCGATGAACAGCGGGACGGCTGAGGCCGTGACCGTCACACGGGCTGTCGGGGTGATCTGCCCCTGGGCGAACTCGCTGAGTGCCTCTTTGGCCAGCTCGTCGCTGAAGGCCAACTGCTGCAGTGCGTTCGTCAGGCGAATAATCTGCTGTGTGACCGGCGGGTTGGCTTTGGCGTTGTCGAAGTTTCGATTCGCCGCCCGCAACTGAACACCGCCGATGTGATAGTCGGTGATGAGCTTGGCGATGTCGGACGACGGCGAGACGTCGTCGCCGGGGAAGCTAACGATGAAAAGCTGGCCGACCCGCTGGGCGAGGGTCATGCGGGCGATGATGGCTTTCGCCTCTTGGAGATACGGGATCGCCGGCGGCTGAGGGTCTTGCGCCCGAGCCGGCAGCGGCGCGACCAACTGAGAAAGACACCCCAGGCAAAGCAAGCCGGCCAGCCAGCGTTGCGCCGGGGATGGATGAGTTCGAAGGTTCGACATGATTTCGAATGACGCGACTTCGGGGCTGGATCAATACCGCCTTACGCTCGGGTCAACGAAAAGCGCCCATGCATCCATGCCGCCATCTAGGTTCACGACGTCGCTGAAGCCGAGTGCTTGGAGTATCCGGCAGGCCAAGGCGCTGCGAACGCCATAATGACACACCAGGACATAAGATTTATCGCGGTCTAGCTCGGCAGCCCATGTATGAATCTCGTCGAGCGGCAACAACAGTGCGCCGTCTATGTGGGCGATCTCAAATTCCCATGGCTCGCGCACGTCAATCAGCACGGCTGGGTCGCCTGCCTGTCGCCGAATCGCGTATTCCACCGGCGAGATGCTTCTTATGGCCTGCACGCCGCGCGATTATACGGGCGAGGGGAAGATGGGCGCGCCTCCTGCACGCTTCAGCATCCTGGCTTCGTGCCCGACCTAATAGTCGCACGACCGGCAAATTTACCCATCGCGATGAGCGCGCTCGAACCATGAAGACGCACTCGCGCGTAGGGGCGGCCGGCACCCAACTTGGCCGGGCACGTTGAGCGCTTCACTCGCATCATCGCGCGGAATGGCATCCGCGCCCTACCGCGCAACGTTTTGCCCGTATACACGCGAACGCCCCCCGCGCTGCAGGCCATATAGAATGGTGGCTCATTGCCGATAATAACCGGCGAGAGTTGTGCAAAGCAGGAGGTTAGATGGCATCGCGTGCCGATTTCACGGATGCAGAGTGGCAAGTGTTGGCAACTGCGCCCGAAGCAGTTGGGCTGGCCGTGCTGGCTGCAGACCCGGTTGGAGCAGTCGAAGAGCGCACGGCAATGTTCGAAGCTTGGCGGCAGTCGGCGGAGCAGCCTTTCGCAGACAATCAGCTTGTGCTCACGCTCATTCGCAATCGCGACACATGGGGCGAGGAGATGCGGCTGCGAACATCGCGTGAGGAGGCCCTCTCTTCGCTGCCCGCGGATGAAACCCAGGCCTGGGCGATCGAACAGTGCCGGCAGGCCATGGCGCTTTTAGAAGCAAAAGGCTCACCCGACGATCGCGAAAGCTATCGGCAATGGGTCATCTACCTGGCCGAGAACGTGGCCGAGGCGGTGGGCGGCAAGAGCGGCCGCGTAGATCCTGCGGAGCGCGCCGTCATAGACGCGGTCGCCACTGCCTTGGACCTAAAGCCATGACCGCCGGCCTTAGGCCGTGACGTTCAGGTAAAGCTGCTCGCGCACACTCATCACGTCGCGGCGCAGTTGCTCCTCGGTCTCCAGCCGGTCTTTAATGCGCTCCACACCGTGAAGGATGGTGGTGTGGTCGCGCCCGCCGAGCAAGCCGCCGATCTCCGGCAACGACGCGTCGGTCTCCTGGCGGATGAGGTACATCGCGATCTGGCGCGGCTGAACCAGTTCTTTATTCCGCGAGGGCGACACCATGTCGGCCACCGAGATGTTGTAGTACTTGGCGACGGTCTCGATCACCTGGGACGGCGTGATGTGCGCGCGCCGGCCTACCAGGTCGGCCAACGTGTCGCGGGCGAACTGAATGGTGATCGGCCGGCCGGTCATCTCCGAGGTGGCCAGCAGGCGCGTGAGCGCGCCCTCCAGCTCGCGCACGTTGCTCTGGATCTGCTTGGCAACGAACTCGATCACGTCAGCCGGGATGGTGCACCCCATCTGCGCCACTTTGTGCTGCAGGATGGCCATACGCGTCTCCAAGTCCGGCGGCGCGATGTCCACCATCAGGCCCCACTCGAACCGGCTGCGCAGGCGATCTTCCAGCGTGACCATCATCTTGGGCGCCCGGTCGCTGGTGAGCACGATTTGCTTATTCGCGCCGTGCAGTGCGTTGAAGGTGTGGAAGAACTCTTCTTGCGTGGACTCTTTGCCGGCGATGAACTGCACGTCGTCCATCAGCAACATGTCCACGTGGCGGTAGCGGTTGCGGAATGCCTCCTGCGAGTGCGAGCGGATGGCGCTGATCAGCTCGTTGGTGAACGTCTCGGAAGTCACATAGCGGCACACCAGGCCACGCTGCTTGGCGCTGTTGCCGATGGCGTGCAGTAGGTGCGTCTTGCCCAAGCCGGAGCCGCCATATAGGAAGAGCGGGTTGTAGCGCTCGGCGGGCGCTTCGGCCACGGCCATGGCCGCGGCGTGCGCCATGCGGTTGCCCGAGCCGACCACGAACGCCTCGAACGTGTAGCGCTTCTGCAGCCCGTCGGAGGCTGCGCCGTTGGTGTACCCCGGCGCCCGCGCCGGCTGGGAAGGCGCCGCGCTATGCGCAGCCGATTCAGCCTGGCGCGGTGAATCCACTGCCGGCTGATTGGTGTGCTGCGTCATGACGACGAGCGAGACATCCACACTTCGGCCCATGCGCTCGCTCAGCATGCGCCGGATATCGCTAAGCTTGCGCTGCTCGATCCACTCTTTCGCGTACCCATTCGCTACCCCGATCACGAACTGCCCATCTTCGTACGTGATCAAACGGGCCGACTTCAGCCACGTCACATAGCTGCTGCGGCCCATTCCGACCTCGATTTCACCTAGCACAGATCGCCAAGCTTCTTCCGCTTTCATCGTCCACCCTCGATGCGCTAGCTATTTGTTCTCCGTGTCACAAGCCACAGGAGGTCGAACTTCTGTGGACGGCGGCTGTCGCGAGTCGCCTGTAACGCGGGAACGCGATTCTATTCATCTCAACGGTTGAACACAAGACGTTCACCCTGCCAAAACCTTAAATTGCGTCGAAGTTTTAAGATATTTATGACGATGGTGCAAAAAGTCCATTCAAAATGTGTAAAACCTGTTGACTGCGACCCGGCTACCTGTTAGTATCATTTTATGCGTTACCGGCTTCACAAGTTGCTCTACGGGCCGGTTGGCAGCACGCAAGTCGAGCATCTTGAGCGTGGACCGACGAAGTTTGATGATGAGTTGCAAGTTCCCTACTTGCGCGGCACGTTCGAATTCGTCCGCCTCAGCGACGTCGTGTTACTACGCGGATCAATCCAGACCGAAGTCCCCGTCCAATGCGTTCGCTCGCTGGAAGATTTCAACTTATGTCTCAACGTGCCACTGGATGACATCCTCCTTGGCCTACCCCAATATCCTCACTCTGACGCCGACCCCGATCGCCAGATCGGCGACGATGGCTGGATTGATCTGACCGAAACCCTGCGCGAAGAGATCATCATGGCCATCCCCATCAACCCTATCCACCCCAAGTATGCCAAAGCGAGCACGGCCGACCTGCTGAGCGCACTTGATGAAGATGACCGGGACTGGCTGACCATCCACCTGAGCAACTCACAAGACTCGGGAGAATCGTAAATGACCCAGTTTGACGAAGATCAAATTGTTGCCTCGTTGTTGATCAAGGCGGAAACTCAAGGCTATGTCGTCACGGAGGATATTCTCGAACTGCTTCCGGAGGGTGAGGACAATTACGAACAGGTCGAGCAAGTGATCAACCTGCTGGAGGAAGCAGGCGTGCTGGTGCAGGATCTCGTAGCGCAAGAAGAGGACGAAGGCGAGATCACCGGCATGGACGACAGCGACGACGGCGAGGGAGAGGAGGACGAGGAAGAAGAGGAGGATACCCCTCCCGCTGCCGACGACGACCTGGCCGGCATCAGCGTAGACGACGGCATCGGCCTATACCTGCGCGAGATGACGCGGGTGCCGCTGCTGACCAACGAGGAGGAAGTTCGCCTGGCGCGCGCGATCGAGCGCAGCCGGGCCGCCGAGGCGCGCGTCAAGCTGCGCGGCGACCGGCTCTCGCCCCGCGAACGCCATCAGTACGAGAAGATCATCGAAGAGGGACGCCAAGCCCGCGAGCACTTGATCAAAGCCAACACCCGCCTCGTCGTCAGCATTGCTAAGAAATACATGGGGCGCGGCGTGCCGTTCCTGGACTTGATCCAGGAAGGCAACCTCGGCCTGATGAAGTCGGTCGAAAAGTTCAACTACAAACTGGGCTTCCGTTTCTCCACCTACGCCACTTGGTGGATCCGGCAGACGATCACGCGCGCCATCGCCGACCAGAGCCGCACCATTCGCGTGCCGGTGCATATGAACGACCGCATCCGTCGGCTATACAAAGCCACGCGCGAGCTGGAGCAGGCGCTCGGCCGCCAGCCTACGCCGGCCGAGGTCGCCCAAGAGCTGGGTGTGGACAGCGAGCAGGTCGAGTGGATGTTGAAGGTGTCGTGGCGACCGCTGTCGCTGGAGCAGCCGATCGGCGAGGAAGAGGACAACGAGTTCGGCGCGTTCGTCGAGGACGAGAATACTCCCTCCCCGGCTCAGACGGTCTACGAGGAGCTGCTGAAGACGAAGATCGAGGAGGTGCTGAGCACGCTCACCCCACGCGAGCAACGCATCTTGCGCCTGCGCTTCGGCCTGGTGAACGGCAAGTGTTACACGCTGGAGGAAGTCGGGCAGAAGTTCGGCCTCACGCGCGAGCGCATCCGGCAGATCGAGGCACGGGCGTTGCGCCGGCTGCGCCACCCGCGCCGCTCACGGCATTTGAAGGATTATTTGTGAACAAAGAAGAACCAGGCTTCTTCAAGAAGCCTGGTTTCTTTATCAAGCGAACGCCAGCGCGTCTCTTATCCGCCCGACGCCTTCTTTGATCTTGTCGAGGCTCATCGCATAACTCAAGCGGGCGCAGCCGGGCGCGCCGAACGCTTCGCCGTGCACGATGCCGACCTGCACCGTGTCGAGCAAATACATTGCCAGCGCCTCGCTGGAGTCGCACGTGCGACCGTACTTCAACGGCCGGCCCAGCACGCCGGTGAAGTCCGGGAAGACGTAGAACGCGCCTTCGGGCGTGACGCAGTTCACGCCGGGGATGTCGTTCAGCGCAGCCACGATCCAATCGCGCCGCTCCTTGAAGGCAGCCACCATCGCAGCGATCTCGGCTTCCAGGTCGCTCGTGTAAGCCGCCAGCGCCGCCGCTTGCGTGATCGAGGTCGGGTGCGAGTTGCTGTGGCTCTGGATTTTGAGCATGGCCTTGATGATCCATTCCGGCCCGACCGAGTAGCCCAGCCGCCAGCCGGTCATGGCATAGGCCTTCGACAACCCGTTGATCACGACGGTGCGGTCGTATAGGTCGGGGGCGACGCGCAACCAGCGCGCGTAGGGCGGGTTGAACACGATGCGATCGTATAGCTCATCGCTCAGGATGATGACGTCGTTCGTGCGCGCCCAGGCCGCGATGTCTTCTAGCTCGGCCTCGGTGTAGACCATGCCGGTCGGGTTCGACGGCGAGTTCAGCACGAAGATGCGCGTGCGCGGCGTGGTGTAGCGCGCTAACAGATCGCCGGTCACCTTGAAGCGGTCATGCACGGTGGTTGGCACGATCACCGGCGTCGCCTCGGCCAGGCGCACCTGCTCGACGTAGCTTACCCAGTACGGCGCAGGGATCAGCACCTCGTCGCCGGCCTCGCACAATGCCTGAAAGGCGAGGTAGAGCGACTCTTTGCCGCCGGTGTGCGTGGCCACCTGGCTGGCCTTGTAGTCGAGGCCGGTGTTTGCGCGTTCGCGCGCAGCGATG
>JANWYN010000025.1 GCA_025055235.1 Candidatus Roseilinea sp. | reverse complement strand
GCGATGCCGTCACCCGTCGCGATGATGACCCAGCGCACATCGGGCAGGCGCTGAATCGCACGGGCGGCGACGTCCAAGTCGTGGTTGAGCGGGACGGTGCCGGCGTAAATGGCGATGGGTTGGTGCCAGCCGAACTGTGCGCGCAGTGCCTCGCGTTTGGCCTGCGCCTGGGCGACCTGCGCGCGCAGTGCTTCGTCCGGCCCGTTCGGCAGAAGGAGGACGTCGTGCGCGGCTCGCCCGTGTGTACCTCGGAACTGGCGCGTGCGCTCGACCAGGACCTCGCTGGCGCAGGTGACGCGTGATGCGGCGCGCAGTGCCCAGCGCTCCTGCCACTGCATGAACAGCTTCTGCACGAGCGGATAGGGGTTGACGTCGAGCCAGCCGCCGGGGCCTTCCCAGTCGTCGTTGTCGAGAATCAGTTGCAGGTTGCAGGTTGCAGGTTGCAGGTTGAGCAGCCACATGGCGAGCGCGGCGACGCCGACCGGCTTGAAGACGTGAACGACGTCAGGTTGCAGTTGTTGTGCTCGCTTGGCAAGCTGCCTTGCCAGGCTGAGATATGCCCCGACTCCCGACTTCCCACTTTCGACTTTCACGTTCTCCACCCGCACCCCATCGCGCACCCACGTCTTGCCGCTATCGGCCGGGTTGTCGTAGGGCGGGATGAGAACGGTCACCGCGTGCCCGCGCCGGGCGAGCGCCGTTGCCATTGGCAGGATGCGCGCGCTGACGGTGGCCTTCGGCGAGAAGGCGAAGGGCGCGAGGTGGACGATGTTCATTCAGCGTGCAAATTATCATGCTAGCATGTGCGCGATGCTCCGTCGTTCTTGGCTCAAGCGCGCGTTGATCGTTGTGTCGGTGATCGCCGCCGTTGCGCCGCCGGCGGCATTGGCTGCGCTGTGGCTCACGCTGCCGGACGTCAACCAGCTCTACCGGCGCACGCAGACGCCCAGCACGCGCATTCTCGATCGCTACGGCCGGCTGCTCTACGAGATCTTCGACCCACGCAGCCTGAGCGGCGGGCGCCATACGCCGATCCCGCTCGACCGCATCCCGCTGCGCCTGCGCCAGGCAACGATCGCCGTCGAAGATGCCAGCTTCTACGACAACCCCGGCGTGGACTTCGCGGGCATCGCCCGCGCGCTGTGGATCAACCTGCGCGGCGGCGAGGCGCTGGCCGGCGGCAGTACCATCACCCAGCAGCTCGCCCGCATGTTGCTGCTCGACCCCGGTGAGCGCAGCCAGCGCACGCTGCTACGCAAGCTGCGCGAGTCGCTGCTGGCCTGGCAGATCGCCCGGCGCTACTCGAAGGACGAGGTGCTAGCGCTCTACCTCAACCAGGTCTACTACGGCAACCTGGCCTACGGCGTCGAAGCGGCTGCGCGTGCCTATTTCGGCAAGTCGGTGAGCGAGCTCGACTTGGCCGAATGCGCGCTGCTGGCCGGCTTGCCGCAGTCGCCGGTCGCCTACGACCCGTTCAACGACCCCGCGCCGGCCAAGCGCCGGCAGGCCATCGTGCTCGACTTGATGGTCAAGAATGGCATGATCGGTGAGGAGGAAGCGCTGGCGGCCAAGCAGGCGCGCCTGTCCTATGCGCCGGCGCCGTTCGACATCCGCGCGCCGCACTTCGTGACCTACGTGCGCCAGTGGTTGGAGCGCGAGTTTGGCACCGACGCCGTCGTGCGCGGCGGCCTGGTGGTGACGACCACGCTCGACCTGGCGCTGAACGACGCTGCGCAGGACATTGTGCGCGCGCACCTGCGCCGCCTGGCCAACCCGGCTGACCAGCCCGGCCTGAGCCACAACGCCAACAACGCGGCGCTGGTCGCGCTCGACCCGCGCACCGGCGAGATCTTGGCGATGGTGGGCAGCCCGAATTACTTCGACGCCCGGATCAGCGGTGCAGTGAACGCTGCCATCGCGCTACGCCAGCCCGGCAGCGCCATCAAGCCGATCACCTACGCGACTGCTTTTGCCAAGGGTGAACTGACGGCGGCCACACCGATCTACGACGTGCGCACTGCCTTCCCCACGCGCGAAGGGTTGCCCTATGTGCCGGTGAACTACGACCGCCGGCATCACGGCCCGATCAGCGCGCGCCAGGCGCTGGCCACCTCCAACAACACCGCTGCGGTGAGCGTGCTGCAGCGCGTCGGCATCGCGGCCATGTTGGATCAGGCCAACGCGATGGGCATCCGCTCGTTCAAAGACCCGAACGACTACGGCCTGGCGCTCACGCTCGGCGGCGGCGAAGTGCGGCTGCTCGAACTGGCCGCCGCATACGGCGCATTCGCCAACCAGGGCCAACGCGTTGATCCCTACGCCGTCCTCGAAGTCACGACTGTGAGCGGCACAAGGCTCTACCGGCGACCCACGCACTACGCAACGCGCAATACGGTGCTCGACCCGCGCGTCGCCTGGTTGATCAGCGACATCCTGGCCGACAACGCGGCGCGCGCACCGGCCTTCGGCGAGGCGAGCGTGCTCAGGCTGTCGCGCCCGGCTGCGGTGAAGACCGGCACGACGACCGACTTCCGCGACAACTGGACGGTGGGCTACACGCCGCAGATCGTGGCCGGCGTGTGGGTGGGCAATGCCGATGGCCAACCGATGCAGCGCATCAGCGGCGTGACCGGCGCAGGCCCGATCTGGCACGACTTCATGGAGATCGCCCATCGCGCGCTGCCGGTGCGCTGGTTCGAACGCCCGCCCGGCCTGGTGCGCGTCGAGGTGTGCGCACTGTCCGGCATGCTTCCTTCGCCTGATTGCATCCAAACGCGCCACGAATGGTTTCTAGAGGGCACACAGCCGGCCCAGCCGGACACCTGGCATCGCCGCATGCGCGTGGATGCGCTGACCGGCCGGCCGGCTTCTGCGGATACGCCGCGCGAACGCATCGTCGAGCGCGTGATGCTTGACCTGCCGGCGCCGCTGCGCGAGTGGGCGCGCGCGCAAGGCTGGCCCATCCTCGACTCCGCCGCCAACGCCGGTCACCACTCATCACTCATCACTCATCACTCATCAATCATTAACCATCCACCCATCGCCATCCTCCGCCCTGACCCCGGCACGATCTACCGCGCGGCGAAGGAACTGCCGTCGTCGGTGCAGCGCGCGCCGTTGGAGGTGCGCGTGGACGCGGCGGATGTGGTGAGTGTGGACGTGGCGCTGGCGAACGGCGAGGTGATCGCCCGGTTCGACCGCGCGCCGTATCGCACCTTCTGGCAGCTCAGCGCCGGCCGGCATGCCCTGGTGGCGCGGGCGCGCCTGCGCGATGGCCGCGTCATCGAGAGCGCGCCCGTGCACATTACCGTGCTGCCGTGATTGGTCGCTGGTTGTTGGTAAGTGGTAATTGGTAATTGGCGACAAGCAGCCAGCAACTAACAACTAGCAACCAGCAACCAGCAACCAGCGACCAACGACCAGCGACTAGCAACCAGCGACCAGTGACCAGCAACCAACGACCAGCGACTAGCGACTAGCAACCAGCAACTATGACACCTCCTCGACGCGCTGAATGGCTTGCCTTCATCCTGGTGATGGCGCTGGCGGCGTTCTTGCGGCTATACCGCCTCGACCTGATTGACGTGCGCTTCGACGAGGCCTCCGCGCCGCAACTCGCGCTGAGCATCGTGCGGGGCAACTGGCTGCCGGTTGCGCCGTTCAGCGGCAGCGTGGCCAATCACCCGCCGGTCTACTTGTATCTGTTGGCCTTGCCCTACTTGTTCACGCGCGATTTCATGGCCATCGCTGCCTATCGCGCGTTGCTCGACGTTGCGGCGATCGCCCTGTGCTGGTGGTTGTGCCGGCGCTTCTTCGGTGTGCGCGTCGCGCTCGTCGCTTGTTTGCTGTTCGCCGTTGCGCCGTGGGCAGTACATTTCGCTCGCCGCACCTGGCTGGCGCCGATGCCGTTGTTCTCCACGCTGTTGTTGTTTGGGCTGCTCGAGGCCATCCGGCGGCGCAACCCGTGGGGCTGGGCAATCGCCGGCTGGGGACTGGCACTCAGCATCGGCTCGCACCTGGCCGCCCTCTACCTCATCCCGGTCGTGCTGGTTGCGCTGCTGGTTGGCCGGGCGACGCTGCGGCCGGCGCCTTGCCTGGTCGGGGCATTGCCGCTGGTCGCGCTGGCCGGCGTTTACCTCGGGTTCGATGCCGGACAACACTTCAACAACGTGCGCAGCCTGCTCGGCGCAGCGTCCGGCCAGGCGGTGATCTCGCTTGACGCGCTGCGCTTCACGTTGTGGCTGAGCGGTGGGACGCACCTGAGCGACCTGACCGGCGGCGCGTTCCCCATCTGGCGTGCGCAGACGCCGGCGGCACTGGCGTGGATTGACGCCTTGCAGATGGCATGGCTGGTCGCCGGTGCGGGTGTGCTGATCCTGCAGCTCATGCGCCGACCGGCGATCTATCCGGCGGCGACCGTGGCCGTGCTTCTGGCGTGGCTGGTTTTGCCTGTGGCGCTACAACTGCGCACGTCCCGGCCGCTGCAGCTCCACTACTTTACGGCGTTCTATCCCACTTCCTTCGTCGTGATGGCGCTGGGGCTCGACGCCGCCATCCATCTCACCCGCCCGCGAACCTCCCCACGCGACACCAACGACACCGCCGACACTACCAACATTCCCGACCCCTCCACTCCCCCCCTCGCCCTAACCGTCGCCGCCGCCCTGGCCGTCGCGCTCATCGTCGGCTGGCAACTCTTCACCACGCTGCGCTTCACGCAGTTCATTCAGGAGTACGACACCGGCGCAGGCGGCTATGGGCCGCCGCTGCGCAGCGCGTTGGATGCGACGCAGCTTGCGCGCGACGCCATCCGCGCCGGCAATGCGCGCGACGTCATCGTCATCGCGCCCGGCGACGACCCAAGCGTGAACGAGCCGGCAACGGTGATGGACGTGTTGCTTGCCGACGTGCCGCATCGCTTCGCCGATGCGAACGCCGGCTTGATCCTGCGCGAGGATGGGGCGCAATACATCATCACGCCGGAGGCGCGCGATGCGCTCGATCGCTTGATGCAACATGCCGATGCGGATGCAGTGGTGCAGATGATCCCGCTGCGCGCCGGCAGCGATGACGCATACATCTATGTGCGTGTGAATCGCGCGCAACTGGGATCACTGGTCGAGTGGCCGGCGCAGTGGGAGAATGGCGTGGGCATGCTCGGCTATCGCGTTGCCGGCGACGAAACGCTGCTGTTGGACTACTACCTGCGCGTCTTTCGCGAGGCGGCGCCGGGCGTGGACTATCACTGGTTCAACCACCTGTATCATGGCGACCTGAAGTTCGCTGCGCTCGACGGCGGCGGCATCCATCCATCGAACTGGCGGGCCGGCGATATCCTGCTGCATCACTTCGCCATTCCCGTGCCTGCTGGCGCGCCGGCCAGGCCTTACGTGTTGCACATGGGCGCGTACCTGTATCCTCAACTGCAGAACGTCATGCTGCTGGATGCGGAAGGCCGGCCAATATCCGATCACGTAGCGTTGACGATCGAGTGATATGCGTTTTTTGATCTTAGGTGCAGGCGCGGTCGGCGCGTGGATCGGGGCAAACCTGATCATGGCGCGCCAAGCCGTGACGTTCGTCGGCCGCATGCCGTTCGCGCAGGCCGCCTGCGCGAACGGCATTCACGTCACGCTGCCCGGCGGCGAAACCTGGCGCTTGCGCGATGTAGATGTGGCGACCGGCCTGGTCGAGGCGCTGCAGCGACCGCCGCTGGCTTACGACGCTGTGCTGTTGTGCATGAAGGCGTACGCGCTCGATCAGGCCATTGACGAGCTGCGCGGCTGTGAGGAGAAGCTATCCGGCGCGCTGTTCGTCGCCTTTCAGAACGGGGTGGGAAACGAGGAGAAGCTGGCGGTGGCGTTCGGCGAGCGGCGCACGCTTGCGGCAACGTTGACCAGCCCGATCTCGGTCGAAGGGCCGGCCGCCGTGCGCCTGGAGCGGCTAGGCGGAGGTGTTGGACTGGCGGCGCTCTCGCCGGACCGGGCGTGGCAGCCGATCGCGCATGCCCTATCGCGCGCGCCGCTGCTGAGCCTGAAGACCTACGCCGATTGGCGCGCGATGAAGTGGTCGAAGCTATTGCTCAACCTCATGGGCAACGCCACCAGCGCGCTGTTGGGTGTATCGGTGGCCGAGATCTACAATGACCGCCGGCTCTTCGCGCTGGAGATGCGCATGCTGCGCGAGGCGCTGGCGGTGATGGAAGCGCATGCGCCGCCCATCGCGGCAGTCAATCTGCCGGGGCAGCCGGCGCGCCTGCTGGCGCTCGCGCTCAAGTTGCTGCCGGATTCGGCGCTGCAAGCGCTGTTGTCGCGCCGGGTGGCCAAGGGCCGCGGCGGCAAGTATCCGTCGCTCTACTACGATGTGGCCAACCGGTCCGGCCGCTCCGAGGTAGATGTGCTGAACGGCGCGGTCGCCGAGGCCGGGCGCAGGCTTGGCGTGCCCACGCCGGTGAATGCCGCGCTGACGGAGATGGTGCAGCAGGCCGTTCAGCCGGATGCGACGCTGTCACCGCAGGCCGCGCGCCGCGCGCTCGAGCAACTCGTGCAAACTTGATATATGCCGGCGGCGGCGCGTGCAAAGCGTAAAACGCAAGACGCAAGACGTAAGACGCGAGACGCAAGACGCACAACGCAGTGTGAGGCCGACCTATGAGCGCCCTCGAACGCTTCATCGCCCATGTGTGGGAAGCCATTTGGCTGGCACTTGGCTTCAACGCCGAGGCGGCGCGCTTCGTCTCGACCGACCCTGAGTCCATCGCCGTCGTGCTCACCGTGGCGTTCCTCGCCGGCCTGTCGCTGTTGCTCGGGCAGAGCGTGGTGCTATTCCTCAACCGCGTCTCGAAAGCGCGCTTTGCCATCACGCTGGTGCTGAACGCCGTCATCTACGTCATCAACCTCGCCATCTGGTCGGTGGTGATCTGGTTCGTGGCGACCTTCGCGTTCGGCGCAGATCGGCCGATCGGCATCGGCGCGCTGGCGATTTTGCTCGGCAGCGCGCCGTTCGTGTTCGGCTTCTTCATCCTCATCCCATACGTCGGGATCATCCTCACCCGCATCCTCTACGCCTGGAGCTTCCTCATCACGCTGGTGATGGTGCAAGCTGTGTTTGCGATCGGCTGGCTGCAGGCGCTGGTATGCGTCGGCCTGGGGTGGGTGCTGTTGCTGATCTTGAATCGCACGGTGGGCCGGCCGATCGTGGCGGTGCGCGACCGCATCTTCCACCGGCTCACCGGCCTGCAACCCTACGGCCCATCCAACGCGCCGGAGAGCGAAGGCCGGCCCACGCGCAGGATCGGCATGCGTTCAGAGGCGAGGTTGTTGCGCCGGCGCGTGAGGCATGCCGAGCCGATCGCCGCGCTGCGCGAGGGCGACGCGCAGAAACTCGACGTCGGCGATCAGCACTGAGCCGCTACGCGCGCCGGCAGCGCCGATGTCGAGCGCTTGCACCCGCGTCAGATCCACGCCGACGAACTCGGTCAGCCGCACGCGCACCGAGGCGAGATAGGCGTGCCCGACCCATCCCCATGCCTGCCGGTTCATTTCGCCGGGCGGGTAGGCGAGCGCCGGCGTGGTCGCGCCGTCGAGCTGCACACTGGCGCTGTGGCCGGCGGCATCGGTCAGCGTCAGCGTCAACGTCACCGGCTCGCGCTGCGCGTTGAGGTAGTCGGTGGGGTCGAGCACGGCGCGCAAGTGCAGGCTGCTGAAGATTGAGAGATCCGCCGACTCTTCGCCCAACGGCAACGTCCACTTCGCCCCGGCGGGGTCGGTCCACGAAAAGCGCACCTGCGATGGGTTGCCGGGCTGGATGGCCCAGCGCATGCAGGGCCGGCGGTATTCGCAGAAGTCCAGGTGGCTGGCGTCGCCGCGCAATCCGTATCCCCCGAAGCCGTTGAAGCCCAGGTCATCGCGCGTGCGCGGCTGGACGACGATCGCGCGTTCGGCTGTGCCGAGCGACAGCGCCGTGTGCACCGGCAGGTTATACAGGCTGGCCGGCGCGGGGTCGAGCGGGTTCAAGCCGGCGCGCGACGCCGGCCCGCTGTTCAGCGATGCCGCGGGTGCGCTCATGGCAACGTCGAAGAAGTCGGGCGCATAGCGCGCCAAGAAGTCGCGCTGGCGCTGCGGTGCGAGGCGCGCGTCACCGGCTCGGCAGCCGGCAATGGGCGAAGGCGTCTGCAGGTCGTCTTGGGGCGCGACCTCGTTGAAGCCGTTGTGGTTAGCGCCGATGAGGTAGACCGACGCCGCGAAGTGCTTCCGGTCGCGCGCCAGCCGGGCGTCTTCGTAATATCCCTGGCCGCTTAGGTCGGGCGCGAGGCCATCGCACGCAGGCAGGATCACGCCAAGTGGCACGTCGGCATCGCCCTCCGGCGAATACAGCGGCGCGACCAGGAGCAGGGCGGCGAACGGCCCATCTGCCGAATTGCTGCGCGGGCGCCCCTGGCGCGCGCGGGCGCTCTGCATCGCCAGCAGCGCGCCGTGCCCGTGCGCCACGATGCCGATGCGCGAGAGGTCGAGCTTGCCGACCAGTGAGATGTCGAACGCCTCGATACGCCGGCGGTTGGCTGCGACGAGGCCGTTCAAGTGCGCATCGAGCACCGCCGGGTAGCGCTGCAGCTCCGGCCCGACCGAGCCGTAGGCGGCGGCGTAGATGGCGTTGAGGTTGGGCGCGACGGCGGCGTAGCCGCGCGCCGCCAACGCGCGCGCCAGGTAGGCCAAGCCGACGTCGTTGCGGCGTTCTTCGTGGGGTTGGCACGGCCAACGCTCCAGCGCCAGCTCATCAACGGCAGTATCGGGCGGGCAGCCGCCATGCGCGTCGTGGAAGATCAGAACGAGTGGGAAGGGGCCATCGCCCTCCGGCACGGCGATGATGCCCTCAACGCGGTAGGGCATGGATCGCGCAGGGTCGCGGCGCGGCAGCCAGGTCTGCTCGATCACGCGCTCGCCGAAGCTGTAGGTGCGGGCCGGCGGCAGCGCCGGTTGCGCTTGAACAGATGCGGCGGGCCAAGCGGAGCCGGCGATGATGAGCGCGACGATCAGCGCGCGGCATGCCATGCGCCGGCAAGAACGCAGCAACATCGCGGACTAGGCTGCCATGCGCAAGGCGCGCGTCACCTCGCGGATCACGGCTTCTTCCTCTGCGCTGACGCGCACGCCGCCGATGCCGAAGATGCTGCCTTCTCGGCTTTCCTCTGCGACGCGCTGGCAGACCGTCAGCACCACGCGTTTGACCGTTTCGCCTTCTTCCGGTGTGCACTTCGCGTCTAGGATGTCCGCCAGTTCATCGCACCGGCGCATGGCGAAGGGCTTGATGTCCTGTAGCTTGATCGTCTCCGGGTTGAATTGCTGCACCAGCCGGTTGATCTCGCTGCGCGCTTCGTCGTTGGCCAGCGCGCCCAGGATGGGATGCGACGCGTGCGCCTCGATCTGCTCGATGAAGCTGCGCGCGATGGCAGCGAACTCGGAGGCGGTGCCCAGCGCGCCGCTGGACTTCGAGGCCGCAACGCTCATGCCGGCCATCACCGTGGCGCGGATCAACGTGTTGAGCTCTTCGGGGGTGAGACCGGCGCTCGTTTGCGACTCCGCTTGCATGTTGCCCAGTCTCGCACGATCCGCGGTTCGTGGCAAGCGTGGGCAAGCAGCGGTCAGGCCGCTCCGCGCGGCCCGACCGCTTGCTTCCCTGGCGATACAATCCCGTGCGCATGAGAGTGCTCATCTTCGACGCGAAGAAGTACGACCGCGAGACGCTGCACGCAGCAAACCAGGCGAGCGGCGCACGCCACGAGCTGGTCTTCGTGGAGTCCCAGTTGAACGAGCAGACCGCCGCGTTGGCCGACGGCTTTCGCGCGGTGAGCATCTTCGTCAATGACGACGCTTCCGCACCGGTGCTGGAGCGTATGGCGCGCGGCGGCGTCCGGCTGCTGGCGCTGCGCAGCACCGGCTTCAACAACGTGGATTTGAACGCGGCGGCGCGCTGCGGTATCACAGTCATGCGCGTGGCGAACTATTCCCCCTATGCGGTGGCCGAGTTCGCCGTCGCGCTGCTGCTGGCAGTCAACCGCAAAATCCATCGCGCCTACAACCGCACGCGCGA
>JANWYN010000042.1 GCA_025055235.1 Candidatus Roseilinea sp. | reverse complement strand
ACGGCCGGGCGCTTGCCCTCTGCGATGAGTTTCGCGTTCACCCGCGCCAGCTCCAAGCGGTTGATCAGGTCGCCCGGCAGGTAGTCGCTGTCGCCGGGGGTCGTGATCTGCACGCGATTGGTCATCTTGCGGATGATGATCTCGAAGTGCTTGTCGTTGATGTTCACGCCCTGCGAGCGATACACCTTTTGCACCTCGCTGAGCAGATACATCTGGCACGCCTCGCGACCGAGCACCTTGAGCAGCATGTGCGGGTTCTTGGTGCCCTCGGTGATCGGATCGCCGGCGTTCACTTGCTGGCCTTCGGACACGAGCAAGCGTGCTGCAGGAGGCACGTCGTATTCGACCTCGTCCTTCTTCTCATAGACCACGGTGATGGTCAGGCCGTCGCGCACCACGCGCCCGCCGTGTTCGGCGCGCATCTCTTGGTCGCCGCGCGTGGCGATCACGGCCTTATCCTTGATCTCGTCGCCATCCTCGACTTTCACCGACCAGTTGCCGGGCACGTGGTACACATCGCGTTGCAATTGCTGATTGGTGATGACCACACGGCGGATGCCGCCCTCCAACCGCTCGATGTGCACGCGGCCGGCGATATCGGCCATCAGCGCCTCGGCCTTTGGCTTCTTGCGTGCCTCGAGTAACTCTTCCACGCGCGGCAGACCTTGCGTGATGTCGCTGCCGGATGCCACGCCGCCGGTGTGAAAGGTGCGCAGCGTCAACTGCGTGCCCGGCTCGCCGATGGATTGCGAGGCGATGATGCCAACCGCCGCGCCGACGGCGACCATCTTGCCACGGCCGAGGTCGCGGCCGTAGCACAACTGGCAGATGCCCTGCTCAAGCTCGCAGGTGAGCGGCGAACGCACGTGCACCTCGTGAATGCCGGCGGCTTCAATCGCCGCCACGACCGATTCATCTATCATCTGGTTGCGTGGGCAGAGCACCTGGCCGGTCTTGGGATGCACCACATCCGAAGCGGCTACGCGCCCGAGAATGCGATCCTTCATCTTTTGGCCGCCCACGTCGTCTGTCGAGCGGATCCAGATGCCGGCCTGTGTGCCGCAGTCGTGCGCGTTGATGATCACGTCTTGGGCCACGTCCACCAGACGGCGGGTGAGGTAACCGGCGTCGGCCGTGCGCATAGCCGTGTCGGCCAAGCCTTTGCGCTGGCCGTGTGTGCTGATGAAGAACTCCAGCGCGTCCAGCCCCTCGCGGAAGTTGGAGCGGATGGGTAGGGCGATGATGCGCCCTGATGGATCGGCCATCATGCCGCGCATGCCGGCGAGCTGTGTGATCGGAATGAAGCCACCTTTGGTCGCGCCGGAGGTGGCCATCAAGCTAAGGTTGCCCACCGGATCCATAGACTTCTTCACCGCATTAGCGACGACGTCTTTCGCCTCAGACCAGATGGCGATGGTGCGCGCTTCACGCTCGTCCTCGGTCAGCAAGCCGCGGCGGTACTGGCGTTCCACCTCCTGCACCTTGGCGTCGGCCTCGGCCAGGATGGCGAACTTCTCCTTCGGCACGACAATGTCGCTCACTGCGATGCTCACGCCGGAGCGCGTAGCGTACTTGAAGCCGATGTCCTTGATCTCGTCCACGAACGCCACGACTTCGTGCTGCCGGTCGTTGCCGAGCACCTGATAGGTCTGGTTGACCAGGCGCTGGACGTCGCCCTTGTCGAGCACGCGGTTGACGAAGCGCATCTCCGCGGGGACGATGCGGTTGAACAATGCCCGCCCAACCGTCGTCTCGATCATGCGGCGGCGCGGTTTCCCATCTGCATAGCGGACGTTGTTCTCGTCGAAGTAAGTCTCCACCATCAGCTTGATCTTGGCGTGGATGTGCACCTGGCCGAGCTCATAGGCCATCTCCACTTCGTCTATGCTGAAGAAGGCGCGGCCATCACCCTGGCGCGGATTCGGGTCGAGCAAGGTGAGATAGTACACGCCAAGCACCATGTCCTTGGTCGGGCCGACGATCGGTTCACCGTCGCTGGGCTTCAGCAGGTTGTTGGTGCTGATCATCAGCTTGCGCGCCTCTTCCACGGCCTTGCGGCTAAGCGGCACGTGCACGGCCATCTGGTCGCCGTCGAAGTCGGCGTTGAACGCCTGGCACACCAGCGGGTGCAGTTGAATGGCCTTGCCCTCGACGAGGATCGGCTCGAAGGCCTGAATGCCGAGGCGGTGCAGCGTCGGCGCGCGGTTGAGCAGCACCGGGCGCGTCTTGATGACTTCCTCCAGCACCTCCCACACCTCCGGCCGCTCGCGCTCGATCACGCGCTTGGCGCCCTTGACGTTGTTGGCGTAGTTCAACTCCACCAGCTTCTGGATGACGAACGGCTTGAACAGCTCTAGCGCCATCGTCTTCGGCAGGCCGCACTGGTGCAGCTTGAGGGTCGGGCCGACGACGATCACCGAGCGTCCGGAGTAGTCTACGCGCTTACCGAGCAGGTTGCGGCGGAAGCGGCCCTTCTTGCCCTTCAGCATGTCGCTGAGCGACTTCAACTCGCGGCGGCCGCGCCGGCTGAGCGCCTTGCCACGCTGGCTGTTGTCAATCAGCGAGTCCACCGCTTCCTGCAGCATGCGCTTCTCGTTGCGCACGATCACGTCGGGCGCGCCGAGTTCGAGCAGGCGCTTCAGGCGGTTGTTGCGGTTGATGACGCGGCGATACAGGTCGTTCAGGTCGGACGTGGCGAAGCGCCCGCCGTCGAGCTGCACCATCGGGCGCAGCTCAGGCGGGATGACCGGCAGGACGGTGAGAATCATCCACTCCGGTCGGTTGCCGCTCTTGCGCAGCGCCTCGACGATGCGCAGGCGCTTGATCGCCTTCTTCTTCTTGACCTTGCTGAGCGAATGGCGCACCTCGCGCCACAGCTCCTTGGCGAGCTGGTCGAGGTCCATGCGGCGCAGGATCTCGTAGAACGCCTCTGCGCCCATGTCGGCCTTGAAGACGTTACCGAAGCGTGTGCGCAGGTCGCGCACACGGCTCTCCGGCATGAACTGGCAGACGGCCAGGTTCTCCAGGTCTTCTTTGTCGGCAGCGTAGCGGGCGTTGAGTTGCTGGATCTCCTCGGCGAGGCGCTCGCTGAGCTGGCGCGCGTCGTCGTCCACCTTGCCCTGCAAGATCTCGATCTCGCCTTTGATCTTGCTGGTGCTGGCTTCGCGCTCCTCGTTGATGCGCTGCTCGATGGCGTTGAGCTGTTCTTTGACGACGCGGTTGAGCGCGGTGAGGTGTATGCGGCCGATGGTCTCGCCTTCTTGCGCGATCACGGTGTTGGTCGGCTCGAAGACGATCGGCGTGCGAATAGTCTTGTTAGTCTTCGCCTCGATCTCGCGTTGCACGCGCTGCGCGGCTTTCATCAAGGCCTCGGTCTCGTCCTGCAACATATCGTCGTATTTCTGGTTGGTCTCGTCCAGCGTCTGTTGCAGCTTGACCAGTTGCTTGAGCAGTCTGCCGCTTGCGCTATCTTCCTGCGCGCGCGTCTTGGCCTCCAATTCGGCGATGCGCTTTTCGTGCTCCTCTTGCAAGCGCTTGAGCGCCTTCTGGCGGGCGTCCTCGTCCACGTAGGTGACGACGTACTGAGCGAAGTACAGCACGCGGTCGAGGTTGCGGCGGGTGATGTCGAGCAGCGTGCCCAGAAAGCTCGGCACGCGGCGGGTGTACCAAACGTGCGCCACCGGCGCGGCCAGGTTGATGTGGCCCATGCGCTCGCGCCGCACGCTTGCCTTCGTCACCTCGACGCCGCACTTGTCGCAAATGATGCCTTTGTAGCGGATGTTCTTGTACTTGCCGCAGTAGCACTGATAATCGCGGGTCGGGCCGAAGATTGCTTCGTCGAAGAGGCCGTCCTTCTCGGGCCGCAGGCGCCGATAGTTGATCGTCTCCGGCTTGGTCACTTCGCCGTAGGACCACGAACGAATCTGTTCAGGTGAAGCCAGGCTGATGCGCAGCGCTTTGAAATCTTTCAATTCCATTTGTGATCTACACCCCTGGATAAGACAAAACGGCGCGAACGACGTCATCGCTCGCGCTAGAGGATCCGAAATTGACGAAAGAAATGGTTTGCGCTTTAATTGATGGCCCTAATTCTACGGGGATTACAAAATGCGTCAAGGGGTGCATTCGCCAGCAGGGGTTGTAGAGCGCGCTCTCTGAAGCGCGCCGTTGTCAGTGCACACGGGCACGGAATGGCGTCCGTGCCCTACTGCGCGATGGTTTGCCCCCATCCGCGAATGCACCCTGCGTCGAGGGTCGTTTTGACTGAGCAGCCGCTGCCCCGCCGGACGACTTGCATTTGCCTTGCTAAGCTGGCGCGCTGCGGAGAGCGCGCTAGCAGGGAACGCTACGGAGAGCGTTCCCTACCGGCGTCAAAACACTCGGCAAACTCTAGATCCGTGGCCGGTTCTTCCCCTGTCTCGTAACTCGATTATGCGGCCGCCGGAATCGGCTGCCCGCCCCGTCGAATCTAACGGCCGCGCGCGTTCATTGCAGCAGGAACGCCGCCGAAGGTAGTCCGCGATGCACATTCTGAGCTCCAGGATCTGCGTTCTAGGTTCTGAAATCTGGATGCTGAATGCCGGTCGTCGCTCGGACGTGCGCTTGGCTGCGTGTGCGCTGCCTATAATCGAGCGATACGTGATCATGGCTGATACCTCTGTCAACGTCTCCGCTGATGCTGCATCGTCTCACACGACCGTCATCTCGCCGGCCGTGCGCCAGCGCCGCATTGGCCGCGCCGTGCTGTTCGCCTTGCTAGGAGTGCTCTTCGTTTGCGGCTTGCTCAGCATGGTGGTGGCTGCCGGTCTAGCCGGCGCGCAAGCCGGCCAGCGCGAGGCAGCCGTGCGCGCCACAGCGACGGTTGCGGCGTCACTGCTCGACCGCCTTCAGAAGGCGAACGCTCTGATGCGCGAGGGCAAATACGCCCTGGCCGAGGCGAACTATGCCTACATCTTGCAGTACCAGCCTGAAAACTATGGCGTGCGTAGCCTGATTGCGACGGCCATCGTCGCCCAAACACCCACGCCACTGCCGCCAACGCCCACGCCGACGCGCGTCGTCGCCGACAAGCGCCAACTGCTCGGAGCGCTGGTCGCCGCTGGCGAAGAGCAAGACTGGGACGCGGTGATCCGCCTGGCCGATCAGCTCACCGCGTTGGACGGCAACTTCGAGGTGGCGACAGTGAGCGACCTGCGCTATCGCGCACTGGTGGAGCGCGGGTTGAGCCGCCTGCGCGCCGGACAGATCGAGTCAGGTTTGTTCGATCTCGATCGCGCTGCTGCAATCCGTCCGTTGAGCGACCGCGTCGAAGGCGAGCGACGCCTGGCAGCGGCTTATCAGAGCGCCATTTACTACTTTGGCGCTGACTGGGAGAAGAGCATCGCCCAATTGGAACGCCTATATGACAGCGCGCCGGCCTATCGCGACGTCAGCGCTAAGCTGCTCGAAGCCTATGTGCGCGCCGGCGACGCCTACGCGAGTATGGGTGATTGGTGCGCCGCTGCGAAGAAGTACGAGCGCGCTGCCCAATTCAACTCGAGCCCATCGCTGGCAGAGAAGCAGCGCGACGCCGATACGCGCTGTCTCACGGCTTCGATCGCCAACGGGGGAGGCAGCTCGGGTGTGGGCTTCTCTACTCCTGTCTTCAACACCGCGGGCATCACCGGACGGTTGTTCTACAGCCAATACGACCCTGCGACCTACCAGTATCGCTACAACGTGTACGACAGCGCAGCGTCGAGAGCGTATCAAATCGGGTCAGGCCCGCAGCCCAGCTATCGCGCGAGCTTGTCGCCGGATCGCACGCGCATGGTCTACTCGATCTACCAGGATGGGTGGAAGGTGGTGATTAGCGCTGCCGACGGATCGGGCACGCCCACCATCCTCACCAGTGGGAGCTATCCGGTATGGGGGCCGAACGGTCTGATTGCATACCAGACGTGCACGGACCAGTGCGGCATTCACCTGATCAACCCCGACCAGCCGAGCAGCGTGCGCCGGCTGACCACGTCGAGCAACGATATCAACATGCAATGGTCGCCCAGCGGTGACAAGCTGATCTACATGTCGAACTTCCCCGGCTCCTGGGAGATTTTCACCGTGTCATTGGCGGGGACCTTCCAGCAACTGACGGGCTTCGGAGCAAACAGCGGCGCGCCCACGTTTTCGCCGGATGGCACGCGCATCGCCTTCATCTCCAACCGCGATGGCGGCAACTGGGCGATCTGGATCATGAATGCCGACGGCAGCAACCTCGTCAAGCTGATTGATCTGGGCAGCCAGCATCCCTACTGGCAGGTCGAGCGGTTGGTGTGGTTGCGCTGATAAAAGAACGGCGGGTGGTGTGCCCGCCGTTCTTTCATTTGCCGAGCGCCGTCACGGCAGCGGGGGGAAGTACGGCACCGGCCCGATAGCCGCTGCGCGCGGTCCGCCCGGATCGCCGAGGAAGTCCCAGTAGAGCGACACGTTCGAGGTGCCGCCATACTGGACATACTCGACCACGATCGAGTGGTTGCCGGCGCCCAGGTTCGCATTAGCCGTGAAGGTGCGTGTGGACTGCTCGCGGAACTCGTTCATGATCAGAACGCCGTCCAGGTAGATGCGGATGCCATCGTCCACGCGCGCCACGAATTGATACACGCCGGCCGGGAAGTAGCGCACCTGGCTGAAGCGCGCGCTGAAGAACGTGCCGGGCACACCAGGTACCGGCGGCGCGCCGTTCCAGTCGAAGCGCAAGCAGCACACGACCGAAGTGGAAGTGGCCGGGCCGGCGAAGTTCGGGTTCGCGAAGAACTCGACCGTCCACGGCCCGTTGTTGAACCCGGTGCCGGGAGGCGGCAGCGGTGGTGGCGGTTGCGGCGGCAGCGAGCTAACGCGCGTGATGTCGAGTCTGATGAACGCCAGTTGGGTCTGCTCAACGTAGTCCACGCGGATTTCGTGCGTGCCCTGCGTGAGGGGCACGTCTACGCTCGGCGTCTGCCGGCCGACGAAGTTGAGCGCGTCGAGCACGACTTGGCCGTCCACCCAGATGCGAATGCCGTCATCCACGTCGGCTGCGAAGCGCCACACGCCGGCCGAGAAGTTCATCTTGCGCGTCCAGCGCGCCGAGAAGAAGTCGGGTTGCACGCGCTGCAGATCCGGCGACCCAAATCCCCAGTTGAAGTTGATCGCTGCATCTCTGCGCGTGAGGGCCGGCGGGCCGGATTGGATGGTGTTGTTCCAATACTCGCTATTCCACGGGCCGGTCGGAGGCTGCGGCGGGGCCGGTGACACGAAGCGCGGGATGCACAGGCGCTGGCCAACGAAGATGCGCGTGGTCCTCAGGCCGTTCACACGGCGCAGCGTGAGCACGGTCGTGTTGAAGCGCAGCGCCAGCTCGCCGAGCGTATCGCCGCGGCGAACGGTGTACCACAGGCAGGTGTAAGAACTGACTTCAGCGCGCTCCGGCGACGCGGCCTGGGCCGGCGCAGCGACGCCAAGGGCAAAGAAGCTGAGCACTATGCTCAAGCACAGTGCCAAGATGCGCCGCAGGCTCGGCGGCTTGTTGTCGTTCGCTTGTTGACTCATGCTTCCTACCTCGTCACTTGTGAAAGGGATTGTAGCAATGATGCGCATAATGGAAAGGCGAGCCGGGCGTGACGGGTATAATGCCGCGTCTTGTCCGAACTTCGTGCATCTTTGCTGCCAGAATGTGCATAGGTTACCACATTTTGTGGATAAGTCTGTGGATATCGGCACTTTACATTCGCCTTCAAAATAACGCAAGTGCCGTGTACCTTTCTCCCAGGAGGCTTCTGTGAAGAGAAAAAAAGGCGCTGCTGCAGCATTGAGCATCGCTGCAGCGCTCGTCCTCTCCGCTTGTGATGCTCAGCCGGCGAACCTGCCCACTTCGACGCCCTACGCGGCGACACCGACGCCCGGCAACGTGGTTGTGGGTCAACCGCAGGCGGCGGTTACAACCTCGCCCGCAACCCCCAGCGCAGCGCGACCGTTCGCCCGGCTCTCGCCCAGCGAACGCACGCGCGTGGGCAGCGCGCCCCCGCCGCTGACCATTGACCCGGCGCAAAAGTACGTCGCCACGATCAAGACCGCCAAAGGCGACATCGTGGTGGAGCTTAACGCCCAGGTCGCCCCACAAACCGTCAATAACTTCATCTATCTGGCGCAGAATGGCTTTTACGACGGCCTGACGTTCCATCGGGTAGAGCCGGGCTTCGTCATTCAAGGTGGCGATCCGCTCGGCAACGGCACCGGCGGCCCCGGCTACAACATTCCGCCGGAGATCAAGCTGCCGCACGTGGATGGCGCAATCGCCATGGCACGACAGAGCGGCCCGCCCGAGAGCACGCCGAGCAGCGGCAGCCAGTTCTACATCACCATCGGCGCGCAGCCTCATCTGGACAACAACTACACCGTCTTCGGCGTGACGATCCGCGGCCAAGATGTGGTGCGCGCCATCCAGGTCGGCGATGTGATCCAGCGGATAGACGTCACCACTGTAGACGGCAGCGCCGTCGCTGCTGCGCCGCCACAGGCCACGGCCATCCCGACGTCTACGCCGCTGCCCAAGCCGGTCACGTGTGAACCGTTCCCGCTCAACGTGAATGCCAGCGATCATGTGAAGGGCAACCCACAGGCCGCGACTACGATCATTGAGTACGGTGACTTCCAGTGTCCGGCCTGCGCCGCGTTCCATCCCCAGATGAAGACGCTGATGGGGACGGTGAGCGACACCGTGCGCCTGGTGTTCCGCCACTTCCCGCTGCCCCAGCACGACAAGGCAATCCCCACCGCCCGCGCCGCCGAAGCGGCCGCGTTGCAGGGCAAATTCTGGGAGATGCACGACCTGCTCTACGAAAAGCAGAGCGAGTGGTCGAGTAAGTCGCTGGCCGAGATCACGGCCACGCTCAAGACCTACGCGGAGGCGTTGAAGCTGGACGTCGCAAAATTCGAGCGCGACCTGGCCAGCGACGCCGTCGCCGCACGCGTGCAGCGCGATGTGGATTCGGGCAAGGCGGCCAAGGTGAGCAGCACGCCGTCGCTCTTCCTAGATGGCAGCGATATACCCGTGCAGGCGTTCCAGCAGCCGGACACGGCAGAGCAACTGCGCAACTACGCCGATCGCCGGGCGAAGTCCGCCGCCGGCTTGAGCACCAAGATGTTCGACTTTGCCAAGCCCGAACAAGTCACGAGCAAGGATGCCAAGTACGTGATGACGATTAAGACCAACCGCGGTGACATCGTGG
>JANWYN010000034.1 GCA_025055235.1 Candidatus Roseilinea sp. | reverse complement strand
TTGCGCTCTGCGCGTGCGCGATTACAATCTTCGGCGATGGCTAGGCCGTCCCAAGCCGATGCGGACATCTACCAGCTTCGCATCGCCCTGCGCAATTCGCACCCGCCAATCTGGCGGCGTGTGCTGGTGCCCGGCAATTGGACGCTCGGCGCGCTGCACTATGTGATCCAGGTGGCGATGGGCTGGACGAATTCGCACTTGCACCAGTTCATCGTCGGTGACGACTACATCAGCCTGTATCCCATCGAGGGCATCACCTCGCGGCATTCGGCGCGCGTGACACTCGCCGAGGTGGCATTGAGGCCGAAGCAAAAATTCTTCTACGAGTACGACTTCGGCGATAGTTGGGATCACGAAATCTTGGTCGAGAAGATCACGCCGCCGGAGCGCGGCGTGCGCTACCCCATCTGTGTGGCCGGCCGGCGCGCCTGTCCGCCGGAAGACTGCGGTGGCATCTACGGCTATGCCGACCTGCTCGCGATCGTCAACGACCCCAACCACCCCGAATACGAGAACCTGAGCGGCTGGTTACAGGAGATGCGCCCGAACTTCGACCCGGAGGCCTTCGATATTGACGAGGTAAACAAGCGGCTGGCCCAGATTCGCCCGCATGTGCTGGACGCCGAACGCAATGTGCGGTTGTTCGTGTAACGGTGAGGGCAGTGCGCGTGATGCGATCAGCGCCTAACGCGCCGAGCGCGTTAGGCGCTGATCTCCGAGGCTAAGCTACAACCGGCAACTCCGCCTGCGCCCGCTCGATCTCGCTCTGCGGCAGCTCGTAATCCTCGATCTTGCCGGCTAGGTAGCGCTCGTAGGCCGACAAGTCGAAGTGGCCATGGCCGCACAGGTTGAAGGCGATCACCCGGCTGACCCCTTCTTCGCGGCAGCGGATCGCCTCATCAATCGCGCCGCGGATGGCGTGCGCGGCCTCCGGCGCGGGCAAAATCCCCTCCGTGCGCGCGAACATCACGCCGGCCTCGAACGTGGCGCGCTGCTGCACCGCGCGCGCTTCGATCACCCCATGCCGGTATAGCTCGCACACGCTCGACGCCATGCCGTGATAGCGCAGGCCACCGGCGTGGATCGGCGCGGGGATGAAGCTGTGGCCGAGCGTATACATCTTCAGCAGCGGCGTCATCATGCTCGTGTCGCCGAAATCGTAGGCGTACACGCCGCGGGTGAGCGACGGCGCCGCGGCCGGCTCGACCGCCACCACGCGCAGGTTGGGCGCTTTGCCGGTGAGCTTGTCGCCGATGAACGGATAGGTGAAGCCGGCGAAGTTGCTGCCGCCGCCGATGCAACCCACCAGTACGTCAGGATACACGCCGGCCATCTCGAGTTGCCGTTTGGCCTCCAGCCCGATTACGCTCTGGTGCATCAGCACGTGATTGAGCACAGAGCCGAGGGCATATTTGGTTGGCGTCGGGTTGGTGACGGCGTCCTCCACGGCCTCGCTGATGGCGATGCCGAGCGAGCCGGTGTTGTTTGGGTCTTTGGCCAGGATGGCACGGCCGGCGTTGGTATCTTCGCTGGGAGAAGCGACGACCTTTGCGCCCCACGTCTCCATCAACACGCGGCGGTAGGGCTTCTGCTCGTAGCTCACCTTGACCATGTAGACCTTCAGCTCGATGCCGAAGAGTTGGCAAGCCAGTGCCAGCGCGCTGCCCCATTGGCCAGCGCCGGTCTCGGTGGTGATGCGTTTGGTGCCGGCTTCCTTGTTGTAGAAGGCCTGGGCGACGGCAGTGTTGGGCTTGTGGCTGCCGGCCGGGCTGACGCCCTCGTATTTGTAGAAGATCTTCGCTGGCGTCTGCAGCGCCTTCTCCAGGCGATGTGCGCGATAGAGCGGCGTCGGACGCCAGAGCTTGTATACCTCGCGCACCGGCTCAGGGATCTCCACCCAGCGGTCGCGCGACACTTCTTGCAAGATGAGCGCCATGGGGAAGAGAGGCGCGAGGTCGTCCGGGCCGACCGGCTGCTTGGTGCCGGGGTGCAGCACCGGCGGCAGCTCGAACGGCAGATCGGCTTGGATGTTGTACCAGGCGGTCGGGATGTCGCTCTCGGCGAGAAGGAACTTCGTTTGATCGGCCATGCGCCGAGTTTTAGCAGAGAACGCCGCAGGCGCAACCCGCTGTGCGTAAAAACCGGGCTTCCCGCAGAGGCCCGGTCTCTCATTTCTTGGTGGACTTGCTTTCGGCCTTCGCCTCGGACTTGGCCGATTCCTTCGACTCGGCCTTGCCGTCGGTCGAGCCGGTGTCGCTCTCGCCGTGCTTCGTCTCCACCGAGTGCTTGGCCTTGTCACTCTTGCTATCGGTGATGTACCAGCCGCTGCCCTTGAACGTGACGGCCACTTTGCTCACTATGCGATAGACGCTGCGCTTGCCGCACTTCGGGCAGCGTTTGATCGGATCGTCGGTGAACTTCTGTTGCTTCTCGAACTCGAAGCCGCAATCGGGACAAGCGTATTGGTACGTGGGCATGGCGGCGCAGATTATAACGGGTCGGTCGCGCGGCTTCGACAGGGGGTGCATTTGCCAGTAGGGGCAAATGTGGCAGGTTGGGTAGGGCGCGCTCACCCCAACGCGCCATCGCCGATGCGTCACAGGCGTGGAACGGCGTACTACCGCACGATGCGCGGATTTGCGCAGCGGATGAATCCGCGCGCAACGCATGGCCAAGCCGGCGCACGGCCAGCCTGCCCGCAAATTGCCCGCGACTTTACTCGCCGGGCAATTTGCCTCCAGCGGGAAATACACCCTCGACAGAGCCAGTTCCCCGGATTAGCCTTGTCGCGGTCGCGGCAGTAGAATCGGAGTTTGGCAATGCGACCACGCTGTCGTGTCGCAGCGAAGCAACTATCTCGCTGCGACCGTTGCGCAGCTCACTAGAGGAATGCAATCTTGATTCAGGAGAAAGTCTTCAAATGGCAGTGAAAGTCTCAACCAGACAAACGACCACGCGACGGCCGGGCGTTGGCAGCAAAGTCAATACCAGCCGCAACGGCCTTGCGAAGAAGCAGTGGGTCTTCTTGTTCAACGACGAGAAGGGCGTGAGCAAAGTGGCTAAGACCTGGCCGGAGATCCGCGAGTTGCTCGGCGGCAAAGGCGCCGGCCTGTTCGACATGACGCGCGCCGGCCTGCCGGTGCCGCCCGGCTTCACCATCAGCACCGAGGTGTGCAACGAGTTCGTCAAGGCCGGCAACAAGATCCCCAAAGAAGCGTGGAACCAGGCGCTGGCGGCGATGAAGGTGGTGGAGAAGCAGACCGGCAAGAAATTCGGCGGCGGCGTGAAAGGCGTGCGGCCGCTGCTGGTGTCGGTGCGCTCCGGCGCACGCGAGTCCATGCCCGGCATGATGGAGACCGTGCTGAACGTCGGCCTCAACGATCAGACGGTCGAGGAAATGATCGCCGTCACCGGCAACGCGCGCTTCGCTTGGGATAGCTACCGCCGCTTGCTCATGATGTTCGGCAGCACCGTGCTCGGCATCCCCGATGAGAAGTTCGACGAGCCGATGGAGCGCATGAAGCACGAGCGCGGCTACAAGCTCGACACCGATCTGACCACCGACGACCTCAAGGAGCTGGTCGCCATCTTCAAGCAGGTGATCAAAGACGAGACCGGCCGCGAGTTCCCGCAAGACGTGTACGAGCAGCTCAAGGAGTGCGCGATGGCCGTGTTCCGCAGCGCCACCGGCCACAAGGCGCGCACCTACGCCAAGCAGATGGGCTGGAAGAGCACGCTGCCGACGGCCGTGAACGTCGTCACCATGATCTTCGGCAACATGGGCGACGACAGCGCCACCGGCGTCGCCTTCACCCGCGACCCATCCACCGGCGAGAAGAAGATGCTCGGCGAATACCTCGTCAACGCGCAGGGAGAAGACGTGGTGGCCGGCATCCGCACCCCCAAGCCCATCGAAGAGATGGCCAAGGAGATGCCCAAGACCTACAAGGAGTTCGTGCGCATCTGCAACCTGTTGGAGAAGCACTACAAGAACATGCAGGACGTGGAGTTCACCATTGAGCAGGGCAAGCTCTACATGCTGCAGACGCGCAACGGCAAGCGCACTGCCAAGGCCGCGATCAAGATCGCCGTGGACATGGCGAAGGAGAAGTTGATCACGAAGGAAGAGGCAGTCCGGCGCGTGACGCCCGCCGATGTGGACTTCTTGCTGCACCCGCAGTTCGACGAACAGGCGGTGAAGGATGCGAAGAATGACGGCCGGCTGCTGGCGACCGGCGTAAACGCCTCGCCTGGTGCGGCCAGCGGCATGCTGGCCTTCGATGCCGACCTGGCCGAAAAGTGGGGCAAAGAGGGCAAAGCCGTGATCCTGATCCGCCCGGAGACCAAGCCGGACGACGTGCACGGTATGGTTGCAGCCAAGGGCATCCTCACCGCGCGCGGCGGCGCCACTTCGCATGCAGCCGTCGTCGCCCGGCAGTTCGGCATTCCGGCAGTGTGCGGCGCAGATGCGCTGCAGATCAACCTGACCGACCGCACCGTGACCAGCAACGGGCATGTCCTGCGCCAGGGCGACTGGGTCTCGATTGACGGCGGCAGAGGCGAGGCATACGTCGGCCAGTTGCCGATGGTGCACCCGTCGTTCGAGGAGCAGGCTGATCTGGTTACGCTGCTGAAGTGGGCCGATGAAATCAGCGCGCAGGCGAAAAGACCTCGCGGGTCTTCAGTCGTACCCACTTCCAACGCCAAGAGCACGAGACCCGCGAAGTCTGACACGATGCCCGGCCTGCAGGTGTGGGCGAATGCCGATTACCCGAAGGATGCGCAGCGCGCCCGCGATTACGGCGCCAAGGGCATCGGCTTGTGCCGCACCGAGCACATGTTCTTCGAAGAAGAGCGCCTGCCGATTGTGCAGCGCATGATCCTCGCGGACAACGACGAAGATCGCCAGCGCGCCCTCGATGAGCTCCTGCCCTTCCAGCGCAGCGACTTCGCCGGCCTGTTCAGGGTGATGAGCGGCCTGCCCGTCATCATCCGCCTGATTGACCCGCCGCTGCATGAGTTCTTGCCTTCGCAGGAAGAGTTGATCCGCGAGGTGACGCGCTACGAGACCAAGCGCCACTACGACGCGCTGGGCGATGAGGAGTACGCCGATTACCAGAAGAAGCTCGCGCTGCTCAACGCAGTGAACGCCATGCACGAGCAGAACCCGATGATGGGGCTGCGCGGCATCCGGCTGGGCATCATGATCCCCGGCCTGATCGCCATGCAGGTGCGCGCCATCTTCGAGGCGGCCTGCGATGTGAAGAAGGAAGGCTATGAGCCGATGCCAGAGGTGATGATCCCGCTGACCGGCCACGTGAACGAGCTGAAGCGCGTGCAGCCGGAGCTGGAGAAGGTGGCCAAACAGGTGATGGAAGAGAAGGGCGTGAAGGTGAAGTACAAGTTCGGCACGATGATCGAGATCCCGCGCGCGGCCATCACTGCCGACGAGATCGCCACCATGGCCGAGTTCTTCTCCTTCGGCACGAACGACCTGACCCAGATGACCTACGGCTACTCGCGCGACGACGCCGAGCGCGGCTTCCTGCTCAAGTACGTCGAAGAGGGCATCCTGCCCGACAACCCGTTCCAGACGCTCGACCGCGAGGG
>JANWYN010000151.1 GCA_025055235.1 Candidatus Roseilinea sp. | reverse complement strand
GCGCACCTCGGCCCACTGGCCGGCCCTGAGCCGGGTGCGAACGGTCAGCCGGCCGTTGCCCTTCATGGCATCGAGGGCGTTCCCCACCAGGTGATCCAGCGCCCAGCGGAGCGCTTTGCAGTTGACCTCCACGAGCGCGTCGCCGCAATTCAGGTCAAACTCGCGTTTCAGATTTGCCGCCGGACGTCGCCGGCAGGCTTCCTCAACGACGTCCCGAATCAACGGGTCGCAGGGTGTAGGCTCAAGAGGCGCATCCGGGTTTCCCGCCCGCGCCTCGTTGAGCACCAGCCGCAAGCGCTCGGCGCTCTCATCTATCTCGCGCAACCAGGAACTGCCTTGTTCGGAGAGCGTGGCTTCTTTTCGGGATAACCACGCTGCCCGCCGCCGGATCTTCAGCAACTCCGATCGGGCGACGTGCTCCAAGTCTACGAAGCCGCCGGTGGCCATCGCCAGCGCGGTCTGATAGACGAGCCGGTCGCCCAGTTCGGCGCGCTCCAGCACCAGGCTGATCTGGCGGGCGATGCCGCGAATTTGTCTCTCATCGTCCTCGTCGAAGGCTTCGGGATTCGGACTCTCCAGGATCAAGACGCCGAGCAAGTCGCGCTGCACGCTCATCAGCGAGACGCACAGCTCGGAGTTCATCCCCTCGGTGCCCTTCAAAAAGTAGGGATCTGAGCGCGCATCGAGGCAGTTATAGAGCTGGAAGTCTCGCGTCTCAAGCGCCAGTCGCGCCACGTGGCCGGCAATGCTGCTGTCGCCGATTTGCAGGGTGCCGGTCTCGCTCACGTCCTCGAACGGGTAGAAGTCGAGCGAGGCAGGGGTCACCTTCAGGACGTGTTCCGCGCGCTCGTAGGTATAGATGGCGATATAGGCATGCGGGTAGTGCTCCTTCAGCAGCGCCATGATCCGGCGCAGCGCCTCATCTTTACTGAAGGTGGTGGCGGTCAATTCGGCCGCCTGTTGGATTCGGCTTGGGCTGCGTGTCCATCCACTTGTTGGGCGTGTGCTGAAAGCGGTAGCAGCTACTTCGGCTACCTGTTGAACTAGCTCTCTTTGAGCATACTCCTGCGTTGCAAATTCCACCAGTGCCGCATCGCGGATGCTGCTGGCGGCCAGCCCCGCCAGCGTTTCGAAGAGGAAGCGCTCCTCCGGGGTGAAGCAGTGTGGATGGCGATAGCTCAGGAACATGACGCCGACGCTTTGGCCTTCGGCTCGTAGCGGCAAGGCGGCGAATGCGCGAATGCCCTCTCGGCGCACGAAATCGCTGCTAAACAAATGGCCTTCGGCTTGTGACACGAAAATCGGCCGTTCTCGATTCAAGACGCGATGGATGATCCCGCCTTCGTCCGCATGCTCTGCATAGAGCGCGTCCAGATCGCGCACGCCGAAATGCGTCCCTAGCTTCATCGCCTTGGCGCCCAGGTCCACATGCCAGATGGTCAGGACCGACAGGTCCGGCGCGACCGCACGCACGACCCGCTGAATCTCCCCCAGCGTCCTTGACAGGTTGATCGGCGCAGCGATTTCGTGCGCCGTCTCCAACACCCGCCGCCGGCCTTCCAGGCAACGCGCGTTGTCCAGCGCCAACGCGGCGACACTGGCCAGCCGCTCCAGGGCGCGGGCATGCGCTTCGCCGAACGCGCCCAGGACCGGCGACTCCGCGTTGAGCGCGCCGATCGCTTCCGCCGGATCGCGCGCATCGCCGCGCAGGATCGGCGCGACCAGTTGGCTGCGCGTCGCGCGGCCGTGGACGTCATAGAAGGACTCGCGCCACTCCGGCGCGGTCACGTCGTGGGCCGGTTGCGTTTGCCCGCTGCACAGCGCGCGCCCGATCACGCCTCGGAACGGATCGGGTTCTCGGTCGCACTGAAGCGCGCCGCTCGCATCGAGGAAGTATTCGCGGCGGATCTCGCGGGGCTCGGAATCCGCCGGGTCATCGGACGGCTCCCATTCGCGCAGGTTGACCTCGACGACGACCCGCGGCAGGTTCAAGATGTCGCGGGCTGCGTCCAGCAGGGCGCGAACCACGTCTTCCTGGCTGGCATCCGGCTGCAGCGCCGCAGACATGACCCGCCGGTGGATGGCCAGCTCGCGCTCGCGCGTTTGGGCTTCGGCCTCGGCCGCCTCGGCGGCGGCGCGCGTCTGCTGCGCCGCGCGCCAGTTCTGAATTGCCACAGCCGCCAGGCGGGCGAACATCTCCGCCTGCGTCAGCTCGGGCTGGTCGAACGCCTGCGGCGACCGCCAGTACAAGCGCAGCGCGCCGAGCGTCTCGCCCGTCTCCACCGCGCGCACCGGCGCGCAGATCAGCGCGCGAACCCCCTCCTCGCGCAGCACCGGGTGTTCGCCGATCGGCTTCCCGGCGTAGCGCGCCTCGTGTTTGCCGATGTCGGGCACGACCAGCCTGCCGGCGCGCAGGACGTGCTCCGTGATGCCATCTGGGCGTGGCGTACGCACGGGGTCGAGCACCTTCTGCCAGCCGGCGTGCCCCGCGCGTTCGACGTCATAGGTCACTTGCGCGCCGCTCTCCGTCGCCGGCACGATCGAGGCGCAATCCACGCCGGCCACGTCGAGCGCGACCCGGCAGATCTCGGCCAGCGTGTCCTTCAAGGACGGCCGGCTGGCGTGCGAGAGGATGTCGCAGGTGAGCGCGTTCAGCCGCTCGTGCGCCTTGCGTTGCCGGTGGTCCTCGTAGATCAGCGCAGCGTGCGCCAGCAGCGACTCAAGGTAGTCGAGCGCGAGCTTGCGGATGGGCTTGCCATCGTGCGCGTTGTCCACCACGACCAGGCCGATCACCCGGCTGCCGGCGCGCAAGGGAACGAGGGCGCAGTCGTGCGCGCCGAAGCGCGCGACGAACGGCTCCGGCAAGCGCCGCGCAGCCTTGCCGGCCGGGATGCGCATAGGCCTGCCCGTGTGTAGGACGTTTTGGAAGGCATGCCCCTTCTGCAACGAGAGGTCAATCACCTGCTCGCACACCCAGCGATGCAACGGCGTGGGCTCCAGCGTGCCTTGCCGCAACTTGGCCAAGAAGCGGTCGAAGTCCATGCGCGACTCCCGGTTGGCCCACCAGGCAGCGCGCGCCTCGGCGAGGTCGAAGTGGCCGACGCCGGCGCGGCCGATCACCTTCGCCCCGCCGTCCCGCGCCAGGAACAGCGCGGCGCGATTGAACTGCAGGCCGTAGTCGGCCGTGGCCGCCGTCAACGCGGCGAGCCACAACGCCGCTTCGTCCCGTTTGTCAACCAGCTTCATCATCTCCTCGCTTGCCCGCTGCAGCAGGCGCAGGCGCCTGCTGTTCTGTTCCTGCTGCTCCTCCAGCCGCGCGACCTGAATTGCGCCCTGCACATGCGCGACGACCTCGACGAACTGCTCGAACTCCGTTTGAGTGAAGGCGTTCGTCTTGCGGTTGTTCTCGAGGGCGATCACGCCGACCGCTCGACCCTTCACGCGCAGGGGCGCACCCATCCACGAGCGGGCCGGCGTGCCGAAGGCCTGCAGGCCGTGTTCGGCACGGTACCGCGCCGCATCCGGCGCGAAGACCGGCCCGTTGCGCTCGACCACGTGCGCCAGCAGGCCGGGCTCCGACAGGGGGCGCCAAACCGGCTGTTGACAGCGCCCGTCTTCGTAGCGCACCCGGTAGTGCAGGTAGCGCCGGTTGCCCTCCTCTTCGACCAGCGCGGCGATGAAATTGTGCGCGTTGGTGAAGCGGCCGAGCTCCTGGCGCAGCCGCTTCAGCAACTTGTCCAGGTCGCTGTGGGCGGCCTGGGTCATGATGCGCGCGCCGATCTCGTTCAACAGGCGCCGGCGTTCATGGCGCCAGGCGCGCTCCAACGCGAGGGATGCCACCCGGCAGAACTTTTGCAACAACTGGAGCTGCTCGCGGGTGATCTCGTGCGCCTGCGTGAGGTTGTCGAGCACGAGCAGGCCGACCGGGCGCCCCTCCGCGCGCAGCGGCGCAACCAGCCAATCGCCAACCGGCGGGCGGTAACCTTCGGCCCGCTTCTGGCGGGCGAGGTAGCCGGGGCCGAGTTCCTCGCCGTGGAAGCGCGTGACCTCCGCCGGCGACGCCAGCGCGCGGCCGGCATAGGGCGACCGGTCGAGGGGGATGGGCTCCTTCGGCATCTCGACCGGCGCGCACTCACCGGCAGCAGCTAGCGCGACCAGGGTCTGCGTGATGCCGTCATGCCCTGCCGCGCCGTTCACCCAGGCCTCGGCGGCGCCATCCACCCGCCACAACCGCGCGCGCTCGAACCCTATCTGCCGTGCGCTCTGGACGATGACGTCGGCCACCTCTTTGAGCGATTCGGCGCGCTGGGCTCGGCGCGTCGCCTCCTCCAGCATGCGCAGGCCTTGCAACCAGCGCAGCCGCCAGACCAACTCGGGCATCAGGCCGTCCGTCTTCGGGAGATAGCACCACGCGCCGGCCTGCAACGCGCGGTAGCCGACTTCGGGATCGTCAAAGCCGGTGAAGATGATCGCCTCGGCGTCCGGCCGCAAGCGCTTTAGGTCCTCCATGGCGACGATGCCATCCTTGCCGGCGCCGAGCCGCTCGTCAATCAGGAAGGCGTCGAACGGCTGCGCGTCGCCCTGCACGAGCTGCATCGCTTCCTCTGGTGTCGAGGCGACGACGGCCTGGATCTGCACATCGGATTCCAATTGCAACTGGTCGGCCAACCAGTGCGCGACTAGTGGATCGTCATCGAGAACCAGCACGCGAATCATCTCGTCACCTCTTTGTAGAACCCGGTGTTCTCGAGGAACCCCAGGTTCCCACGTTGGTCGCCGAATGTTTTGACAATGGGTAGAAAGAGCTCTGTGTAGCGTTTCGCGGGCGCGCTGCGGAGAGCGCGCCCTACTGAGTCACACACCTCCCGGCAGCTCCACGACGAAGCGCGTGCCCCACAGCATGGCGCTCTCCGCGACGTAGACGCGGCCCTGCATCGCCTCCGCTAGATGGTGCGCGACGTAGAGCCCCAGCCCGCTGCTGCCGTCTGCGCGCGTGGTGAAGCCTAGGTCGAAGATGCGCTGCTGGTGCTGGCGGTGGATGCCCGGCCCGTCGTCCTCGACGCTGATGATCGCGACCGGTCCGGCGCGGCGCTGCCGCTCTTCGATCCGCACGCGCACGCGGCCCACGTGACCTTCTCGGTGCTCCCTCCGAGGCCGCAGCAGCGCGATCTGCTGGACGGCGTTCAGCATCACGTTGAGCAGGACGTGTTGCAAATAGACCGGGTTGGTGCGCACGATGACCATGCGCTCGGGCGGCTCGACCTTGACGTCCACGCCGGCGCGCTCGGCCTCATCGCGCAGCATCTGGGCGGCTTCCCCTGCCTCCTGATCTACGCGTACGATGCGGACGCTCGACTGCGCCGTGAAGCGCCGGAACAACTCATTCATGCGCGACAGCACCGCGACGCTCTCCACGGCGTTCGCCAGCATGCCCTGCACGTGGCGCACCAGGTCGTGCGCCGATGTCGGCGAGACGTCCAGCGCGCGCTCGATTTCGTCGAGTTGCCGCTTCAGCGATTTCACCGATTCGCTCGCCAGAGGGATGCGGTTGTTCATCTCATGCACCAGGCCGCGGTTCAACTGGCCGAGCAAAATGTCACGCTGGACCATGACGATGCGGGCGACCATCTCGCGGCGCTCCAGCGCTGCGCCGACCGCCAGCGCGCCGGCCCGCGCTTGTTCGCGGCGCGCCTCATCGAAGGCCGTGGGCCGGTCGTAGAAGAAGAACAGGGCGTAGCGATGCGCTGCATCCGCGGGCACCGGCGCGCCCAAGCACGCGCCGAAGCGCAGCAGCGGCAGCAAATAGCGCAACTTGCCGGCGGCGGCTCCGGCATCCTCGACGACGCAAAACGCGCGATCCTCGGCCACGTCGCGCACCGGGCTGTGGATCAGGTTCGGCGTCGCTTCGATCGCCAGCCGCTCGTCGCCGTGGGGCAGCTCAATCTCTACCCTGCGAGCCGAGGCGTCCAGCCTGAACAGCACGGCCAGCGAGGCGCGAGTCAGGCGTTGGGCACGCAGCACCGCCTGCACCAACAGCCGCTGTGGCTCGGCGTAGGTACTCCCCGGCGCCTTCGGTTCATGCGCGAACGTCACCTCTGCCGGGCCGGTAGTGCCCAGCGACAGGAGCACCTCCAGCAAGTCTTCGGCCTCGAAGGGCTTCGGCAGCACCCGCACGCCGCGCGTCATCAACTGCCTCAGCGCCGGGTTCGCATCTTGATGCAGGCAGCCCCAGTCACCCGAAGTCAGCACGCCGCGCGCCTCCGGCGCGTCGTCCAGGATGCGCGCCAGTGCCTCCGGGCCCGGCATGCCCGGCAGTTGCACGTCCATGAGCACCAGGTCGAACGCCTCGCCTGCGTCCAGGCGCGCCAGAGCGTCTTCCGCCGACGCAGCGCCCACGGCATATTGGCCGGCGCTGCGCAGCCATTGCACCCACCGGTCGCGATGCGCGTCGTCGTTGTCCACCAGCAACACGGCGTACGCGCGCGGCAGGCCGGCCAGCGCCAGCGGCAGGCGGGATTGCGATTTCGGCGCAACGGGCGCGCCGGAGCGCATCTCAACCGGCGCCTTGCCGTTCGGGCGCGCGTCGTCGGACCAGCGCACGGTGCGGATGTCGCGCATGGTCAGGGCGATCCGGCGCTGCTGGACGTCAATGTGCTGCACTACTGCCTTCACGGCGTCGCCTGGCCAGAAGGCATCGCCGATGGGCCGCTTGCACCAGGCCGGCAGGTTCGAGTGGTGCAACAGGCCGGTGACGCCCGGCTGCAGCTCGACGAAGACGCCGTAGGGCTGCACTGCGGTAACGACGCCCTCGACCAGTTGGCCGATGGAAAGCCAGTCGGTGAGGGTGAGCCAGGGGTCGGCGTGCGCCAGGCGGATGCTCAACTCCGGCGACTCACCTGCGCGTTCGTCCAGCATCACGGCCTGCAACTTGACGCCGGGCCGATAGGTCTGCCGCCAGTTCTGCCGCTCCTCCGCCGTCCAGCCTAGTTCGCGCTCGCGAATGACGGCCGTTCGGCCATCTTCCAGCCTGACCAGCAGGCCGAATGGCATAACGCGGATCACTTCGCAGGTGAAGAGGGCGGTCGGCGCAGGCGCGTTCGACATGCTGATGTCATCGTAGCATGCCGGCGGCTGTCAGAAGCGCTCAAATCTGCGGCGGTTCTATGACTTTTCTGACAGTCAGAGGTCAGAAGTGGGTAGCCGCGGGCTTCATGCCCACGTTCGCTCAGTGAGTTTAAGTGCCGGAGGCCAGTGCGCGGATTGCTGCTTCGAAGAGCGCCAGCCCCAGGCCGCCGCGTTCGCCGCGCGTCCAGCGCGGGTGCTGCCACGGGTAGATGTGGTTCTCCGGGTGTGGCATCAGGCCGAGCACGTTGCCCTGAGGATTACAGATGCCGGCGATGTCCGCGACCGAGCCGTTGGGATTGTCGGGATAAGGTGTCAGGGGCCGGGTGTCAGGGGCCAGGGACCAGGAGTCAGAGGCCAGAAAGTGCTCCCCGACTCCTGCTCCCTCACCCCTGACCCCTGACCCCTGGCGTCCGTAGGTCAGCGCGATCTGCCCGCGCGCGCGCAGCGCCGCCAACACGGCCTCGTCGCGCGGGATGAAGTTGCCCTCGCCATGCGCCACCGGACAATAGATCGGCTCGCGCAGGCCGCGGGTGAATAGGCACGGGCTATCCGGATTGGGGATCAGCGTCACCCACCGGCACTCGAACCGGCCGCGCGCGTTGCGGGCGAGCGTGGCCTGCTGCACCTCGCCGCCGGCCTCGATCCCGGGCAGGATGCCGGCCTTCACCAGCGCCTGGAAGCCGTTGCAGATGCCGATCACCGGCTTGCCCGACGCGACGAACGCGCGCACTTCGTCGGCAAAATAGACGTTCAGGTCGAGCGCGACCAGCCGGCCGGCGCCGAGCGCATCGCCATAGCTGAAGCCGCCGGGCAGCACCAGCATCTGATAATCGGCCCAGCGGCGCTCGCCGGCGCGCAACTGGTTGACGTGGACGATCTCGGGCGCGCCGCCGGCCAGCTCGCAAGCCACGGCGGCGTCGTGGTCGCGGTTGGTGCCGGAGGCATGCAGGATCAAAATCCGCGGACGGGCGTTCACAGAGGGAAATGTAACACGCTTCTTCCGGTGTCCAAGAAACCTGGTTTCTGCGGGTGCATTTTCTCACGAGGGCATTGTGTGGATTTGCGCAGCGGATGAATCCGCGCGCAACGCATGGCAAAGCCGGCGTGTGGCCGGCTTCGCTGCAAATTGCCTGCGACTTCAGTCGCCGGGCATTTTGCCCCCTAGCGGGAAGTACACCCGTTTCTGCGATAACATGCGATTTCAAGTCACGGCGTAACTTGAGCCCGGAAGTCGGAAGTCGGGAGTCAGGGATCGGCGGCGCAAAAGCCGCTACAATCTCTGCACCGAGGGGGTTCATTCAATGCAAACGATCATTCGCCTCACCTTTGCCGCTGCAATCGCGCTGGCGGCATCCATCCCACAAACGACCGTCGCCCGGGCCGCGTCCGGCTTGCAGAGCGGCATCGTGCCCAACCGCTACATCGTCGTGTTCAACCCCGGCGCCGGCCGCGCAGCGATGCAATCGGTGAAGGCACAAGCCGCCGACGTCTACGGCGCCGAGGTGATCTACGAGTATTCGGCTGCCTTGAACGGCTTCGCCGCGCGGATGAGCCCCGCTGCCGCCGCCGCGCTGCAGAACGACCCTAGCGTCGCCTTCGTCGAGCCGGATCGCCTCGTCACCTACCGCGCCGAGCGCCTCGCGACCGGCGAGGCGCAGACCGACCCGCCGTGGGGCCTGGATCGGATTGACCAGCGCGACCAGCCGCTCGACGCAAGCTACACCTACAGCGAAACCGGCAGCGGTGTCCACGTCTACGTCCTCGACACCGGCATCCGCCTGACCCACGTCGAGTTCGGCGGGCGCGCGCTGGCCGGCTTCACGGCCATAGATGACGGCAACGGCGTGAACGATTGCGACGGCCATGGCACGCACGTGGCCGGCACAATCGGCGGCGCGACCTATGGCGTGGCGAAGCAGGTCACGCTTTACGCCGTGCGCGTGCTGGGATGCGATGGCTATGGCACGCTCTCCGGCGTCATCGCCGGCGTAGATTGGGTGACGGCCAACCACATTAAACCCGCCGTCGCCAACATGAGCCTGGGTGGCAACGCCTCGGCGGCGCTCGACACAGCGGTGCGCAACTCGATCGCCGCCGGTGTGACGTATGTGCTGGCCGCGGGGAACGATTACGGCAGGAACGCATGCAACTACTCGCCGGCGCGCGTGGCCGAGGGCATTACTGTGGGCGCGACCGAGCGCACCGACTACCGGGCTGCCTTCTCCAACATCGGCGCGTGCCTCGACCTGTTCGCGCCGGGCAGCGGCATCACCTCGGCCTGGATCGAGTCGGACGCGGCGACGGCCGAACTCAGCGGCACCTCCATGGCCGCGCCGCACGTCACCGGCGCAGTGGCAAAATACCTGCAGGTGAACCCGTCCGCCTCGCCGGCGGCGGTGCACCAGGCGCTGGTGAACATAGCGACGCTGAACAAGGTGCGGAACGCCGGCACAGGTTCGCCCAATCGCCTGCTGTTCACGCCCGGCACCGGCAACATCCCCGACAACGACGGCGGCCCGATCGGCATCGGCGAGTCGTGCAACGGCACGATCCTGCCGGCCTACGATACCGACGACTTCACGTTCGACGGTCTCGCCGGGCAGGTGGTGTTGATCACGCAGAACAAGGCGAGCGGCAGCGCGCTCGATAGCTTCGTCGAGCTCTACCGGCCCGACGGCCGGCTGCTGGGCAGCAACGACGACGGCGGCGGCAACAAGAACGCGCGCCTGCAGGCCACGCTCCCCGTCAACGGGCAATACCGCATCCGGGCGAAGGCCTACCGCGCCAGCACCGGTGCATACGTCCTCAGCCTTTCGCTCGTCACCGGCGGTGACCCCGACGACTTCCGCTGGATCGCCTTCGGCCAGACGTTAACCGGCACGGTCAGCCCGGCCGGCGACCGCGACACGTACTACGTCTCGGTCGCCGCCGGGCGCACGCTGCGCCTGCGCATGAACAAGGTGACGAGCGCGCTCGACCCGTACTTGGAGCTGTACAACCCGAGCGGCGCGCGGGTGAGCTTCAACGACGACGGCGGAGGCGACAGGAACGCGCTGCTGTCGTATGTGGCGCCCGCGACCGGCGTGTATCGCATCATCGCGCGCAGCTATGCCTCGCGCTCTTCGGGCCAGTATCAGCTCATCGTGGAAGGCGCGCCGCTGGCCAACCTCGCGCAGGGCAAGCCAGCCGTCGCCTCCTCGACCGAGTTCATCGGCGCGGAACCCTGGCTGGCGACCGACGGCGACCCGACCACGCGCTGGGCGGCGAAGCCCGGCGATGGCCAGTGGTGGTATGTGGATCTAGGCAGCAGGCAGTCGTTCAACCAGGTGACGATCAACTGGGAAGCCGGCTACGCCCGCCGCTACGGCGTGTTCGTCTCCGATGGCGGGGCCTGGCGGAACGTCTTCTGGACGAATGAGGGCGACGGCGGCGTGGACGTGATCGGGTTCGAGCGACAGACGGCGCGCTACGTGCTGGTGTCCGGCGCGCAGCGCGGCACCGAGCTGCCCCTCTCGTTCTACGCGGTGGGTGTGTTCGACACCGGCCAGAACCTGCCGCAGGCCGTGCTGGCCGGCGACGACACCAAGCCGCCCGACGACGCGCCGCCGGAAGCACCGCAGCCGCCAGCGGAGGACGGCAAAGCCCCGCAGTTGCCAGGCGAAGGCGCCGACGCCCAAGAGAACGCGCCGGTCGCCGAAAGCGCAGCAGCGATCCTGCCCGCCGTGCCCATCACCGTCGAGCTGCCGGTGGCGGTGATCCTGAAAGCCGACGCGAACGCCGTCGAAGCGAAGCGCGATGACTTGCTGTATCTGGTCGGCGATGCATCGGCCAACGCGGCGCGCGGGCGAAGCATCGTGGCCTACGAGTGGCGCTCGCACCGCGACGGCGTGCTGTCCACCGGCATCACGGCCACGCTGTCCATCTCGCAGCTCGCGCCCGGCCCGCACATCATCACCTTCCGCGCCCGGGACGATCAGGGCTACTGGTCGCAAGCCGACAGCGCGCTGTGGGTGAATCCGCCGGCGGCATTTGTGTATGTGCCCATGGTGCGCCGATGATCCGCGTTCAGACTCCGCTCGGGCTTTAGAGGGGTTGCATTCGCGGATAGGGGCAAAACCATCGCACGGTAGGGCACGGACTCTGTTCCGTGCCCGGACGCCGTTCCGTGCCCGTGTGCGCTGCCAACGACGCGCTGCGGTAGCCCATGCGGGCTATTCAGAGGGCGCCTACAGCCCCCGCTGGCGAATGCTTTTTTAGAGCAGCGCGGCCATGAATAGGCCGCGCTGAAGGAAGCGGGCAATGCGCATTCGTGCGGTAGCCGCAGGCTTCACGCCTGCGGACTGCGAACTGCCGCGCCTCGCTTGTCCCCCTCAGCTTGGCGGTTTTAGCGCCGGGCGCAAGCTCTCGAGCAACCTCATCAATTCGGAATCGGCTAAAAAGAGCGCGTGTGCCGCTACGGCGAAAGGGTCGCGCAGCAGCGCCCAACGCAAACCGCCCGGCGACTGAAGTCGCGGGCAATGCGCAGCGAAGCCGGTCTTGCGCCGGCTTTGCCGTGCGTTGCGCGCGGATTTATCCGCTGCGCATTCGTGCTGCCCATGTTAGAAAGTGCACCTTTTGAAAACCTCGACAATCCGCCGGCTGTAGAATATTGCGCAAGAGTCTTGTGCGTCCGCAGGGCGCATGGGGGCAGATGACCACGTCGTCATCTGGATCGTATCCAAGAACGCAGTATGGCGCTGACCGACCGAGTTGACAATCAGCAAGAGATCGAATGGCAGTTCGACGTAGACGACCTCGGCGTAGTGGAGAGCTGGCTGCGCGCGCGCGCCGAGGCCCGCGACCTGCAGTTCCACTTCGACGAGCCAAAGGAACACGTTGACAGTTACTACGACACGCCGGACTGGCGGCTCTTCCGTGCAGGCTACGTGTTGCGCCTGCGGCAGGCCGAGGGTGAACCCGCTGAGGCCACGCTCAAGTCGTTCGGCACACGAAAGGACGGATTACGCCGGCGGCGCGAGATCAACGAGCGGCTGAATTTCGACGGCATCGCGAGCGACCCCACGAGCAGAGTGATCCGTGCGCCGGGGCCGGTCGGCCAGCGCGTGAAGGCGGCCCTGGGCAAGCGCGCGGCCCACGCCCTGCGCCGATTGTTCGACGCGCACACCCGGCGCCGGCGCATCGGCGTGTATCAAGACGGCGCGCGCCTGGCGGAAATCGCCCTCGACGACGTGTCCATCGCCGCCGACCGGCGACGCAGGCCGGTGTGCTTCCGGCGCGTCGAAGTGGAAGTCTCGCCCGACGGCGCCTCTGGCCGCGCGCCCGACGCCGTGGAAGCATTCGTCGCCGAGATGCGCGCGGCAAACCACCTGCGCCCGGCGGCCGATTCCAAGTTCGAACTCGGCCTGCGCGCGCAGCAGTTGCAGCCCGGGTTCGCGCTCGACCTCGGCCGGCCCGAAGACACCGACCACCTGGACGACGACCCGACCATCGGTGAGCTGGCGTATGCCGTGCTGCGCGAGCACTTCGCTCAGTTCCTGTTGCACGAGCCAGGCGTGCGCCTGGGCGAAGACCCCGAAGCGGTGCATCGCGCGCGGGTAGCGACGCGCCGGCTGCGGGCTGCGCTGAGCCTCTTTCGCGATTACCTGCCGCCCGAAGCGCAACGCCTGCGCGATGAGCTGCGCTGGATCGCCCGGCTCCTCGGCGGCGTGCGCGACCTAGACGTGCAACTGGAGCGCCTGGCCACCTGGCGCGAAGAAGATGCGACGCTCGAACCGTGCGCGCTGGACAGCCTGGAGGCGCTGCTGGCCCACCAGCGCGACCAAACGCGGGCGAAGCTGCTGCGCGGGCTGAACTCGGCGCGTTACGAGCGACTGGTTGCCGAGTTCACCGGCTTCCTACGCAGCGGCACAGGCGTGGAGGCGGGCGAGCAATGCGCGCAGCCGGCGCGCAAGGAGATGCCCGGCCTGATCCGCCGCCGCTACGACAAGGTGCGCGCACTGGGCGACGACATCGCGGAAGATTCGTCGCCAAGCGAATACCACGAGCTGCGCATCCGATGCAAGCGGCTGCGCTACGCGCTGGAATTCGCGGAGCCGCTCTACGGGAAGGTGATCCGCAGCTATCTGCCGCGCCTGATCGCGCTGCAAGACCTGCTCGGCTTGCACCAGGACGCCCACGTCGCCATCGAGCAGATGCGCCGCCTGAGCCTGTCGCCGCAGCATGAATTGCCGGCGCAGACCATCTTCGCGCTTGGCGAGATCGCGCAGCGCTACGCCCAACAGGCCGAGGCGTTGCGCGCCGAATTCCCCAAGGTCTATCGCCGCATCAAAGGCAAGGCGTGGGAGAAGCTGCAGCGCGCTTTGGCATGAGCGCGGTCAACCGGTGCGCCCCATCGCGCCAGAGGACAATCCATGAAGAAACTCATCCTGGTCCGCCACGCTAAATCGAGCTGGGACGATCCTTCGTTGCCCGATCACGACCGGCCACTGAACGACCGCGGCAAGCGCGACGCGCCGAAGATGGGCGAACGCCTGGCCAAGCGCGGCGTCGTCCCCGACCTGATCCTGTCCAGCTCCGCCGTGCGCGCGCTCACCACGGCGCAGATCATCGCCGAGAAGATCGGCTACGACCGCAAGGCCATCGTGGTGGACCGGCGCATCTACGGCGCACAGGTCAGCAGCCTGCTCTACCTCATTCAGGAACTCGACGACAAATACGACAAGGTGATGCTCTTCGGCCACAATCCGGAGTTGGCCGAGCTGGCGCACCGGTTCAGCGATGACATCGAGGACATGCCCACCTGCGCCGTGGTCGAACTCACCTTCGACGTGAAGCGCTGGGTGGACGTGGTGGACAGCCAGCCGGTCGAGGTGCGCTTCGACTCGCCGAAGAAGCACGTCTGAAGCGCACGATAGTCACGCCGGCTCGGCCTGCGCCGCCGGCGCGCGGAAGTCCGCCGCGACGCCCGGGCGCGTGGCCATGTAGGCGCACAAGCCGAGCGGCCCGGTGAGCAGGATGGCGATCAGCCAGGACGTCTGCGCCTGCGCTGCGACGCCACGCCGCTGCATGTCGGCCTGGGCCAGCGGCAGCGCGACGATCTGGTTGAGCGCGATGTCCAGCCACATGAACGTCAGGCCGAGGTTGCGGCTCATGGTGTCCACCAGCTCCGGCAGCGAGCCGCGTGGCAGGAAGAACGCGCCGATCAAGATCACGGCGGCGCACAGGATCCACCACAGCCAGCGCAGCTCGAGCAGACGGGGCGTCTCGCGCTTGAGCAGGTCGCCCGCCGGCCGGCGCGCCATATACACGCTGAGCACGAGGATGCCGACGACGAACATCGGGATGACGTAGAACGGCCAGCGCATCTTCCGGCGCAGCGCGTCGTCAATCACCAGCGCCGCCAGCGGCATGAGCAGGATGCCGAAGTAGTTGAAGCCCCACAGGAACCAATTGTCGCGCAGCAGCGCGCCGGGGTCTTGCGGCGGCAAGCCCGGCCAGGGTAGGTTCAGCGCGATCACCAGCGCCAGACACGCGAAGAACAGCAGCCAATACAGCCAAGCGATAGGTGAACGTTGCATGGCGCGATTGTAAAGCCCGACACCCCCGACACTCTCGACACTCACGACACTACTGACACCACCAGCACCATTGATACCCCCGACACCTTCCCGCGCTGCGTAAAATTCACCCGCGCTACCCAACCATGCGTCTCGACCGAATGGATCGTGCCGCCATCGGCAGCATCCTCGTCCTTTCCCTGCTCATCGCCTTCTTCATCGTGCGCGGCGATCAGGTCGGCGTGCGCATCACGCAGACCTCGCCGACGATGAACGCCGAGCGCGCGCCCACCCGCAGCCTGATCGCCATCACCTTCAGCGAGCCGATGAGCACGACTACGGTGGAGCAGCGCCTGCGCATCACGCCGCCGGTCTCCGGCACCTGGCGCTGGAACGGCAGCACGGTCTTCCTCTCGGCAGCGCAGCCGCTGCAGCCGGATACGCACTACACCGTCACGCTCGCCTCGGGCGCGATGAGCGTGCGCGGCCGGTCGGTGCTGCGCGACACAACGTGGACCTTCCGCACCAGCCACCCGCGCCTGATCTACCTCGCGCCGGCCAGCGGCATCGCCAACCTGTTCGTGATGGACCCGCGCGATGGCACGACGCAGCGCCTGACGGACGAGCCGTATGGCATCTACGACTTTGCGGTCAGTCCGGACGGGTCGCGCATCGCCTACAGCGCCGACCGCGCCATGGAGGATCCGGAGCGCGACATCTACATCATCAACAGCGACGGCTCCGGTCGCGAGCGGCTGGTGAAGTGCGACGGCCAAGTGTGCCAGGCCATGTCGTGGTCGCCCGATGGGACGCGCATCGCCTTCGAGAGGCGCGTGCTGGTGCAGGGCGCGGTCGGCCGCTCGCCGGGGCCGGCGCGCGTCTGGCTGGCCGACGTCAACACCAAAGAGACCGCGCCGCTGTTCGGTGACTCTCAGCAGATCGCGTCGCTGCCGCGCTACGCGCCCGCAGGCGACAAGCTGGCCTTCTACGACGGCAACGCCAACAACATTGTGGTACTCGACCTGGCTGCCGACCAGCGCATCGAGCTGCCCAGCGTGCTGGGTGATCCGGGCACGTGGTCGCCCGACGGCAACCAGCTCATCTACCCCGAACTCGAGGCGTTCGACGCGGGGCGCTACGACCAACTGCTGCGCGCCGACCTGGTCACCAACATCATCACGCCGGTCACGCCGCTGGGGCCGGCGCGCAACTCCGGCGCGGTCTGGTCGCCGCTGGGTGATGTGGTGGTGTTTGGCCGGCAGGAGGCAGGCGGTGCCAGCGGCGTCCTCGGCCCGCAGATGTGGCTGATCGCGCCCGACGGCTCGAACATGCGCCGGCTCACGTCTGAGCCGGAGGTCAGCCACGGCGCTTTCGCGTGGAGCCCGGACGGCCGGTGGATCGTCGTGCAGCGCTACAACCTGCTGCAGATCAACGCCGTGCCGGAGCTGTGGCTGTTCAAAGCCGACGGCAGCGAACGCCGCAAGCTGGTTACCGATGGGACACAACCGGCGTGGCTGCCGTGAAGGTCATGCACTCGACGGCTTTTCAATCCCACTGCGAAGTCACGAGGCCTCGAAGTGCTTTCGTGTCCTCGCGCCTTCGTGGTTACGGGAAATGGGATCGGGGACATTCAGGGCACAAGTCCGCCAGTGCACCATCGCCGATGCATCAGGGGCGCGGAACGGCGTCCGCGCTCTACTGCATAACGTTGCCCTCATGCGTGAATGCACCCCGTGGTTAACTACGCAGCGCCGCTATAATCGCGCGGCTCACGTATGCGAGTGCTCATCACCGGCGGGGCCGGGTTCATCGGCTGCAACCTGGCTGCGCATCATCTCGACCGAGGCAACCACGTCGTCCTGCTCGACAACCTCTCGCGGCCGCGCACGCAGCACAACCTCGACTGGCTCCGCCGCAAGGCCGAAAGCGATGGCCGCGCCGGCTGCATCGGCTTCTACCACGGCGACATCCGCGACTTCCCGCGGCTGCACCGGATCATGGCAGAGACTCAGCCGGACCTAGTGGTGCATCTGGCCAGCCAGGTAACCGTGACGAAGAGCGTGCTCGACCCGCGCGAAGACTTCGAGATTAACGCGCTCGGCACGTTCAACGTGCTGGAGGCCATTCGGGCGCAGCCGCGCCCGCCGGCCATGATCTACGCCTCAACGAACAAGGTGTATGGCGGTATGGAGGACGTGGCCGTAGTGCTGGACGGCGCGCGCTACCGCTACCGCGACTACCCGAACGGCATCGCCGAAGACCGGCCGGTGGATCCGAAGTCGCCCTATGGCTGCTCCAAGTGCGCCGGCGACCTCTACACGCGCGACTACGCCCGCATCTACGGCCTGCGCACGGTGGTCTTTCGCCAGAGCACGATCTACGGCCCACACCAGTTCGGCCTTGAAGATCAGGGCTGGCTGGCCTGGCTGATGATCGCGACGGTTACAGGCCGGCCGATCACGATTTACGGCGACGGCAAACAGGTGCGCGACATGCTGCACGTGGACGACCTGATCGCCGCCTACGACGCCGCCTGGGAGCGCATAGACGCCGTGGCCGGCGAGGTGTTCAACATCGGCGGCGGCGCAGCGAACACGCTCACCATCTGGTCGGAGGCCGGACCGATGCTGGAGGCGCTGGCCGGCCGGGCCATCCCGGTGACGTACGCCGACTGGCGCCCCGGCGACCAGCGCGTGTTCATCAGCGACAACAGCAAGGCCGTGCGGCTGCTCGGCTGGACGCCGAAGATCGGCATTCGCGAAGGCGCGCGGCAGTTGTGGGAGTGGGTGGTCGCGAATCGCGACCTGTTCGCTTAAAGCTACGCGCCCTGCCGAGGTGCATCCCCATTGGACAGGCGCATCGCCAGCGCTTGGAGCAACTCCGGGTCGTTCTTCAGCAGGTAGTCGTAACAGTCTTCTTCGGAAGCGAAGCCGAGTAGCACGCCGGCCGGCTTGCCACCCTGGGTGATGAGGACGCTTTCGCGGTTCTGGAGATGTGCGAGGAGGTCTTTCTGCACGTCATCAAGCGCGATTTCTTTCATAAAGTTCACCCCCTGCTGCATCAAGCGCGGTGGGCTTCTGCCACACCGAGAGTCGGCCTGGTCGGCTTACCCCGCAATCGTGTTGCGACGACACTGAAGCGGGCAGAGGCAATCCTCCCACTAAACTCGACATCTTCGGTTTGCAGAGCGAGCCGCGTCAACCGCTCATAAAAATGACCGCTCCTTCGGGTGAAGGAGCGGTCGTCCACAATGAGTCGGCCGGCGCACGCCGCGCTAGCAGATGCCGCGGAATTCGCCCACGTCCAGCATCCACTCGTCCTCGTGCAGCACCTCCGGCACGGGGAAGCCGTTGAACGGCGAGCTGACCGAATACACGTAGGCACCGGCCGTCTTGAGCACCAGCCGGTCGCCGGCTTTCAGCTCGACCGGCGAGCGCATCTCGAACAGCGTGTCGAGCGAGTCGCACGTCGGGCCGGCCAGGCGATAGGTGCGCATGCCCAACGGGCGCGCCTCGCGGATCACCGGCTGCACAGCAGGGCGGATGCCGTCCGGGATCTCATACAGGCCGGAGAAATAGCCGCCGTCCACGTATAGCCAGGTCTGGCCATCGGGCCGCTGCGCCAGACCGGTGATCTCCAGCACCATGTCGGCGGCGCTGCCGCTCACGCCGCGCCCCGGCTCCAGGAAGAGCCGCCTGGCACCCGGCGCACACGTTTCGAGGACGGAGTAGACGGCGTCGGCGATCTCGTGCGGTTGCGGCGTCGGGCCGGTGTAGGGCGCCGGGAAGCCGCCGCCGATGTCAATGAAATCGAGCGCGAGGCCGGCCTCGCGCGCCATCTTCCAGGCCGGCGCGATTTCGTGCAGCGCGTCGGCCCAGGTATCCGGGCGCACGCATTGCGAGCCGACGTGGAAGGCCAGGCCGACCGGCCGCAGGCCGCGCGCTTGGGCCAGCTTGAGCAGCTCGACCGCGCGGCGCGGTTCCACGCCGAACTTGTGGGTGAGCGGCCACAGCGCGCCCTGGTGCGTCACCGTCATGCGCACGTAGACCTCCAGCGGACTGGCCGGGTCGTTGCACTGCGCCAGCTTCTCCACTTCGTGCTCGGAGTCGTAGGCGAACAGGCGAATGCCGGACCGGACGGCGAACGCAATGTGAGCCGGCTGCTTGACCGGGTTGCTGAAGAAGATGCGGCTGCCCGGCACGCCGATGTCCAACAAGGCCTGGATCTCTGCCTTCGACGCCACCTCGAACCAGGCGCCATCCACGCGCGAGAGCGCCGCCAGCAGCGATGGATGCGGGTTGGATTTCATGGCATACCCGACCGTCGCGCCGGGGAATGCGCGCTGGATCGCCTTGAAATTTTCGACCGCGCGCGCCGGTGAGAGGATGAGCGACGGCGTTGGGATGCGCCAGATGGGGTGATCGCCGGGCGTAGCGGGATACTCGTTGAAGGCGCTGACGCTGAGCAGATGCGCCGTGTGCGAGTGCTGAGGGGTCGAGAAATTCGTCTTTGCCGCGCGCGACACATTCGCGCCCACGTTCACACGCTGCAAGGTCTTGTTCATCTAATACGGAAGCTATTCCTCCTTCGCGGCCCCAGCCAACTCCGCGCTGTTCACGCGAAGCGCCGTACCGCATCGAAAACCGGTTGCAAAACGGGCGCGATACTATCACAAATTCGGCGGCGTAGGGGCGCGCAATCTTAAATTTTCCGGTCGCAACCTTAAATCATCATCACATGAGGCGCGCGCGACGGGCAACCGACGGCGCGAACAACAGAGTAAGCGTCAAGCATCGCTGCCGGCGCTTCGCTAATTTACTCGCGCCGGCGACCGACGCATCGCCGGCCACATCAACCATCGTTCGACGAGGGGAACGATGGCAGGGCAGTGTCGCGTGACCTTCGGACGCTGATCGAGCAACCGAAAGACCGCGCACATCGTCAGGGGCGTTTATGAAATACAGAGGAGTGCGGGCTTTCCCGCCACAGAATCAAAATGCCAAATCACCATCGCCAGCGACGTCGGTTGAAGCGTGTTGCGATCTTCGGTTGCGCTGTTGCATTGTTCATTGCCTTCAGAGCTGCGCAGGCGAGCAGTAGCGCGGCGCTGCTCAGCGACATCGCTCCGCCTCCCTCTCCTACTTCCACGCCTACTGCTTCCGAGACGACCGGCGCCGTCGCGCAACCCCTGCTCGACCAAACCTCCGAAGCCGACGTCGCCGGTGCTTCTGCGGCATATGCCGAGCAGATGATCTGGCAGCTCAACCAGTATCGCGCCGAAAAGAATTTGCTGCCGCTCAAAGTCAACCCTGCCTTGATGCAAGCGGCCCAGGATTACGCTGCACGGCTGGCGCTGGGCAATTTCTTCGGACACTACGACCCCGACTTCAACTGCAACCGGCCCTCCGACCGTGCCGCGGCAGCCGGCTACACGCAGTGGAACATGATCGGCGAGAACCTGGCCGCCGGCTATCCCACGTCTGAATCGGCGCTGGATGCGCTGAAGCGTAGCGCCGGGCACAACGCCGCCATGCTCAGTGCGGACTTCCGCGAGGTCGGCATCGGCTACTATTACGAGCAGAACGACGCAGCGAACGTGCGGCAAAACGGCGCATGCCCCTACACCGACATCGGCGGGCCGTATCGTTACTACTGGGTACAAATGTTCGGGGCGCGCAGCAACAACGGCGTCCCCGTCTTTCCGGTCGTCATCAACGGCGAAGCCGTCAGCACCACGCAGCGCGTGGTGGATCTACACATCCATGGCGTTGTGGGCGGCAAAACGTGGGCCCAGCAGATGCGGTTCAGCGAGGACAACGTCAACTGGAGCCCCTACGAGCCATATAACCCGCATCGCCCCTTCCTGCTTTCGCCCGGCACCGGCCTGAAGACCGTTTACGTGCAGCTCATGAGCGACGGCATCGTGCAGACGTCCAGCGATTCGATCTATCTGGTGGACAACGGTGAGTTGGCTTCGCCCATGTCGCCGCGCGCCTTCGTCCCGGTCGTCAACCACGTCGCCGCACCTGAATAGGCGTGGTCGGCGTTCGATGAGCACCTGCGAATTGAAGAATGCGCTTTTGCGGCGCGGGCTTCGGCAAGCTCAGCCTGCGCCGCTTGTTTGAAACGCATACCTGCAGGCGATTGCCGTCTCAGAAGTCGAGCACTTTCGACGAGCTCAGCCGACACCGCTGGCTTGAAACGCAGCCGATTTCGGCTATGGCGCGTACAATGCCGGTCGGACATGGAACTCGACCAACTGTGGGAAGACATCTTTAGCGAAGACGCCGAGCGCGTGCGCAGCGCATGGGCAGGGTTGAACGCGCAAGAGCGCATCTCGGTGCGCCGTTTGCTAGAACGCATCACGGGCGACGCGCAGCGGATCGAGGCACAACGCGCGGCGGCGCGGTTCGCGCTGACTGCACTAGAAATTCGCTACGTCGCCGGCGCGCCGGAGTGCGACCTGCCCGAGGACGCGCTCGATTTTGCCCGCAACCTGGCGCACGACACCGGACGCCGGCTCAAGGCGACTTTCGGCCGGCTCACGGCCGCGCTCAAGCGCGACGGCACGCTGGTCACCCAATCCGACATTGAGTCCGACCGCCGGCTGAGCGACGCCATCCTCGCCCGCTACCCCACGCACGGCATTCTGTCCGAGGAGCGCGACAAGATCTTTCGCGGCCAGGAGTGGTGCTGGGTGATTGACCCGATTGACGGCACGACCAACTTCACCTGGGGCCTTCCGGCCTGGGGCGTGCTCATCGGCTTGCTGCACTTCGGGCAGCCGGTGCTCGGTGTGGCCGACTTCCCCATGACCGACGAGCAGTACTACGCAGTGCGCGGCAGCGGCGCCTGGCTGAACGAGACGCCGATTCACGTCGCAACGGTGAACCAAGACGAGCGCACAGGGGAGCCGATCGTGCAAAAGACGCAGCTCTTCGCTTGCTGCACGCGAACGCTCCGGCACGGCCAACCCGATATCCCGATGAAGCTGCGCATCGTCGGCACGACCGGCTACAATCTGGCGCTGGTAGCGAAGGGCGCGTGCCTCGGCAGCCTGGACATGACCTCGCACGTCTGGGATGTGGCCGCCGTCTGGACGCTGATCGAAGAGGCGGGTGGCTGCGTCCGGACGAACCTGCAACGCGAACTCTTCCCTTTGCAGGTAGGCCAAGATTACGGGTCGCTGGCGTTCTCCATCCTCGCCGCTTGCTCGCCGCCCATGATGGCTTACCTGGAACGCCGGCTAGGCGACCGATTCTTTATTTGACATAAACAAAGAAGCGAGTCGCTTCCACTCCTCGACGCTAAGCGTCTCGGCGCGCCGGCTGGGTTCGATGCCGCTTTGCCTCAAAATCGCCTCCGCTTGCGCTTTGTTCAGGCCCAGGCCGACGGCTAGGGTGTTACGCAACTGCTTGCGCGGTTGGCTGAATCCTGCTTTGGCCACGCGAAAGAATGTTTGCGCGTCCACGTCCGGCGGCCGGTTGTGCGGCCTAATTCGCAACACGGCCGATTCCACCTCCGGCTGAGGATGGAACTGGCCGGGCGAGATTGTGAACAGCAGCTCAGGCCGGCCGTAGAACTGCACGCTGACGGCCAGCAGGCTCATGTCCGGCGGTTGCGCCGTCACACGTTCGGCCACCTCGGTTTGAACCGTCAGCACGACCGTCGTGATGGGTAGGCCGCACTCCAGGATGCGCCGGATGGCCGCCGAGGTGATGTAATACGGCAGGTTGGCCACGAAGCGCATTGCCTCGAACGGCCGGCCAAATGTGCGCTCCGCCTCGCGGGCCAGGTGAATGAAATCCACCTCGAGCGCGTCGCCGTGAACGATGGTGATGTTCTGCGCCCCGCCCAATGCGTCTCGCAGCACGGGGATGAGCACCTGATCCAGCTCGACGGCCACAACCCAACCGGCGCATCTCGTCAGGTGAACCGTGAGCGCGCCGGTGCCGGGACCGATCTCGAAGACCAAATCGCCTTTCCCGACTTCGGCTGCCGCGACGATGCGGCGCGCTACGGCATCGTCGGTGAGGAAGTGCTGCCCCAGGCTTTTGCGGGGAACGATGCCGTGGGCTTTTGGCCGGCTACTCAAGGCGATAGCGAATCTGGTTGGGGACGGGGGTGAGCAGATAAACGTCCACCCAGCGGTACCACAGCTTGAGGTTGTCGTCGTCGTAGCCCAGGTCAATGCGCTTGCCGGTGATCGCGCTGCCGGTGTCGCATGCGTTGCCGACGCCGTAGCCCGGCACATAGACGTTCGAGCCGAGGTTGATGATGCGCGGGTCCACGGCCACAATGCCGAAGCGCATGTTCTGGCCGCAGCGCGTCCGGCCGTACCACGACGAGTTGCGCGAGACGCCGGCGGTGCTGGCCGAGTAGGACGTGGCCAGCATGCGGATCTTGCGCCAATACTGCACCGGCCCCTGCGGCGTGTCGAGCGTGCGGATGACGACCTTGGTGCCGTACTTGTAGACGCGCGGCTGCGGCGGGCGGGCGACGAAATCGGCGATCAACTCGCGTTTGACTTCCAGGCCGTCCTCGAACGTGACCAGGCTGCGCCGCTCGCGCACGCCACGCGCGCCCTCCTGCGCCAGCACCTGCGTGTCCAGCTCGAGTTCCGGATCGGCCTGCCAGATGGTCTCGAACGGGATGTAGTCGTGGGCGATTTGAATCTCGCGCTTGATGCGCACGACGCGGATCTCGGTGTTCGGGGCGACGGGAGCATCCAGCGCCGGCTGAGCGTAATCCTGCTCGAGCAGCACGATGTTCATCTCGGCCAGCACGTCGGCCACGGTATCGTGCAGCGTGCGCGTGCGCACCTGGCGCCCGTCCACCCAGATCGTGACCGGCTTGGCGCGTTCGATCGTCACCTGCATATCCGGCTGCACCGGCGTCCCCAGCCCCGGCACGACCTTGTCGGCTAGGTAAACCATGAACCCAGCTTGCAGCAACGCCTCGCCGACCGTCCGGGCCGACGTCTTGATGGCGAGGGTCTGTCCGCCGACTTCTTGGATCGTGAGGGGCACGGCCCGGCGCAGCTCGATGCGCGCATCTGGCAGGCGCGCCGACGGTACGAGCGCCGACTCGGGCGCGAGCCGCGGCTTCGATGCGGCAGGCAGCACGTCGTCGAAGCTGCCGTTGACCGAGACCAGATCGTTGACGCTGAGTGAATAGCCGAGATCGGCGAGAACTTCGGAGCCGCGCGTCCGCTGCGTTCGAATCCACTTCGGCTCCTCGTTGTCCACGAGGAGTTGCACCAACCTAGCGCGCTGGATGACGATCGTGTCGTTGCGATTGAGCGCAGCGGTTTTATCCGGCAGCACAATGTCCTCGGGCAGGAGTTCGATGCCGGCCTCGCGCAGCGCGCCCTCGACCGTGGTCTGGTGCGTGCGCAGGTTGATGACTTTATCCCCATCAATGATGGTCGCCGGCGTAAAGGTGTTGAGGTAGCCCACCGTCAGCAGGCTGAACACGCCGAGGATGATCGGGATCGCCAGCCAACGCAGCCGTCGGGGACGAGGCTTGCCGGCCGATAAGGGCGGTTCCGGCGTGGACGTTGTTCCCATCATGACGCTGGATGCTATGAATCCGAAAAGTGTGTGTTGCCAGGCATCCCTACGACACCCGAAAGAGACTTCTTACCGTTGCTACCTTCCGGTCCTGGCGGGGTTCGAAGGCTTCCGCCGCGCAGGACCCGGCAACACGCAGAACATGATAACCAGTTGCTCGGATCTGTCAATTGTGATACAGTCACGGTCGCGGCGACGACAAGCCGTCCGCTTGCGCCCATAGCTCAACTGGATAGAGCACTTGACTTCGGATCAAGGGGTTGTGGGTTCGAATCCTGCTGGGCGCGCTTGCATAGGGGTCAGACTGTTCCGAGCAGTCTGACCCCTGCATGTTGTTTCATGTAAAATTTCTCCGTGAAACACGGCGCGGACGGCAGATGCATGGCAAGCGCGATTAGCGACTTCGACCTCGGTTACATCATGGGGATCATCGTCGGCGAGGGGTCGTTCACCGGCGACTGGCGCAATCCCTGCCTACAGATCAAGTTGCACCAACGCGACGTCGCCGTGCTCGAATTCCTCCAGAATGCGCTGGGCGGCAAAATCTACGGGCCCTACCATCACGGCGACCGGCACTACTCGATGTGGATGCTGCGCGGCGATGAACTGGATTACGCCGTAGACCTGTTCGTCCGGCATCTCCCGGCTAGCCATCGCCGCAACCAGTTTCTCGCCTGGCTGGCCAAATATGCTCACTGGAGCAAGCGATACGCTGAGTATCTCAAACCCGAACCCCAATCCGAATCCCGCTCATGACCGATCAGACCCTCATCAAAATACGCGAGCTGCTGCTCAATGAATTCTCCGAACCGGAGTTGATCGCGCTGTGCAAAGACATCGGCCTCGACTACGAGGCGTTGCCCGGCGCCGGCACCTTCGGCAAGACGCGCGAAATCGTCGAAGCGGCGCGCGCCCAGGACAAGCTGCGCCTGCTGCAGAGCCGGCTGCGCGAGCTGAAGCCGGAGGCCTACGCCGCCAGCATGGGCGCTGCGGCCGCTCCGGCGGAGGCGCCGGCCGATGGCGCTGCACCTGTGAAGCAGGAAGAGAAAGCCGGCTCGCCGATCCCCCGCGTGATCGTGCCGCTGCTCGCGCTGCTCGCCCTGGTGATCTTCGCCTCCTTGATCTTCTCGAGGCTGGGTGGAGGCGCTGCAACCCAGGCGACGCCGCAAGCCGCTGCAGAAGCAGCGTCCACCGAGCAGCCCGCCCCAGCACCCACGGAGGCCGTGCCCACTGCCCAGCCTGAGGTCATCGCTGCCGAGGCGACCCCGGAGAACACGCCGTCCGCCCCGGAGGCCGCCCCGGCTGCTCCGACGGCGGCTACCGCGGCCGACTTCGCTGCGACTGCGCCCGTTGAGTCGCCTACTGCGGAGTCGCTACCCGCTCCGCCGGCGCCGGTGGCGACCAACACCCTGAGCGCCGACGAAGCGCATCCCGCCGCGATGAACGTCCGCCAGATCAATGACCAGCTCACGTTGTTCTACACCGGCAAGGCCAGCGCGCAGGATCTGGAGTATTTCTGGATGGACGAGGCGCTGCGCACGGTTGTGGATTTCAGCAACACGCGCCTGTTGCGCGCAATGCGCATTACTGCCGACCAGCGCGATGCCCTGGAGATCACGCATGAATACCTGCGCGCACCGGCCGTCACCTCGGAGACGACGAACGGCGCCGTCGTGACCAGCCGCGAGTTCTGGCGCTACGCGAATTCGCTGAACCGCAACGAGGTCTGCGAGGTGCGCGACTACGTCTACGACATGGTGCGGGATGGGGAGCGCTACCGGGTGCGCTCGGTCCAGAGCCGGCTGGTGCGATCGGGTTGCTCGTCCTGAAGCTGGTAATGACAGGTGCATTCGCTAGCGCCATCGCCGATGCACCACAGGCGCGGAACGGTGTCCGCGCCCTACCGCACGATGCTGCGCTTCCGTTTGCCCCGATGCGCAAATGCACCCGTTACGACACTGAACTTGGTCATCGCGCTCCGGGCGTATACGAACCGCTCGCGCGAGCCTCTGAGACAGAAGGAGCATGCAGCAAAGCAGTAGAGCTAGGCGATGGTGCGTCGTCGTGATCGCCGGAGCACTTGCCTTCTCGACGCTCGGGATTTCTGCCTCCGCGCAAGAGCCGGTTCTGCTCGACCTGCCGATGAGTCAGGAGCGCTCAGTGGAGGACGCGCTCCAGCCCGCGTTCAGCGGCTGCAACGTGCAGGTCTTTGCGCCGGTCAACCCCGACTTCGAGCAGCAAGTGGTCGAACGGGTCAACAATCATCGTGCCTCCCTCGGTCGCCCGCCGCTCAAGCGCGTTGATTTGTTAGACCAAACCGCGCGTTACCACGCCCGCGACATGCGCGAGGATGACTATTTCAGCCATAGCACCTACGATCGCGTCGGCGGCGGCCTTCAGCTCGTCTGCGATTTTGGCACACGCGTCGGCAGCCATTACCTCCAGTGGAATCGGATCGGCGAGAACATCGCCGCCGGCTACCCGTCGCCCCAAGCGGTGATGAATGCCTGGCTAAACTCGGCAGGTCACCGCGCAAATATCGAAAGCACGAACTATCAGGAAATCGGCGTCGGATACGATGCACTGGGTGGCGCTTATGGCCGCTATTGGGTGCAGAACTTCGGCCGGCGCGCCAATGTCTACCCCCTGGTGATCAACAACGAATATTCACGCACCACGTCTCCAAACGTCTCGGTGTATATCTACGGCTCGTGGACGCAGATGCGCTTGCGCAACGACGGCGGCCCATGGAGCGCGTGGCAACCGTTCAGCAACAGTTTTAGCTGGGCGCTCAACGCGGGTCCGGGCACACGCGAGGTCTGCGCCGAGTTCACGAACGGCGCGCAAACGTTCAGCGCCTGTGATGCCATTTTTCTGGTGGCAACTTCCGAACCAAAGCTGGCGATCGCGCCGGCAACCCTGAGCTTCGTCTACGACCTCTCTACCGCACAAGTTCACCCGCAGCCGCCTGTTTCGGTCCAACTCAGCAATGCCGGCAACGCCGGCGCCCTGAGTTGGACGGCCGGCACGAATCAACCCTGGCTGCTCATCAGCCCCACGGCCGGTAGCACGCCCGGAACGGCGCAAGTGAACCTCGCGCAGCCGACGCTCCCCGGCGTAGTTGGCAGCCATACCGGCGTCATCTCCTTCAGCGCCGCGAGCAGCAGTGCCTCGCTGACCGTGACGCTGAACGTGGTGGGCGGGCTCTCTTCCAAGGTGTGGTTGCCCATCACGCAACGGCAATAGCGTGCGTCGAATCGCGCTGTCTATTGTCCCCGCGAAAGTCCCGTGATTCCCGCAGTCCCACCCGTGGCAGGCGCAGGCCGGGCCACAGGATCCGGAACTTTGGCCCGCGGTTGAGCCAAAGGCTGCGGGATTAAAGGACGGGGATCCAACCATCTGCAGCCTGTGAATGCCCGCTTGCGCGCTGATCGTTGCACAGCACTTCTGTGCTCGGAAGGAAGCCCGGCGCCAAACCACCGGGCTAAGGGGGACGGGCGGGCTTCGACGGGCTTCCGCGGGCTGAGCCTGCCGAAGCCCGCACCATGGTAACCTCTCAGCGTCCAGCGCCGCAGGCGTGAAGCCGGCGGCTACCGCATGAATCGCCCATCGCCCCCGCCTTCAGCGCACACCGTCCCATGGCCGCGCTGCTGAGCGATCGGTATTAGCCCTGAACCTGATAGTTCGGCGCCTCTTTGGTAATGATGACCGAGTGTGCGTGGCTCTCGGTCAAGCCGGCGTTCGTGATGCGCACCCAGCGAGCTTTGGCGCGCAGCTCGTCCAGGTCGCGCGCGCCGACATACCCCATGCCGCTGCGCAGCCCGCCGATGAGCTGGTAGATGTAGTCGCGCAGCGCGCCTTTGTAGGGCACGCGGCCTTCGATCCCTTCGGGCACGGTCTTGCCGCCGGCCTGGCCGCTGCCGTAACGATCCTTGCCCAGCCCCTGCATCGCGCCAAGCGACCCCATGCCGCGGTAGTCCTTGAACCGCCGACCTTCGTAGAGCACCACTTCGCCGGGTGACTCGTCCAGTCCGGCCAGCAAGCTGCCCAGCATGACGGTCGAGGCGCCGGCGGCCAGCGCTTTGACCAAGTCGCCGCTGTACTTGATGCCGCCGTCGGCGATGATGGGCGTATCGGTGCGGGCGGCTTCTTCGGCGCAGTCCATGATGGCGGTGATCTGCGGCATGCCGGCGCCGCTGATGATGCGCGTGGTGCAGATGCTCCCCGCGCCGACGCCGACTTTGACCGCGTCGGCGCCGGCCTCCACCAGCGCGCGCACGCCCTCCTTCGTCACGACGTTGCCGGCGACGACGCAGGCATTCCCGAGCCGTTTGATGCGCGGGATGGTTTCGAGCACGCCCTTGGAGTGACCGTGCGCCGTATCTATCACGATCACGTCTGCGCCGGCGCCGATGAGTTCGCGGGCACGCGCTTCGGCGTCTTTGCCCACGCCTACTGCTGCTGCGCAGAGCAGCCGGCCGCGCGCATCGGTCGCCGCGTTGGGATAGTCGCGCCGCTTCTGGATGTCTTTGACGGTGATCAGCCCCTTCAGGTTGCCTTGCGAATCCACCAGCGGCAACTTCTCGATGCGGTATTTGGCGAGAATAGCCTGAGCCTGCTCCAGCGTGGTGCCGACCGGCGCGGTGATCAGGCGTTCGCTTGTCATAAATTCTGAAATCGGCCTGTCATAATCTGTAGACTCTGCGAAGCGGATGTCGCGGTTAGTCAGGATGCCGACGAGCTTGTGGTCGCGCGTGATCGGCACGCCGCTGATGCGATAGCGGGCCATGATGGCTTCCGCCTCGCGCAAGGTGGCCTCCGGCGGCAGCGTGATCGGGTCAACGATCATGCCGCTCTCGCTGCGTTTGACTTTGTCCACCTCTTCGGCCTGCCGCTCGATGGTCAGGTTACGGTGGATGACGCCGATGCCGCCTTCGCGCGCGAGGGCAATCGCCATGCGGGCTTCGGTCACGGTGTCCATCGCCGCGCTGAGCACCGGGATGTTCAACGTGATGCTCTTGGTGAGCCGGGCGCGCGTGTCCACTTCGCTGGGCAACACCTCGGTGTAGCCCGGCGTCAGCAACACATCGTCGAACGTGAGCGCTTCTCGAATCGTCATAGCTTGCGATACGAAGAAGGCGAGCCAGCGGCCCGCCTTCGCGCGTTGCGTTTCATACCAGAGCGATGCACTCGATCTCCACCAGTGCGTTCCTCGG
>JANWYN010000140.1 GCA_025055235.1 Candidatus Roseilinea sp. | reverse complement strand
GTCCACCTCGCGCAGCACGCTCAGGATCGAGCCGAACGGGCCGAACGACGAGAGCACGGAGAAGGGAGACCTGGCCATCCAGAGAGATGAGGGAATTGGAGATTGGAGATTAATCTCCATTCTCCATTTTCAATTCTCAATTCTCAATTCATGAAGCCTTGGTCTCGCTGCCTTCGGTCGTCGTCTCACTCGGCTTCTTCGGCTCGTCGCCTTCCAGGCCTTTGCGGAATTCGCGAATGCTCTTGCCCAGCTCACCGCCGATCTTGCCGATGCGGCCAACGCCGAACAGCAGGATGACGATGACCAGAATGATGATTATCTCAAAAGGTCCGAGGTGTGGCATGCCTTTTACGCTCCTTTTTAGGAATCGCGCGTTGACGCAGCGATTCAAGTTCTCATCCTCCGCTTGTAGCGGAGCTACTCGGGATTATAAGCGCCGCACGAAGGGCAGGGGTCGGGGGTCGGGGATCAGGGATAGGTTGGCCGACGACCCGCCACCAGCGACCGGCAACTAGCAACCGGCAACCAACGACCGGCGACTAGCGACTAACCACCAGCCACCCGCGCGACAGCGAACGCTAACATGCCGGCTGCCAGCCAGCCATAGCCGTTGCGCTGCAGACCGAGGATCAACTGTGGCGCCCAGATCACGGCCAAGGCGAACGCGCTGACCGGCTGCCGCGTTGCGACCGCGACGACCACGGCCAGCGCATAGCCGGCGTTGCGCAACCACGGCGATCCATCGCGCGCGCCGGCGAAGATCACGGCAGCGGCAGCGCCGACCAGCAAGATATCCAACGCGACCGGCGCGAAGGTCGCAGCACCCAGCATCACCGGCAGCCCGACTACCGTCGCGCCTTCGAGGATCGCGTTCGGACGGCCATCTCCGCGGCAGGCGACGACGGCAATTTGGGCGATGCACAGCACGCCGATGGCCAGCAGCATCGCCTGCGATCCGAGCGCGGCTGCCAGCACGACCATGACGGCCAACCCCGTTGCCCCTGATGCCAAGATGCCACCGTAGCGTGGCAGCAACGCCTGTCTCAGCCAGCTCATCAGTTGGCCGACGCGGCGCGACACATACGCGGCGTCCGAATCCGGCCTGGTGTAGGGGAGCGTCTTGAGCGGTGTGCCCTGCGTCCAGCGTTGCCAGATCGCCAACGGCGCCGACCAGTTCACTCCGGCGATCACACTCCACACGCTCACCCACGCCAGCGCCAGCAGCACGGCCATCGCCAGCGCCAACATCCAATCGGAGCGCAAGAAGATCGCGCCGGAGGCAATCGCGCCGCTAATGACGGCGAGCGGCGCCAGCCACGTTGCCCGGGGCAGGCAAGCAAGCAGAGAGAGCGCGCCGGGGGCAATCGCCACATCCGGCGCGCTTCTGACACCCGCAGCTTGTTCCTGCCCGGAAGCGAATCTCATGGCAGCGGTGTGGGCGCGACGGTTGGGATGGGCGTCGGCGGCGGCGTTTTCCCCGAAGTGAGGAACTCGATGGCCGCCTCGAGCTGTGGGTCTTTGCCGTCGCGCACGTCCTCAGGCGAGTTGCTCACGATGTAATCCGGCGTGATGCCCACGCCGTGGATGGCGCGGTCGTTCGGCGTGTACCAGCGCTCGATGGTGATGCGCAACTGGCCGCCGTTAGAGAGCGTCTGTGGCGATTGCACTGAGCCCTTGCCGAAGGTCTTCTCGCCGATCAGCGTAGCACGGCCGGTGTCCTGCATCGCGCCGGCGACGATCTCCGCGGCGCTGGCCGAACCGCCGTTCACCAGCACCACCATCGGGATGTCCTGCGCAATGCCGCGATCGGTCGTCGAAGTAACCTTCTTGTTGCCGCGGTAGTCGCGTTCGATGACGAACACGCCTTTCTTCAGGAAGATGTCGCCGACTTCTTGCGCTTGGCTGAGCAGCCCGCCCGGGTTGTCGCGCAGGTCGAAGATCAGCGCCTTGGGCTGCTTCTCCAGGATCTCCTTCAGGTGCTTCTCCAGTTGCTTGCTGGCCGGCTGGCTGAAGTCGAACAGGCTGATGTAGCCGATCGAGCCGTCACCCACCATACGGCTGGAGACGAGCGGGATCTCGATGCGTTCCCGGATGAGCGTCACCTGGAACGGCCGGGGGCGATCGGCGCGGCGCAGGGTGAGCGTCACCTCCGTGCCGCGAGGCCCACGCACCATCGCCGCGACCTCGGTCGAATTGAGGCCTTGTGTGCTGACGCCGTTCACCGCCTCGATGATGTCGCCGGGCAACACGCCGCCGCGATCGGCCGGCATGCCCGGGAAGGTGCGCACGATCTGGATGCTGCCGGATGGCGTCTGCTTCAACGTTGCCCCGATGCCGTCGAACGCGCCGGTGATGTCTTCGTTCAGCAACTTGGCGAAGCGCGGTTCGACGTATTGCGTGAATTCATCGCCCAGCGCGTTGACCAGACCTTTGATCGCGCCGTCGGTGAGCTGGGCGCTCGACGGCATCTCGCCATACCACTGCGTGCGCAGGCGGTGGATCACGTCGTTGATCAGCGCGTAGTTCAACCCCTGCTGCTCGGCCGTCGCGTCGCTCTCGCCGGCGCTCACTGCGACGCTGGGCGACAGGGATGTGAACGGCGAAGCGCCGATGAACAGCAGGCCGCCGGGTCGCGACATGACCACGCCGGCGGTCATCCCCAAGATGAAGATGAGCGCGCCGATGAACATGCCCAGCATGCCCAGTGCAATATTTTTGACCGGGCTGCTGCCGGTCGAAACAGATCGTTCCATGTGCGATCTACCTCAGTAACGAGTGAACCCTAAATCTGTCACAGATGCGTCTCTGCCGGAAACCAAGTTTCCCCAAGAGTCCTCGCTTCTGCAAATCTCTGCATCACCGAGCGCTGCCGATCGCTTCGCTCAGCACGCCGATTGCGCGTTCGAGCTGTGCGTCGGCAGAACCCTTCACCTCGATGTCAGGCGTCAATCCAACTCCGTCCAGTTCGCGCCGTTCCGGCGTGAACCATTTTGCCGCCGTCACATGCACCGCAGACCCGTCCGATAAGTCGAAGATGAGTTGCACCGAGCCCTTGCCGAAGGTCTTCTCGCCGATGAGCACGCCGCGTCCGTAATCCTGAATGGCGCCGGCGACGATCTCCGCTGCGCTGGCCGTGTTGCCGTTCACCAAGACGGCGACGGGCTTATCGCCCGCTGGCTTTGCGCGCTCGCTGCGCACCCGATGGACGATTTCAGGCTGATCGCGCCGCTTCTCGATGGCGACGACGCCATCCTTCAGAAACTCGCTCGCCACATCAACCGCGGCGGCCAACGAACCGCCGCCATTGTCGCGCAGGTCAATGAGATAGGCCTGAGAGTCCGCGGCGGACAGCGCTGAGAGCGCGCGCTTTACTTCTTCGCCTGTGCGCTCGGTGAAGTTGCGGATGTGCACGTAGCCGATCATTGCCGGCGCGCCGCGCACCGTCGTAGTGATCGGACGCCATTCCACCGAGTTCACCTCGATCGTCTGCCGAACGATGGTGAACGTCAATCGCTCGCGTTGCGGGCCGCGCAGCACCTCGATCGTCACCGGCGTGCCGACCTCGCCGCGGATGCGCGCGACGTCTTCCAACGCAGCCGGCGAAGGCAGCGGCGTGCCGTCTATGCTGACCAGGATGTCGCCCTCGCGCACACCGGCCTTGGCCGCCGGTCCATCGGGCATGGGCGACAACACGATCTCTCCGCGTTCGTTGCGGGTGAAACTGACGCCGATGCCGCCGAAGCTGCCGCGCATGTGGTCGCGCTCCAGCGCGCGCGCCTGGGGTTCGACGAACGTCGTGTAGCGGTCGTTCAACGTGGCCAGCGCGCCGCGCACGGCGCCGTACTCGCGCACGGTGTCGCTGGGCACGACGCCCACAAAGTGGTCGCGCACATAGCCCCATGCTTCGTCGAGCAACGCGTGCGCGCTGCCGCCGATGCGTTCGGTGCGCAACTCGACCGGCGCGAGCAGCATGCGGCCGACATAGCCGGCGCTGACCATCGCCGTGCTCCACAAGAAGAATGCAGCGATGACGAGTCCCTTCTCGATTCGACTCATTTGTCGCGATGTTGTCATAGGCGTCCTAGAGATGGCTGATAAACCTCACGGCCAGAATGATGCGCGCGTGAGATACGGCTGAGAATTATTCCGGCCGATCCGGCTTGCCCAGCCGGCCACGCCGGCGCCGCCGCAGCGCCGCGCCCACCGCCGAGGCGATGGGCATGACCACCAACAAGCAGGCCACGCCGATGAGGAAAACTTCACCTGGACCGACTGTCGTCATGACGCCCATTCTGGCACAAAGCGGCGCGCCCAAACGGGCGTCCGCGCCGGGTAAGTGCGTTATACACTTCGATAGGGAATCTCGTTCGATGCGCAGCTTTGGCCCGTATACCAACTTAGTGGAGATCGGACGCGGCGGGATGGCCGCAGTCTATCGCGCCACCGCGCCGGATGGCCGGCTAGTCGCGCTGAAGCTGCTGCCGCCTCACCTGGCCGCCGATGCGACGATGCGCGCGCGCTTCGAGCAGGAGAGCAACCTCGGCCTCAATCATCCAAACATCGTGCGGGTCAACCGGTCGGGCGTCGTGGATGGCACGCCGTACATCGAGATGGAGTATGTGTCGGGGGAATCCCTCGACCGGCTGGTTATGCGCAACGGGCCGCTCTCGCCGGAGATGACGGCGCGCATCTTGCTCGACGCCGGCCGCGCCCTCGACTATGCCCACGCGCGCGGGGTGATCCATCGCGACGTCAAGCCCAGCAACGTCATCATCCAGACGAATGGCAGTGCCCTGCTGGCCGACTTCGGCGTGGCCAAAGCGATGGGCATCACGGCCTATACGGCTACGATGGCGCGCGTCGGGTCGGTGTTCTTCATGTCGCCGGAGCAAGCCGCTGGCGCGTTCGAGATCACACCGGCGTCGGACATCTATTCGCTGGGTGCGACGGCGTATTACGCGCTGACGGGGCGCGCACCGTTCGAGGCCGGCAGCGACGTGGCGATCGCGCGCCAGCACATCGAGCAGCCGCCTCGGCACGTCAGCGATCTGCGCCCGACCGTTCCGCGCGCCGTGGGCGACGTGGTGATGTGGGCGCTGCAAAAGTTGCCATCGCAGCGACCGGTATCCGCCGGTGCGTTCGCGCGCAGCTTCGCCGCCGCGCTGAGCGTGCCCTCATCAACGCCGCCTCAGCCCAGGCCGCAGCCTCAACCGCAACCGGCGCCGAGGCAGCCGCCTCCTGCGCCCATTAAGCCGGCGACGGTGGATGAAGCGTTGGAGCAACGCGGGCGCACACCGGCGTGGTTGCTGGCCGGCTTCGCCGGGACGGTCGCGCTGGCCGGTTTGGCCATATTTGCCGTCATCCTCTTCGCGCTGCCGGCAGACCAACCCGCGCCTCGCCCCACGCCCACGCGTGCGCTGCCGCAAGCCACGGCACGACCGGCCTTGTTCGTCTTCACCGTGCAGCCGACTGCCACGCCGGCCAGCGTGTTGGCCCCGGCGACGGCGACGCCGAGGCCGGTCGTGCCCGTCCTGCCTGTGCTGGTCGCGACGGCCACGCCGCAGATCGTCTTCGCGACGCCGACACCCACGCGCTTCGTGCCCCCGACGCGCGCGCCGATCATTCCGCTCACGCCGATCACGTCAAATGCGACGCCGCCCCCGCCCGCGCCGACACCTCCGCCGCCAACGCTGCTTCCTCCACCGCCGGCGACCGATACGCCCCTCCCGTCGCCTTTGCCGACGCCGGAGATCATCGTGGTAACGACCGCGCCGTAGCGCGGTATGCAAGGGTGCATTTAGTCACAGGGGCATTGCGCGGATAAATCCGCGCGCAACGCATGGCAAAGCCGGCGCACGGCCGGCTTCGCCGCAAATTGCCCGCGACTTTGGTCGCCGGGCATTTTGCCCCCGGCGGCAGATACACCCGTGTGCAATTCCGCAGAACCGGCCTATACTCTGCGTGCTAACGCTGCGCCGCTCGTGAAACGCGACCGATCTGCGAGTTGCACGTCCGCTAGGCGACGAAGCGATTTGGCGAGGGGATGATGATCGAAGCGATGAATGCGCAGGCCCGATTCGACCAGACACTCCGATTGGTGATTGCCTGCGGCCTCACTTTGCTGTTCGCTGGGCCGGCGCACGCCGGGCGCAGCGTTGCGATGAGCGCGCCACCCCGCCGGGTCGCCGCGACGAACGTTGGCTTCGACGACGTGTGGAACACCAACTTCGGCATGCTCGCGCTGCAGCAGAGCGATGCATCGGGCATCCGCTTCACAGGGGTGATGACCGACGCCGGCAATCCCCGCGTGCGCGGCATCATCACCGGCACTCTGGCCAACGATGGCCGCCTGAGTGGCGTCTGGAGCATGGGCAACAGGCGCGGCATATTCCTCAACCTGACGCTGGATGCGCGAGGCGAGACGTTTACCGGATCGGCCAGTGGATACACCACGTGGTGTGGCGCGCGGCTGGGCCGGCCGCTGCCGCCGGGCTGCGCCTTCGCCGGCCAGTGGACGATTGAGCTGGACGGCGCCGGCGCCGGCACGGCCACGCTCACGCAGACCGGCATGTCCGTCTCCGGCAGCTACAGCACTAAGCTGGCCAGCGGCCGGCTTACCGGCTCGGTGACGTTCGTGAACGGGCTGCCGGTGCTCAACGGCAAGTGGAGCAGCGCGCGCAGCGGCGGCCTGTTCAAGGCCTATCTGAGCGGATTCGACGCCCGGCAATTCCAGGGTAACTTCGACGGCAAACTCGCGTTCTGCGGCTGGCGGAGCAACGCGGCAAAGCCGGCCGTATGCCTCAAGTGATGCCGGCCTCCATCGCAGCCGCACCCACGTTGCGCGAAGCGCTTGCTTCGGCCTTTAGCTTGGCCGAACTGAAAATCGCCCTCGCCGATTTGGGTGTGAACCCGGAGAGCATCCCGCAATACGACGGCGGCATCGAGCTATGGGCGCTGGAGATCATCGCCTACTTCCAGCGCCGCGGCCGGCTGGATGAACTCGTCGCCTACTGCGCCAGGGAACGCCCCGGCGTGCCCTGGGAGCAGTTAGCCGAGGCGCAACGTCAAACGCTGGCTCGGTTGAGTGCGCCAAAACAGGCCGGAACCGACACGAGCGATGCCTTTCACGATATTCAACGCGGCATCGGCGCTCTAGAGAAGCTGGCCCGCGATCCCAATGCCCGGCCGTTGATCCTGCGCATCCGCGACGACCTGCAAGATGCCAGCGACCACATCACCCGCCTGAGCAATTACAAACATCTGCACGACGAATTTCAGGAGCTGCAGGTGCGCTATAGCGTGATCGAACGCGACTGCCGCAGCGCGGAGACCGACGAGACGGCCTGGAACACGCTGGCCGAATACCTCACCCAGTGGGACGGCATCATGAGCCGGTTGTTGGCGATCGCGGCCCAACCCAGCTTCGCTTCGGGCGATGTGGCATGGTCGGCGCGCCTGGCGCAGGTGCAGCGCAGCGTGCGCGACGCGCTTGAGACACAGGCGATCGCGCCTTTGGCGAACGCGCTACCCGTGGTGCGCCGGTTGTTGGAGCGCGAGCCATCGCTGGTCAACGCCAAGATATTCGAGGTGGTGCGTGGCATGCTGCAGCGCAGCGTGATCCCGCCGTTGGTCGAGCTGCGCGAAGCGCTGGCACAACAGCGCGTGGACCGCATTAGCCTGGATGAGTTCGCCCGCGGCATCGAATCGCTCAGGGGTCTGCGCGACCGGCTGCAGGTGCTGGTGACCGAACACGATCGCTGGCAGCGGATGGAGGACGAACTCAACCCGATCGCCGGCAATGTGAACCGCAGCCCGGAGGTGCTGGCGCAAAGCTGGCCCTTCGTGAGCAGCCTGGCGCACGAGATGCTCGACGGATTGCAAGAGGACTGGGCGGTCGCCATCCTTGCGCTCGACGCGCGGATTCAAGCGCAGCTGGCAGCCAATGACGTGCTGCGCGCCCGGCCGCTCTTCTACCAGTTCCACAGCCGGGTGAGCAATCGCTTCAGGATCGTGGACGATGAACTGTTGAAGGTAGTGGTGGAGCTGCAAAAGATCGGCGATAGCTTGCAACGTTTCTTGAGAGGAATTTTGTGATCGTCGGGAGTGGAGAGCCGGGCTCCTCCGGTGCCCAACTCCCCACTCCCGACTCTCAAGGTCTCATCCCCGATGACTTCCCAACCTGCGCTCAACGCCACACCCTACGCGACGCTGCCGGAGCTGCGCGCTGAACACGCTCGCCTGCTCGCCGAACGGCCTCGCCAGGGCGAGGAGAACGCCGCTGAATTCCTGCGACAAGTCGCCGAGTTCGTCCGGCGCGGCGCAGCCACCGGCGCTTACATTGACGACGAAGAAGACCGGCGCGGCGTGCAGAGCCTGCTCGACTTCTGGGCCAATGTGCTCTACCGCGCGAGCGGACAACCAGGCGCCCAAGTCGAGGTGCCCGACCCGACGCTGGCCGACTTCGACTTCTCACTCGCGCCCGAACTGCCGGACGAGCCCTGCCCGTATCGCGGCCTGGACGCCTTTCGCGAAGCCAACAGCGCGTTCTTCTTTGGTCGCGAGCGGCTGGTGGACGAGTTGCTGGTGCGGTTGCAGCACGAGCGCTTGCTGGCGCTGGTGGGCTCGTCGGGCAGCGGCAAGTCCTCGGTTGTGTTCGGCGGCTTGTTGCCCCGGCTCAAGCAGGGCATCGGCGCGCACTGGCGCTACCTCGTCATGGTGCCGGGCGAGAACCCACTGGCCAACCTGGCTCGGGCAGCGCGCTCGCTCGTCGCCGAGGGGCAGATGGACAATCTCGCCGCAAAGTCGCAGCTCGTCTTCGCCGAGGACGACTTCCGGGGCGATCCGAACTATCTGGCCGGCCTGGTGAGCCGGACAGGGGACGCGCCGTTGATGCTGGTGGTGGATCAGTTCGAGGAGACGTTCACGCTGTGCACCGACGATGACGAGCGCAAGGCGTTCGCTAACCAGTTGATCGGCCTGGCCCAGGCGACTGATTTGCCCCATCGCGTCATCCTCACCATGCGCACCGACTTCGTAGACAACGTCGCACGCCTGCCGGCGCTCAAGCCGCTGTTCGACCGGGCGCAGGTGGATGTGCGCGCAATGGGCATCGAGGAACTGCGCGCTGCGATCGAGAAGCCGGCTGAAAAGGTCGGCTTGAAGTTCGACGAAGGCATCGTCGGCAATTTGATCGAGACCATCCTGGGCGAACAGGCCGGCCTGCCGCTGTTGCAATTCACCCTGCTCAAGCTGTGGGAGCGGCGCAAGCGCAACCGCATCACCGCCGACGTGTACCGCGAAGTCGGCGATCCGCGCCAGGCGC
>JANWYN010000002.1 GCA_025055235.1 Candidatus Roseilinea sp. | reverse complement strand
ACGATCCTCATAGAACGATGCGCTGGCCGTCGGCCTCGATCTCGGCATCCGGCGCGATGAAGTCCTCGTTCAGCGAGGAGGCGTTCTGGCCGCCGATGGCGCGATTCTCGCCGAAGGCCACGACGACTGCACCGCGCACATGTTCATCCACCAACGGCCACCCGATCGGCCGGCGCAAGCGCGGGTTCAGGCCGACCTTGATATGGCCGATGCGGCGCGGCTCGCCGGTGTGCGCGTCGAAGAAGGCGTTCAACTCGGCTGCGCCGGTGCTTGCCTCGATATGCATTGCGCGACCGCACTCGAAGTGAAAGATCACGTCGCGGACATCGCCGGCTGTGGGCAGATATAAGCTGCCCTCGGTCTGATCTTCCAGCACGGTGAAATAGATCGAGCCGGCCGGCAGGGTGGAGACCACCGCGCCACGCTCACGATCCAGGTCGTCAATGTAGCCGTCGTCATTCAGGATGGGCCGGTTGCCGCGCACCAGGCGCAGTTCGCATCTGCCGCCGGTGCGGATGACGATTTCCTGTGCATTCTCCAGCCGGGACTGCGCTCGCACGATGCCATCCTGCAGCTCGAGCAGCGTCGGCGCAGCAGCCTCGTGCAAAAGATGCTCGAGCGCTCCGAGCGACATCCCGAGCCGCTGCGCCTGAACCGACGTTGGGACGGCGACGATTAGGCTGGGCATGCGCCGGGCTTCCTCGATCTGAGTCAGGCGGTCTTGTGCAGCAGACCAGAGCGCTACGGCATCAGGCGGCGCGCCGTCCAGGTCGAGATAGCCGCTGGTCAGCACGATGCTGCGATCGGCATGCTGCAGCCAGGTGCGGCGATGGCGGTCGTATTGGGCGAAATGCTCTCGCTGACCTGAGGCTAGCAAACGAGCGACGTGTTCGGGTGGGGCAAGTTCGACGAGTGGCGTCGCGCCTGCCAGCTCGATGGTGAACGCAACTTCGCGCAGCAGGTCGTCGCGTCCGGCATGGTCAAGCAGCAGGATCAGCTCGCCCGGCTGCGCGCCTACGCCCTGCACGATGCGCCAGGCAAGATATGAGGTGAGATCGGCCATCGGTCGAGGGGCGATTGTAATCGTGCCTGAAGGAAGTGCATTTTAACGAGGGCACTGCGTGGGTTTGCGCAGCGGATGAATCCGCGCGCAACGCATGGCAAAGCCGGCGCACGGCCGGCTTTGCCCCCGGCGGGAAATACATCCGGGTGCGTTCGCGGATAGAAGCAAACCATCGCATGGTAGGGCACGGACGCCGTTCCGTGCCCGTGTGCGCCGCCAACGGCACGCTGCGGTAGCCCATGCGGGCCATTCAGAGCGCGCCCTACAATTCCCGCTAGCGAATGCACCCCCCTGCAGGCTGAGCCTGTCAGTCTTGTCATGCGGGTCAAGCTCGGGTTTGCTCCACTGCGCCCGCAAGCTGAGCCTCAGGCTGAGCTTCAGGCTGAGCCCGTCGAAGCCCGTCGAAGCCCGTCGAAGCCTGCCACAGCTCGCGTCGTACAATGTTGCCTACAACACAGCCATGTCTAAGCGATCCCAATCCCGCCCGCTATCTCCTTGCCTCGTACCTGAACCGCGTTCGATCACTTTGAATGGTGGCGTCTTCGAGATTCAGCCGGATCGGCTCATCGTGCTGAAGGCGCCGCAGCCTGCGCAGGGGTTCTTCGAAGCGCAAGAGGCCCAGCGCGCGCTCAGCCAGTATGCGCGTGTCACCTGGCACATCCACGCCAGCGATGCTGCGCCGGCGGAAACGGTTGGCCTACTCATCGCGATCGAAGACGCCGGTGACGCCGGCAGCGACATAGACCGGCAGCGCTACACGCTCGACATCACGCCGGAGCGCATTTCCATTGCTGCGCCGGCAGCAGCCGGCGCTTTCTACGCCGTGATGACGTTGACGCAGTTGCTGCGCCAGTATGGCCGCGCGCTCCCACTGCTGCGCATCGAAGACTACCCCGACTTTGCGCGGCGCGGCGTCATGCTCGACATCAGCCGCGACAAAGTGCCCACCATGAAGACGCTGTTCGAGCTGGTGGATCTGCTGGCCGAGTTGAAGGTCAATGAGTTCCAGCTCTACACCGAGCATACCTTCGCTTTCCGGCGTCATCCTGTGGTGTGGGCCAATGCTTCGCCGATGACGGGCGAAGAAGTGATGCAGCTCGACGCCTATTGCCGGGCGCGGCACATTGATCTGGTGCCGAACCAGAACTGCTTCGGACACATGCGGCGCTGGCTGATTCACGATCAATATCGCCATCTCGCCGAGTGCCCGAATGGGTGTGACACATCGTGGGGCTACTTTGCCGAGCCGTTCACGCTGTGCCCCGGCGATCCTGGCAGCATCAAGCTGGTCGAGGAAATCTTCGAGGAGGTGCTGCCGCACTACAGCAGCCGGTTCTTCAACGTCGGCTGCGATGAGACGGTGGACTTGGGCAACGGGCGCAGCAAAGCCGAAGTCGAAGCGAGAGGCGTGGGTCGCGTCTATCTCGACTTCCTGCTCCAGATCTACGAGCGCGTCAAGCGCCACGGCCGGACGATGCAGTTCTGGGGCGACATCATCATGGCGCATCCTGAACTCGTCGCCGAGTTGCCCAAAGATGTGATCGCGATGGAGTGGGGCTATGAATACGATCATCCGTTCGCCGATCACGGCGCAAAGTTCGCGGCATCCGGCGTTCCTTTCTATGTATGTGGTGGCACGTCATCATGGAACAGCATCGGTGGCCGCACCGACAACGCCATCGGCAACCTGCTCAATGCCGCCGAGAACGGCAAGAAACATGGTGCGATTGGCTTTCTCAACACGGACTGGGGCGACCATGGCCACCTCCAGCCTTTGCCGGTGAGCTATCTGCCGTATGCTTACGGCGCCGGCGTGTCCTGGTGTATCGAATCGAACCGCGACATAGACATTGCTCGCGCCGTAAGCCTGCACATCTTCGGCGATCCGAGCGGGATGGCCGGCAAGTTCGCCTATGACCTCGGCAACGTATACACGCGCATTCCCATCCGCACGTACAACGGCACGGCGTATGCCTACGCCGTGACCTTTGGCGAGGAGGCGCTGCGACGCCGCTTGAAAGAAACTGCCGTCGAACGTAGCTGGCTGACGCGCGTGAATAAGGAACTTGACCGGCTGGAGGCGATCGTGCCCACGTTGAAGATGCAGCGCGCCGATGCAGCGTTGGTGCGGCGCGAGTTCGCTTACGCCATTCACTTGATGCGCTACGGGACGGCGCGTTTGGAGCGGCTGGGTGCGACCAGCAAACATGCTGCGGCAGATCTGAAAGCGGTCGAGCGCGAGCGGCGCAAGCTCATCGCCGAGCATCATCGCGTGTGGCTGGCGCGCAATCGCCCTGGCGGTATGGAAGACAGCGCGAAGAACATTCAGCTATAAGTTTTGAGTTCTGAGTGCTGAGTTTTGAGTTGGAGAGTCGAATCTCTAATCTCTAATCTCCAATCTCAAAGCTCACAGCTCAAAGCTCGCAGCCCACAGCTCACAGCCCATGATCAACACAAACGGCGTGCTGGCGGTGATGGATCATCACATCACCATCAACTGGGACGACGGTCCGACGATGCATAGGATCGCTGCCCAATTGCGCTATCACACGGCGGAGTCGGCCACGCTGCGGACGGCGCGCGTCAATGCCTCACAGCGTTACAGCGACGATCCGCTGTCGTTCATGACCACGGGCGATGGGCTGCGCGCGTCGTGGATCTGGCAGGAACGCGGCCCTGGCTGGACGGCGCAATTGGCCGTGACGAACGAGGGCGAGGACGATGTCTATCTTGACGCGCTGGACGTGATCCGCATTGACTATGCCTTCGGCGGCCTCTTCAACCTGGGCGCGCCGCCCGGCCGGTGGCGCGTGCGGCTCGAAGACGTCCGCGGCCTGCTGGTCGCGCCCGGCGGCGGGGACGCGCCGGCCGAACATGGTGATCCGGCAGCAGGATGGGAGTTGTGGTCTCCGGCTACGCTGACCGCGACCGGATTCATTCGCCGGCGATGCCTGATCGTGCAGCCGGTGGCGTCGAACCGCACCCGGCCACCTGCCGTCATGATCCGGGCGCTCGATGACGATTCTCAACCATCTTCTGCGCGCACCGAGATCCAACTCGAGGTGAGCGGCGAACGGTTCGAGCGATTGTCTGCGCGCTACCGCACGGAAGGCATGCTGCTGGGCGCCGGCGTCAGCGTAGCGTCGCCGGAGTTCTGGGTCGTGTCGGGCGATGATGCGGAGGAGCTGAACGGGCTGGTGAGTGATGAGTGATGATTGATGATTGATGGTTGGTTGTTGGAAATTTGGAGATTGGAGATTAGAGATTTGGGGTGGGGAGTGTGAAGTAGGGAGTTGAGATGAAGCGCACGAGTGTACGAGTGGCTCAGAAGCGAGAACGCGCAGATGGACGCTCGCCGGCGGCGGACGAGCGAGCGTTGAAGCGCAAAGCGAAGATCGTCCACGAGAAGCTGCTGGCAACCTATGGTGAACCGCAGTGGACGCGGCTTGATGGCGTGAGTGAGCTGGTCGCGACCATCCTCTCGCAGAACACCAACGACGGC
>JANWYN010000080.1 GCA_025055235.1 Candidatus Roseilinea sp. | reverse complement strand
GAAGGGGGGCTGACGGTAGGTGCCGGCACGATCACCAAGGTGTTCGAGTAGGCAGCCGACGCCCGACTGCTCACTCCTGACTCCTGAGTGGCGATTCGATGATGCCAGAGGGAGAGTCGGAAGTAGGGAGTCGGGCGTGGGTGGGATAATTGGGGGTGCGAAGGGCAGTAGCTCAAGTGGTAGAGCACTCGACTCCAAATCGAGCGGTTGTGGGTTCAAGTCCTGCCTGCCCTGTAACGACGAACCGACGAGGGGCGTCCTGTGTTGTGGGGACGCCCCTACGAATGTGATGACCTATGGCAAATCAAGACGTTGCTGAAAAGAAGTCGTCCGGCGGCCCCAGCTTCATCGAGCCGATCCGCGACTATATCCGCGAGACGCTGGGCGAGCTGCGCAAAGTGCACTGGCCGACGCGCCCAGAAGCGCGCAACCTGACGGCGGTCGTGCTGGCGGTGACCCTCGCCATGGCCGTCTTCCTCAGCCTATTCGACTTCCTTTTCGGCCGCTTGATCGAAGAGATTTTGTTGTCCAACATCATTGCCATCGCGATTGCCGTGGTCATCGTGCTTTCGATCATCGTGCTGGTCGTATTCGCCAGCCGAGACCGCCGTTGAATGGGGCGTGATGCGAGATGAATTTTGAGAGTGTGAATGAGACCGACCGGCCAACAGACGCGTTGCAGAGCGAAGCCGGCGTCGTCGCCGAGATGCCGGCGGCCGGTCAGGAAGCGCCTCAATTCGAGGCCGGGCGCCAGCCTGAGGCAACGAACGCTGAGCAATTAGTCGAGCCGGCCGCGATCGAAGCGGATACAATGCCGGCCATCTCGCAGGCCGAGATGCAACCGGTTGCGGCGACCGCAGCATCGTTGATTACCGATGCGCCGGCGGCACCGGCGGAGGATGCGGCTGAGGTCACGCAGCCGGCTGCCGCACTCGCTGAAGTTGCTGATGAGGCATCCGCCGAGCCGCTTACATCGGCAGCACCGTCTGCCGAATCGCCGGCAGAGCCGGTCGGTGAGAGCACCGAGCGTGAGCCAGCAGCCGAGGTTGTCCAGCCGGCGGCTGATGCGACGCCCGCCGTCGAAGCTGTTGCATCAAGCGAAGCCGGAGCGGAAGAGGAAGAGCTCGTTATCCGGCCACCGAAGCGGCGCAGCAAAGCTGCTAAGTCGGATAAGCCGAAGGCGCCGCGCAAATCGGCGAAGAAAGCCGAGAAGCTGCCCGATCCGGGCGATGGCACCGGCTACGAGGCACCCTACATGCCGGAGGGCGTCGAGTCGCCCGATGAGCCGCAGTGGTATGCCATTCATTGCTACTCCGGCTACGAGAACAAAGTCAAGCACAACCTGGAGCAGCGCATCGAGACGATGGGCATGGCCGACAAGATTTTCGAGGTCGTCGTGCCGACCGAAGACGAGATCGAGGTGCGCGATGGCAAGCGCCGCACGGTCGAGCGCCGGGTGTTCCCCGGCTACGTCATGGTGCGCATGAAGATGAGCGAGGACTCGTGGCACGTGGTGCGCAACACGCCCGGTGTAACGCGCTTCGTCGGCATGGGCAACCGGCCACAGCCGCTTAGCCCGCAGGAGGTTGACCAGATCCTGCGCCGCATGGAAGCGGAGGCGCCCAAGATCAAAGTCAACTTCCGCGTGGGCCAGAAAGTGCGCATCACCGACGGCCCCTTCGCCGATTTCATGGGCCTGGTGGACAAGATAGATACTGAGCGCGCCAAGGTGACTGTGTTGGTCTCCTTCTTTGGGCGCGAAACACCGGTCGAGTTGGACTTTTTGCAAGTCGAGAAGATGTAGCGCTTTCACTCACTGTGTAGGGTGAAGGACAGCATGGTGTGGGAGAGCGGCAAGCTCGTTTGACCACAAGGAGTGAATCATGGCAAAGAAAGTCAAGTCAACTGTCACCATTCAAATCGAAGCCGGCAAGGCCAGCCCGGCGCCGCCCATCGGCCCGTCGCTCGCACCGCATGGCATCAACCTGATGATGTTCTGCAAAGAATACAACGCGCGCACGGCCTCGATGGCCGGCTACATCATCCCGGCCAAGATCACCGTTTACACCGACAACTCGTTCACCTTCACGTTGGGCACACCGCCGACTGCGCAGCTCATTCGCAAAGCAGCCGGCATCGAGAAGGGCTCGGCCATGCCGAACCGCAATAAGGTCGGCAAGATCACCAAAGCGCAAGTCAGGGAAATCGCCGAGATGAAGATGAAGGATCTGAACGCGATTGACCTCGAAGGCGCGATGAAGCAAGTGATGGGCACGGCCCGCAGCATGGGCGTGGAGGTCGTGGACTGAAGACGGTGGCATGCCTCTAGCATGCGACGTTGGTAGCGTGGGAGAGCATTCGCTCGCCAGCACCACGAGGAGTGATTTCGATGGCAAAAGCAGGTAAGAAATATCTCGCTGCTGCAGAGAAAGTAGATCGAAATCGGCTGTATTCGACCATTGAGGCGGTGCAGCTAGTCAAGGACACGAGCTTCACCAAGTTCGATGCCACCGTAGAGTGTCATGTCCGCTTGGGCGTAGATCCGCGCCAGGCCGATCAGCAGGTGCGCGGCGTGGTCGTGTTGCCCAACGGCTTGGGCAAGACGGTGCGCGTGCTCGTATTTGCCCAGGGCGAAGGGGCGCGCATTGCGCGAGAAGCCGGCGCCGACATCGTGGCCGACACCGACGAATGGATCAAGAAGATCCAAGATGGCTTTACCGATTTCGACGTGGCGATCGCGACGCCCGACATGATGGGCAAGGTCGGTCGCCTAGGCAAGGTGCTGGGCCCGCGCGGCCTGATGCCCAACCCGAAAGCCGGCACGGTCGTGCCGCCCGATGACATCCCGCGCGTCATCAAGGAAGCGCGCGCTGGCCGCGTCGAGTTCCGCCTGGACAAGACGGGCAATTTGCACGTGCCGGTGGGCAAGGTGAGCTTCACGCCTCAGGCGCTCAACGAGAATCTCATCGCGTTCCTCGACGCGGTGAACAAGGCTAAGCCTGCGGCAGCGAAGGGCACGTACGTGAAGCGCATCACGCTGGCCTCGACGATGGGACCGGGAGTGCGCGTAGATCCGGCCGCGCTGGTGCGCGCGTCCGCATAACATGGCTTAAGGTAAGCGCGCGACGTGCAGGCGTTGCACAACGTGGGCTTCGACAACGACATATCTTCTCGGAGCGGGCAGGACGCCGGCTTGCCTGCCCGCATCCACCATGCATAAACGGCCGATCACCTATGGCCGCCCTTACAGAGCGTACCCCTTGTCGAATGCACTCAGCGTATCTGCCCCATCAGACCCCCTGCCAACCTGCCGGCCTGCCCGACTTGAGACTTGATGACCTGAGAGACCTAACGACCTAACTAACTCGACCGAGGCCGTCACGCCGTCGGCAGCGGCGCAGGGGCCACCGGCTCGGCGACGATGCCGCTCGTGCCGGTGAACTGCCGGTAGGCCAGCGTCCACACCGCCGAGCTGAACGCCGCGAAGATCGCACTGATGATGGCGCCGATGACCACGACCACCAGGAACGTCAGCCCGCCGAGGATGAGCGTGCTTGGGCCGACGCCGCCTTCGCTGCCCGCGCCGAAGATGATGCTGATCAGCGTGGGCGCGAACAACAGGCCGGCGATGATGCCGACGATGAAGTTCACCACGACGCCGATCACAAACATCAGCAGCGCCAGCAGGATAATGTTGCCCAGGTTGCTGCGGAAGACCGCCCAGCCCCGGCTGAGCGCGTCTATCACGCCTTTGTTCTCCAGCACGATGGCGCGCTCGCCGAACGTCTGCAGGGCAGCGGCGATGACGGCGTAGATCAAGGTGATGCACCCAAGCACGCCGCCGCCACAGATCAGCAGAAATATCCCGCCGGCTGCAGCCGCCTGAGCGGCTTCATCGCCGGAGACCGTTGCCGCGAATATGGGGAAGAGCGTGCCGCCGAACAAAAGCAAGAACAACACCAGCAGCACCAAGCCCGGCAGCGCCAGCAGCAGGCTCAAGCCCAGTAGCGGCCAAAACTTGCGCACGCCAACCGACCACGCTTGCCCGAACGTGGTGCTGCCCTCCTCCTCGATCTGCCGTACGCCGCCGATCAGCCCGCCTTGTGCCATGATGCTGATTACCCACAGCACTAGGCTGATGAGCAACGCGATGCACAAAAAGCCGGTCAGCCCAGCCAAGATCAGACCGGGATCGGTGGTGAGTTGGTTGAAGAAACGCTCGGCCTCGGGCGAAAGTTCGCCGGATGGGCTAGTAAATGCCCCGCCAGAGGTGTTGAAGGAATTGCCAGCGCTGCCCACCCCGCCGACCAGCGACGCCAGGAAGCCCAGAATCCAAAGCGCCCGATGCTTCAAGACGATGTTGAACGCGCGCGAAATCGTTGCTCCGAAGTCCATTGTCCTGCTCCTTTGCGTATCCTGACGGACGCGCTGCGCCAGTGCGCACAGCATCCTATCCTATTTATACGAACTAAGTTGAAGGGAGTTTTGTCCCCGCGCCGCTCGATCGTCGCCAGCGCCGGCTCACTCCCACTCGATGGTCGCCGGCGGCTTGGTGGTGATGTCGTAGGCGACGCGGTTGACGCCGGGCACTTCGTTCACGATGCGGTTGCTGATGCGCGCCAGCACGTCGAAGGGGATGCGCGCCCAGTCAGCCGTCATGAAGTCGTCGGTGGTCACGGCGCGGATGGCGATCACCTCGCTGTATGTGCGGCCGTCGCCCATCACGCCCACGGTGCGCACCGGCAGCAGCACGGCGAACGCCTGCGACGTGGCGCGCATCAAGTTGGCGCGGCATAGTTCTTCCTGCAGAATGGCGTCGGCAGCGCGCAGGCGCTCCAAGCGTTCCCACGTCACCTCGCCCAGCACGCGCACGGCCAAGCCGGGGCCGGGGAAGGGTTGCCGCCACACGATCGCATCCGGCAGCCCGAGCGCTGCGCCGATGGCGCGCACCTCGTCCTTGAACAGGTAGCGCAACGGCTCTAGCAGCTCGAACTGCATGTCCTTGGGCAACCCGCCGACGTTGTGGTGCGTCTTGATCTTCGCTGCTGCTTGGCGCTCCGGCCCGCGGCTCTCGATCACGTCGGGATACAGCGTGCCCTGGCACAGCAACGGCCGTCCATCGGCGAGTGCCGTCCCACGCCCCACTCCCGATTCCCTACTCCCCACTCCCGACTCCCGACTCCAGACCCCTGACCCTTGGCCCCTGATCCCTGATCCCTGACCCCTGACCACCGCCTCGAACACGCGGATGAACTTCTCGCCGATGCGCCGGCGCTTCTCCTCGGGGTCGGTCACGCCACTCAAGGCCTCCAGGAACTCCTCGCTGGCGTCCACGGCGATCAGCCGCATGCCCTGCTCGCGCTCGAACGTCTCGACCACCTGCTCGGGCTCGCCCTTGCGCAGCAGGCCGGTGTTCACGAAGACGCATGTGAGCTGGTCACCTACCGCCTTGTGCACCAGCGCCGCGGCGACCGATGAATCCACGCCGCCGGACAGCCCGCAGATCACCGGCCGCCGGCCTACCTGATCGCGGATCTTCTGCACGCTTTCCTCGATGATGTTGGCCGGCGTCCACGACGCGCGGCAGCCGCAGATCGCATGCACGAAGTGCGCGATAACCTCGCGCCCGTGTTGGGTGTGGTTCACCTCAGGGTGGAACTGGATGGCATAGAGCCGGCGCGCGTGATGGGCCATGCCGGCGATGGGCGAGTTGGCCGTGTGCGCGATGACCTCGAAGCCGGGCGGCAGCGCTTCGATGCGGTCGCCGTGGCTCATCCACACTGTGATAGGCGATTGCAGGTGAGCGATTGTCTCCGGCCATAGCTCGCAGTCTTCGATCTCCAATCTCGCCTCGCCATACTCTCGCTGCGCCGACGCTGCCACGCGTCCGCCGAGCGCGTGCGCCAGCAGCTGCATGCCGTAGCAGATGCCCAACACCGGCAGGCCGCTCTCCAGCACGTAGCCGGGCAGTGCCGGTGCGCCGGGGTCGTATACGCTGTTCGGACCGCCGGAGAGGATGAAACCGCGCGGCCGCAACGCCATCACTTGCTCGCGCGGTGCGTCCCAGGGGAACAATTCGCAGTACACATGCGCTTCTCGCACGCGGCGGGCGATGAGTTGCGAATACTGAGAGCCGAAGTCGAGGACAGCGATGGCGTCGGTCATCGCCGCGATTGTAGCAAGCCCGGCGGCACGACCAGCCGAAGCGCGCCGGGGATGACGCGAAAGCCGGCCGGCACCTCGCCGAACAGCTCACCCTCGGCCTCCACGAACATGCGCTGACCATCGCCGAGCAGCTCGATGTGCGCAGCGGTGACGCGATACGCGTGCACCTTCGGGTGCGATAGATGCGCGCCGCGATAGACCTTTGGGAAGTTCAATGCGAACTCGGCGCGGCTCATCGCCTCGATCACGATGGCCTCGAAGCAGCCATCGCTCACGTCGCCGTTGGGGCTGATGCGCATGCCGCCGCCGAAATACTGGCCGTTGCCCACAGCGATCAGGTTGTAGCGCCCTTCCAGGACGCGCGCACTGCCATCCGGCGCGGTCAACGTCACGCGGGCATGCTTGTTCTCGTAGCCGGCCAGCACGCGAAAGACGGTGAGGAAGTAGGACAGCGAGCCGCCGCGCTTGCCCTCGCGGTTGACCACGTCGGACACATCGCCGTCGAAGCCGGCGCCCGCGACGTTGATGAAGTAACGCGTCAGCGACTGGCCGGCGCGATGGAAGGTGACCATGCCGGCATCAATGCGCCGCTCGACGCCGCGCGCGATCGCCTCGATGACGCCATCCAGCGTCCTCGGCCAGCCCAGCCCGCGCGCGAAGTCGGTGCCGGTGCCGCTGGGGATCAGGCCCAGCGCAGGGCGGCGTTCGGCCTCGACCTGCATCAGCCCGTTGACCACTTCGTTCAGCGTGCCGTCGCCGCCGGCACAGATCACCCGCGCATAGCCCTGCTGCGCCGCCTCGCGCGCCAGGTCGGCAGCGTGGCCGGGCGCTTCGGTGAACTGCGCTTCGAATTGGATGCCTTCGGCGCGCAGCCGAGCCGCGACGCCGCTCCAGCGCAGGCCGGTGGCGCCGTTGCCCGATGCCGGATTCGCAATGATGAACGTACTCAGGGCGCTTCACCTCGGTGAGGTGTGTCGAGTGCGCCCGATTTTGCGATGGATCGCTCAAGTTGTCGAGAAGAGACGCGCTGCCCGCGACGACTGCGTTTGTAGCACGATCTCGGTAGGGCAGACGGTGGGCGCCGAAGCGATGACGAAACGCGCTGCCTCGGCCACGTCCTCCGGCTGGATCACCTCCTCAGGCCGCAGCCAATCGGCGAGCAGGCCGGTATTCGTCCAGCCGGGATAGATGACGCACACCTTCACGCCGAAGTCGCGCACGTCCTCGAACACGCTGCCGCCGAAGCCGGTCAGCGCGTGTTTGGTGGCGGCGTAGCCGGCGTTGGTCGGCGCGGTGAACTTGCCGCCCAGCGACGAGATGAAGATGACCGCGCCGCGCCGGCCGGCCTGTGTTCCGGCGACGATGTGCGGCAACGCCAGCCGCGTCGCATGCATCGCTGCGCGCAGGTTGACATCCAACATGCGATCCCACACGTTCAAGTCGGCGTCTATGGCCGAGGCGAACTGATGAATGCCGGCGTTGTTGACCAGCACGTTCAATCCGCCGAACGTTTTGACGCAAGCCTCGATGGCCGAAGGGAGCGACGCCACCTCGCTCAAGTCCATCGCCAGCGACAGCGCGCGTACGCCGTGCGCCTCGCACTCGGCCTGCGTCTTGCACAGCGCACCGGCGTCCCGCGCGATCAACCCGACGTTACAGCCTTCGCGCGCGAGCATCAGCGCGATGGCGCGGCCGATCCCGCGCCCAGCGCCGGTGACCAGCGCCGCATGTCCTTCGAGCAGTCGCGTGTTCTCCATGCACGCGATGGTATCAGCCTTGCGCTGCGGCAGCCAGCTCGACGCCCTCGTCTGCGGCGATGGGCGAATCGAGTAGCTCACACAGCGCGCGCCAAGCGGCGACCGCTGCGTCGCGCGTCGTCCACGCGAAGCGCACTTCGTCGCCGGGCAGGAGCTGCGCGGCGCGGTGCAGGTCGGCCTGGATCGCCACGGCAATCACCGGATAGCCGCCGGTGGGTTGAGCGTCGGCCATCAGCAGGATTGGCCGGCCGTCAGGCGGGAGCTGGATGGCGCCGGGGAAGACGCCGAACGACGGCAGATCGCCGGCGCGTTCAATGTGCGGCACCGCACCCTCCAGCCGCAGGCCGATCCGGTTCGACGTCGCGCCGACGCGCCAGGGCAGGGCGGTCAGGTTGTTCAGGTCGGGCAGGTCGTTCAGGTCAGACAGGTCAGGCAGGTCGGGTGGGATGTGAAAGGGTAGGATGCGGATAAGCGGGGTGTAGTCCACCGGCTTAGGCCAGATGCGTCCGGCCAGGCGAATGGGGTCTGCCGGCGGCGATGCCGGCCGGATCACATCATCCATCTGCAGGGCGCGCCCGCCCAAACCGCCGAACCGGCCGGGCAGATAGGTGCTGCGCGAGCCGAGCACAAGCGGCGCGTCTACGCCGCCGGCCAGCGCAAGGTAGGCGCGAGCTCCGCTGCGGCGTGCCTCGAAGTGAATGCGTTGCCCAGTTCGGACGAAGGCACTCGTCCAAGTCGGCAGCGGCCGGCTGCCGAGCGTCGCACCCAGGTCGCCGCCGGCCACGGCAATCACGCACGGCGCGACGACCTCGAAGGCAGCGCCGCCGGCGGTGATCTCTAAGCATGCTGCAGACGGAGGATTGCCGGCCAGCCGGTTGGCGATGATGCAGGCGACCGGATCCATCGCGCCACCGACCGGCACGCCGAAGCGTTGATAGCCCGGCCGTCCCAGGTCTTGCACGGTGCACAGCGCGCCGGGAGCGATCACGCGCAACATCGCCCTCTCCCTTTCTCCTTGTCCCCTTGTCTCCCTGTCTCCTCGTCCTAAGTCATCAGGTCGTCAGGTCGCGACGAACTGCACGCGATCGCCGGGTTGCAGCAGCGCCGGCGGTTCGCGCGCGGGGTCGAAGAGCACGACTTCCGTGCGCCCGATGAGGTGCCAGCCGCCGGGCAGTTGTGATGGATAGATGCCGGTCATGCCGGCGGCGATGGCAACCGAGCCGGCCGGCACGGCGGCGCGCGGCGTAGCGCGCCGCGGCAGCGTCAGCGACGCCGGCAGCGGGCCAATGTAGGGGAAGCCCGGCGCGAAGCCGATCATCAGCACGCGCCGAGGTTGCGCGGTGTGCTGCGCGATCAGTTCATCCGGCGCGAGGCCGAGCCGATGCGCGGCGTCCTCCAGGTCGGGGCCATGTTCGCCGCCGTAACGCACCGGTATGGTCACCTGTCGCCCTGCAGGGAGCGCGTCCGGCGCAATTCCGGCGAGCGCGCGACGCACGCGGGCTTGCACTTCGTCATATGCATCGCGCAGCGGGTCGAAACGGATCAACACCGAGCGGATCGCCGGCAGCGGGCGCCATTCGGCAGGCAGCACCTCGGCCAACGCCAGCGCGTGCGCATTGGCAGTGGCGACGTCGTTCAGCGTGCACTCGATCAGCAACGCCGCCTCGCCCATCGGGCAGATGCGCCAGGGGGTCATCGCACGCCGACCAGCTCGACGCCAGCCTGCAGCAGCCCGCGCCGCAGGAAAGCCGCGCGCTCGGCTGCGCCCGGCGTGTCGCTGTGGATGCAGATCGTGTCGGCACGCAGCGGGATGAGCGCGCCGTCATGCGCCATCACCAGCCCGCGCAAGATGATGTCCTCGGCCTGCGCTAGACAACGCACGTTGTCCTGGATGAGCGCATCGGGCAAATCGCGGTCGCGCAGCGAGCCGTCGCGCTCGTAGGCGCGGTCGGCGAATGCCTCGCGCAGCACATACAGCCCGGCAGCTTCGCCGGCTTCGATGAGCGCCGATCCTGCCAGGCCGATCAACGCGAGATTGGGGTCATGTGCGACGACAGCGCGCGCGATCACATCGGCGATCTCGCGGCGTGTTGCAGCTTGGTTGTAGAGCGCCCCATGAGGCTTGACGTGCGTGAGTGTCACGCCCTCCTCAGACGCGATGGCGGATAGCGCCTGCAGTTGTTCGCAGACGGCGGCGGTGATCTCGTCGGGCGTCATCGGCAAGATGCGCCGCCCGAAGTGTGCGCGATCGGGGTAGGACGGATGCGCGCCGGCGCTCACGCCGAACTGCTTGCACAGCCGCAGCGCAGCGCGCATCGAGTCGGCATCGCCGGCGTGCCCGCCGCAGGCAATGTTCGCCGCAGTGACGTGCGATAGGATCATGGCATCGTCGGCCATGCCTTCGCCGCAATCGCAGTTCAAGATGACGCGGAATGAATGTGGCTGTGTCATGGTCAAGTATGCGCAGCTTCAACCAAGGTGCTGGGCGAAGAACTCCGCTCGGCGGCGATAGGCGTCTATGCGGTTCTCTACTTTGCTGAACCCATGCCCTTCGTTCTCGTAGAGGATCATCTCCGCCGGGATGCCACGCGAGCGCAGCGCGCGATACACCTGCTCGGTCTCGGCTGCCGGACAGCGTGGGTCGGTACGGCCGGCGATGAGCTGCACCGGCGCCGTCACGCGATCTATGAAGAAGATCGGTGAGCGGTCGCGGTAGCGCTCGGCGTCTTCCGGCTTCGACGGATCGCCCATGTTCTGCAAGTCCCAATAGCGCAAATCCTCGCGCTCCGCCTCGAACTCGGTGAAGTAGTTGAAGAAGCCGATGAGCGACGACCCGGCGGCCCAGTAGTCTGGGTATTTGGTGAGGCACATCATCGTCATGTAGCCGCCCTGGCTGGCGCCGGTCACACCGATTTTGTCGCGGCTGGCCATCCCTTCGTTGAGCAGCCATTCCACACCGGCGATGCAATCCAGCACGTCGCCGCGGCCGATGTCGTAGCGGTTGGCGTTTTGATATGCGCGGCCGTAGCCGGTGCTGCCGCGGTAGTTCGGCCCGATGACGGTGTAGCCCATTTGGGCGAAGTGCTGCGCTGCCGGATGCCAGAAGTTGTGGTAGGCCCAGGTCGGCCCACCATGGATGAGCAGAATCGCGCCGGCGTCGCGGCCGGCCTGGCGCGAAGGATAGACGATGGCCGGCACGGTCAGCCCATCGGCGCTCTCGTAGCGCACGTAGTAGGGCGCAATGAACGGCGCATCTTGCGCGCCCTCCAGCGGCGGGGTGATCTGCTCGCAGGCGTGCGTGTCGAGGCGATATTCCCATAGGCTGTTGGGCGTGCGGTGGTTGCTGAACTCGAACACGACCGACCGGCCGCCGCGCGCGAACCGCGCGCGCTCGATCACCCCATCCTCCGGCGCGATGCGCGCAATGCGTTCGCCGCTGGCGACGTGCACCACGCACACGCTGTGCGCGCCGTCCTCGTTTTCGAGGTATAGCACGTGCTGGCCATCCGGCGACCAGGCGGCGCCCCATTCGTCCCAGCGACCCTCGGCCAGCCAGCGCACCTGGCCGGTGGCCAGCTCGAACACGCCGACGTCTTCGCTCTCGCGCATCGAGTGGAACAGCAGGAATCGGCCATCGGGCGACCATTGCGGGTCGGCGGCGTCGGACAGCGGCAACGCGCGGAGGCCGGAGCCGTCGGGCGCGATCACGAAGATGCCCCGATCCTGGCCGACGGTGTGCGCATCGAACGCGATCCAGCGGCCGTCGGGTGAGTACACGCCGCGTTCATCGTTGAACGCATGGCGGGTGAGCGGCGTCAGCGCGCCGGTCTCCACGTCGCAGCGGTGCAGGGTGAATCGCCCGTCGCGGGCCGATGTGATGAGCAGCGATCGGCCGTCGGGTGACCAACTCGCCGTCGGATAGCCGGCGACGCGTTGTTCGAGCACGCATCGCGAGCGGCCGGTAGCCAGGTGAACTAGATGGAAGTCCCAACGCTCGTCGCCGTCATGGTCTTGTGCGTAAAGCACGTGTTCGCCGTCAGGCGAGAAGCACGGGCAGGTCGCGCCGCGGCCGTGATCGGTCAGTTGCCGGATCGCACGCGTCTCCAAGTCGAGCAGATAAACCTCGAAGCGCCCGGTTCGGTTGTCGGTGAAGGCGACGCGATCGCCGGTGGGCGATACGTCGAATTCCACTTCGACTTCCGGCGCGCGTGCGAGGAACTCGATGTCGAGGAGCTTGTGCATGCGGGGAATGTATCACACCGGCGGATTGGCGGCACATTCGCATCACACATTTAGCCCCCAGTCATAGTCCGCATAGCGCAGCCGAGTCCGTGCGCCGCATCGCTCGATCAATGCGCGCCGCCCATCGTTGGGCAAGTGCTCGGAGAGGAAGCGAAGTACACCGGCGCGCCCGCCGAAATCCCCCGCATACCAGCGAAACAACGCCGACACCTCCAGCGCGTCACCGGCGCGGCGCGTGCTTTGGTCCACGAAGTTGCGCGCGGCCAGCCAGAGCTGCTCGTCCAGCCGGCTGGCATCGTAGATGCCGATGGGCGGGCAAGACCGGCTGGCGCAGGTCAACGCGAAGTGGATGCGCGCGTCGAGCGGTTCGATCACCCAGGCGCGGCGCGGATCGTCCGAGGCGAACTGTTGGCCGGGGATGAATGGGTGGCCGCGATTGGCGCGCAGGATGCCGTGCTCGATGTCGTCGCAATTCAGGCATTGGCCGCCCACGATGCAGCCGGCGCGCCGAAAGAACCGCAGCCCGCCCAGGCTGCCTTCGGTCACGCTGCGCGTCACGCCGGCGGTGATCACGGCGTCAATGACGACTGCGTTGTAGAGGTTGATCCAGAACGCCACGCGCTCGACGCGCGTGCGCAACACCGCCGGGTCGAAGGCAGCCAGTTGAGGCAAGAGCTGCTCGCGATAGCGCGCATAGTCGTCGCTGCGCCGTATGTCAGCGTAGTTCACCCGCATCCCGTCGGGGCTGATCGCTTGCGCCTTCAGGCGGTTCATCGTCGCGCGCAGCGCGGCGGCGATGTCCGGCGTGACCGCGCCGGTGTGCGTTGCGCGAATCGTGCAGTCGGGTTTGCCAAGCATCCAACCCAGCGCTGCATCGCGAACGTGGATGGCCGCGTCGCTCAGCCGATTCACAGGCGCGGAAGCTAGAATCACGTGCATCGGGCAAATCATAGAGGTGCGGTGTGAACAGAGGCTTACAGATCGGCGTAAGTGTGGCGGCAGTGGTGGGATTGACGGCACTAGGGTGGGCGGCTTTTCGCCCGTCTGAGGATAGCGGCGAGCAGGCACGGGCGACCGTCGCCGGCCTGCAACGCGACGAGATGTCGGATCGCTTCGCGCGCGCGATGGAACCGCGCGCATTCGAATTCCCGCGCGATCACGGCCCGCACGACGAGTATCAGACGGAATGGTGGTATTACACCGGCAACCTGTTCGATGCGTCCGGGCGGCACTTCGGCTACCAGCTCACGTTCTTCCGCCGTGCGCTCGTCCCGCCCGATGAGCAGGCGATGCTCGCCGATCGCGCGTCGGCCTTCGCTTTCGATCAGGTGTATTTCGCTCACTTCGCCGTCACCGACAGCGCGGCCAACGAGCACGTCTCGTTCGAGAAATACAGCCGGGGTGCCGGCGGTTTGGCCGGCGCGCAAGCCAGCCCGTTTCGCGTGTTCGTGGAAGACTGGTCGGCAACCGCTGCGCGCGACGACGGCGATGCTGCTCAGGTTCGGCTGGTCGCCGCGCAGGATGGTTATGCGATCGATCTCACCTTGGCCAACACCAAGCCGTTTGTCTTTCACGGCGACCGCGGCCTCAGTCAGAAGTCGCCCAATCCAGGGAACGCCTCGTACTACTACTCGATGACGCGCATGGCGACACAAGGCAAAGTGACCACGCCGCGCGGCACGTTCGAGGTGGCCGGCAATAGCTGGCTCGACCGCGAATGGAGCACCAGCGCCCTCGACGACGATACCGAGGGCTGGGACTGGTTCTCCTTGCAGTTCGATGACCGGCGCGAGATCATGTTCTTCAAGCTGCGCCAGAAGGAGACCGGTGGCATCACCTTCGCCAAAGGCACGTATGTGGATGCGGACGGGCGCACCGAACTGATTCGCCAGGACGAGGTGATGATCACCGTGCTCGACCGCTGGACGAGCCCGCAGACCGGCGCGCCATATCCGGTGCGATGGCGGCTGGCGTCGCCGCGCTACGGCCTAGATATTGAGATCGTCGCGCGCATTCCCGACCAGGAGATGCGCCTGACGCAACGCTACTGGGAAGGCGCCGTGACGTTCACGGGCATCTCAGCCGATGGACCGGTCGCCGGCGTGGGTTACGTAGAAATGACCGGCTATTGACACATGGATCGTCGTCGCTGCGAGCGAGCACTATAATCTCAGTGCTATGTCCTTCACGGTCAACGACCTGCAAGATTTGACGCGCTTGCTGGCCACCCATCCGGAGTGGTTGGGCGAGGTGCGCCGGCTGGTCTTGACCGAAGAGTTGCTCAAGCTGCCGGAGATCGTGCGTGAGCTGGCCGAGGCTCAGCGGCGAACTGAAGAGCAACTGGCGCAACTCGCGACGCGAGTGAATGAACTCACCGAGGCGCAACGCCGAGCTGAGGAACGGTTGAGCCGGCTCGAGGAGCGAGTGAGCCAGCTTGAGGATCGAATGAATCAGCTCGAGGAGCGGCTGAACCAACTCGCAGCGCGCGTGGACGAGCTGGCCGAGGCACAACGGCGGACTGAGGAGCGGCTGAACCAACTCGCAGCGCGCGTGGACGAGCTGGCCGAGGCACAGCGCCAAACCGAAGAGCGTCTGGAACAGCTCACTGCGCGCGTGGATCAACTGACCCAGACGGTGCAGCTGCTGGTCAACCAGATGGCTGAAGTCCGCGGGGACTTGCTCGAGATCAAGTTCCGCGAACACGCGCCGGCTTACTTCGGCCGCTGGCTGCGCCGGGTTCGGGTGGTGCCCATCACCGACGTCGAAGATAAACTCGAAGCTGCGCTCACTGACCAGGAAGTTGACGATCTGCTGGCGCTTGATCTGCTGGTGCGCGGGCGTCCGCGCCTCGCCGGGCCCGAAGCAGAGGAGATCTGGCTAGCAGTAGAAGTGTCGTCCGTCGTGGATGCGAACGACGTGCGACGTGCGGAGCGACGCGCAGCGTTGCTCCGGCGCGCCGGGCTGCGCGCAGTGCCGGTAGCCGTCGGCGCGCGGGTCAATCCAAAAGCCAAGACGCTCGCGGAGTCACAGCATGTCGCCTTGATGCAAGACGGCATAGATCGCGGCTGGGAGCAGGCGTATCGGGCAGCGATGTCGTAAGCGCGCTTTCGCTGCACCGCACTCGTGACAGAGTCGGCTTACTTCCTGATGCTCTTGTAGCCATGCGGATGCGTCCGGTGCCACTCCCACGCGCTACGGATGATTTCCTCCAGGCTGGCATACCTCGGCTCCCAGCCGAGTTCGCGCTGAATAGCCTCCGATGAAGCGATGAGCACAGCCGGGTCGCCGGGCCGGCGTGGGCCGACGACTGCGGGGATGGGGTGGCCGGTGACCTTGCGCGCCGTCTCGATCACTTCCTTGACCGTGTAGCCCTTGCCGTTGCCCAGGTTGTATTTGCGCGTCCCCAGCCGGTCGAGCGCCTCCATCGCCAGGATGTGCGCATGCGCCAAGTCAATCACGTGGATGTAGTCGCGCACGCACGTGCCGTCTTTGGTCGGGTAGTCGTCGCCGAAGATGGTGATGTGCGGGCGTTGTCCCAGCGCCACCTGCAACACGAGCGGGATGAGATGTGTCTCAGGATTGTGATCCTCGCCACGATCGGGCGAGTCACCGCAGGCGTTGAAATAGCGTAGGCAGGCGTACTTCAACCCATAGATGCGGTTGAACCAGTACAGCATGCGCTCGATGAAGAACTTGCTCTCGCCGTAGGGTGAACCGGGGATGATGGGGAAGTTTTCGTCTATGGCGTCGAACTTCCTATCCGGCGGCAGGTCGAACAAGTTGGCCGTGGACGAGAGGATGAAGCGCTTCACGCCGTGCGCAATTGCCTCCTCCAGCAGGTTGGCAGCGTTAACCAGATTGTCGCGCAGGTACATCAACGGCTTCTCCATGCTCTCGCCCACCAGCGTGTATGACGCGAAGTGCATGATGCCGTCAATGCCGGGGTAGTTGTCGAACAACGCCTTGACGGCGGCTTTGTCGGCCAAGTCGCCCTGCACGAACGTGGCTTTGGGGTGGACGGCTTCGGCGTGGCCTTGGTACAGGTTGTCGAACACGACGACGTCGTAGCCGGCGTTGACGAGTTCCTGTGTGGTGATGCTGCCGATGTATCCGGCGCCGCCGGTGACGAGGATTTTGTTGAGCGATTTCATGGCGTGGTTGCTTTGCACGAATTTATCCGACTGGGCGCGAGCGCGTTGCGCGCCCACAGGAGAGTCGGTTGAGCGTATCGAGGCTGCACGCCGTCAGGCTCGCTCACTTGCTCAGCGCCACGTCCAGCGCTTCGCCCAGGCTGCGCACCGGCAGCAACTGCAACCCCTCCGGCGGGCGCTCCACTTTTCGCGTAGTTTTGGGCAGAATGCAGCGCGTGAAGCCCAGCCTGGCCGCTTCGTTCAGCCGCTGGTTGAGCTGGCCGACGCTGCGGATCTCGCCGCTCAGCCCCACCTCGCCCACTACGGCGATGTCGGCCGGCACCGGCGTGCCCTTGTGCGCGCTGGCGATGGCGACCGCGGCAGCTAGGTCGGCTGCCGGCTCGTCAATCGTCAGCCCACCCACGACGTTCACAAACACGTCTTGGTCGTGCAGCCGGATGCCGACGCGCTTGCCCAGCACCGCGATCAGCAAGAAGAGCCGGTTGTAGTCGAAGCCGTTGGCGGTGCGGCGCGGCATGGGGTTCTGCGTGGGGTTGGTCAACGCCTGCACTTCTACGAGCAGGGGGCGCGTGCCTTCCATCGTCACGGCGACCGTGCTGCCCGGCGCGTGCATCAGGCGCTCGGCCAGGAAGGCCTCGCTGGGGTTGAGCACCTCGCGCATGCCGTCGCCGGCCATCTCGAACACGCCGACCTCGCTGGTTGCGCCGAAGCGGTTCTTCATGCTGCGCAGCACGCGAAAGGATTGAAAGCGGTCGCCCTCCAATTGCAGCACCGTATCCACGATGTGTTCGAGCACCTTCGGCCCGGCGATGTTGCCCTCCTTGGTCACGTGACCGACGATGAACACCGCCACGTTGCTGGCTTTGGCGATCGCCTGCAATCGCTGCGCGCTCTCGCGCACCTGCGTGACCGTGCCGGGCGACGATTGCAGGCCATCCACATACATCGTCTGGATCGAGTCCACGATGCACAACTTGGGCTTCATGGTCTCGATCGCATGCACGACCGCGTCGAGATTCGTCTCGGTGAGCAAGTAGAGCTCGCTGTCGCCCACGCCCAGCCGCTCGGCGCGCATCTTGATTTGTTGGGCGCTCTCCTCGCCGCTGACGTAGAGGGTCGGGCCGATATGCTTGGCGACGAGCACGGCGCTCTGCAGCAGCAGCGTGCTCTTGCCGATGCCCGGATCGCCGCCGATCAGCACGAGCGAACCGGGCACGATGCCGCCGCCCAGCACGCGGCTGAATTCGCCGATGGGCAACGGCAGCCGTTGGATCGCGTCGGCGCGAATGTCGGCCAGCTTCTGCGGCGCGGCGCCGAGCGCAGGCG
>JANWYN010000062.1 GCA_025055235.1 Candidatus Roseilinea sp. | reverse complement strand
CTTCGTCCGCGGCGAGCCATACAAGCTATGGGGGCTGATCGAATCTGACATTCACCTGTTCGGCACCGGGGTGGACAATGTGCCGATCTTCCTCTTCGGCACCGACCGCCTGGGGCGCGATCTGTTCTCGCGCACGATCTATGGCTCGCGCGTGTCGTTGTCCATCGGCCTGGTCGGCGTCTTCCTCACCTTCATCATCGGCGTCACGCTCGGCGGCATCTCCGGCTTCTTCGGCGGCGTGGTGGACGAGATCGTGCAGCGCCTGATTGACTTCTTGCAGTCCATCCCCACACTGCCGTTGTGGATCGCGCTGGCTGCAGCTCTGCCGCGCGACTGGCCAACCGAGAAGACGTTCTTTGCCATCACCGTGTTGCTGTCGGTCGTCGGCTGGACCGGCCTAGCGCGCGTAGTGCGCGGGAAGCTGTTGCAGTTGCGCGAGGAGGACTATACCCTAGCAGCGCAAGCTGCCGGTGCCAGCCAATCGCGCATCATCTTTAAACACTTGTTGCCCGGCTTCACCAGCCACCTGATCGTCTCGATCACCGCTTCCATCCCGCTGGCGATCCTGGGTGAGACGGCGCTGAGCTTCATCGGCCTGGGCATGCAGCCGCCGGCGGTGAGCTGGGGCGTGTTGCTGCAGGATGCGCAGAACCTGGTGGCGGTCGCCCAACAGCAATGGTTGCTCATCCCGGCGTTGTTCGTGATTGCGACGGGCTTGTTGTTCAACTTCGTCGGCGACGGCTTGCGCGACGCCGCTGATCCCTACACGCGATGAGAGGTGCGCATGACGATTGATGCGAAGACGATCGCCCCACCTGCAGGCGCGTCCGGTGCCGGCAACAATCTGCTGATCGAGGTGCGCGACCTGCGCGTGAATTTTCACCTGTATGAGGGCGTGGTGCGCGCGCTAAACGGCGTGGACTTCGAAATCCGGCAAGGCAGATCGCTGGGCGTGATCGGTGAGAGCGGCTGCGGGAAGTCGGTCACGGCGCAGACGATCCTGCGTATCGTGCCCACGCCGCCGGCCAAGATCGCCGGCGGGGAGATCCTGCTGCACTTGCCGGGCGAAAACGGCAAATCAGGCGAGACCGTCCGCATCCTCGATTTGGATGCCAGCGGCGAGAAGATGCGCAGCATCCGCTGGAAGGAAATCGCCATGGTCTTTCAGGAGCCGATGACCTCGTTCAGCCCGCTGTTCACCATCGGCAACCAGATCATCGAGGCGATCCTGCTGCACATGCCGCACTTGTCGAAGCGCGAGGCGCGCGAGCGCACCATCGAGATGCTGAACCGCGTCGGCATTCCGCGGCCGCGCCGGCTGGTGGACGCCTATCCGCACCAGCTCAGCGGCGGCATGCGCCAGCGCGCCATGATCGCCATGGCCTTGTCGTGCAACCCCAAGCTGCTGATCGCCGACGAGCCGACGACGGCGCTGGACGTGACCATCGAGGCGCAGATCCTGGAGCTGCTCAAGTCGCTGCAGGAAGAATTCGGCATGGCGCTGATGTACATCAGCCACGACCTGGCGGTGGTCGGCGAGATGTCCGACGAGATCATGGTGATGTACCTGGGGATGGTGATGGAGCGCGCGACGACCGAGGAACTCTTCGCGCAGCCGCTGCATCCCTACACTCAGGCGCTGTGGCGATCCATCCCGCGCATCGAGGGCGAGTTGGAGCGGCTGGTGCCGATCGCCGGCACGCTGCCCAGCCCGTATGCCGAGCACAAGGGCTGTCCGTTCTTCTCGCGCTGCGAGCATCGCATCCGCGGGCTTTGCGATACCCAGCGCCCGCCGATGTTCCGCGTCTCGCCAACCCATCAGGTGAGCTGTTTCCTGTATCAGCAATGACTTTGTGAAACCCCAAAGGTCGCGAAGACCTTTGGGGTTTGTATGGGCCTATGAGCGCACAACCGGCGCAAACCTTACTCGAGATCAAAGATTTGAGGAAATACTTCCCGGTGCAGAAGGGCTTCCTCAAACGTACGGTCGGCTATGTGAAGGCCGTGGATGGCGTCAGCCTGTCCGTAGCGGCCGGCGAAACCCTCGGCATCGTGGGCGAGAGCGGCAGCGGCAAGACCACGCTGGGCCGGACGTTGCTGCGGCTATACGAGCCGACCAGCGGCGACGTGACGCTGCACGTGGACGGCCAGGACGTGCCGATCATGGACTTGAGCGGCAGTGAACTGCGCGTGTTGCGCCGCAACGCGCAGATGATCTTTCAAGACCCCTACGCCTCGCTCAACCCGCGCATGACGGTGTTGGAGACGGTGGGCGAGCCGTTGTTCGTAAACGGCATCGCCTCGGGCCGGGAGATGGAGGAGCGCGTGCGCGAAGTCATCCTGCAGGTTGGCCTGCGCGTCGAGCATCTGCGGCGCTATCCGCACAGCTTCAGCGGCGGTCAACGCCAGCGCATCGGCATCGCCCGCGCGCTGGTGGTCAAGCCCAGGCTCGTCGTAGCCGACGAGCCGGTGTCCGCGCTCGACGTCTCGATCCAGGCGCAGATCCTCAACCTGCTGAAGGACTTGCAGGCGCAATATCAGTTGACCTATCTGTTCATCTCGCATGCGATGAACGTGGTGCGCTACATGTGCGACCGCATCGCCGTGATGTACGCCGGCAAGCTGGTCGAAGTCGGCACGAAGCATGACATCCTCAAGTCGCCGAAGCATCCCTACACCGAAGCGTTGCTTGCGTCGGTGCCGCGCACGACCAGCCGCGTGCGCAAACGCGTCGTCTCCGCCGGCGAAGTGCCCGACCTCGCCAACCTGCCTTCGGGCTGCGTGTTCCATCCGCGCTGCAAATATGCCGTTGAGCGGTGCAAGGTAGAAGTGCCGCAGCTCAGGGCGCTGGATAGCACGCGCCTGGTCAGTTGCCATCGCGCCGAGGAGTTGGAGTTGCAGGGCATCTGAGCGAGTGCTGCGGAGGCGTCTGCCGGCCGGATTGCCGCAACCGAACATCATGCGCCCGAATTCACCTTCGATGGGTGAGCCGTTTCGTATGCCGCGATTTGCCGAGGCAGCGGCTTTCGCGCCATTGGTGCGCGTTGCTTTGTTCGCAGCGATGATCGCGGCGGCCATCGCGCACCTATACCCAACGATGATCGCGCCGCTCAACATCTACGACGAGGGCATCATCGTCTACGGCGCGACCCGCGTGATGCACGGCGAGATCCCGTATCGTGACTTTTGGACGCAATACAGCCCCGGCCAGCTCTATGCCCTTGCCGGCCTGTTTCGTGTCTTCGGGGTGCAGATCGCCGTCGAGCGCTGGTGGGATGTCGCCATTCGCGCCCTGCTGGCCTTCGTGATGTTCTTGTTGGCCGGGCAATTGACCTCGCGCAGCGCAGCGCTCGTGGCATGGCTGATCGGCGCGCTGTGGGTGACTTACTACGGCTTCTTCGGTTATCCGATCTTCGCCGGCCTGCTCTTCAGCCTGTTCAGCATCTACGCGCTGCTGCGCGCGATGGCGTCGAACGCGGCGGCCAATCGGCCCGCCGGTGTTGGATTGGATCGGCGCTGGCTGGTCGCCGGCGGCCTGGCGTTGGGCTTGGCCGCGCTCTTCCGGCACGACATGGCGATCTACTGCGCTGCGGCGCAGATGGCGATTGCGCTGCCGTTCATATTCGTGCAGCGCACGCCGGCGAGCCGGCCGATCTTCGAGCGGGTCGTCGCTACGGTGCGCGCCGTGCTGCCCTTCGCACTCGGCGCGCTTGCGCTGGTCGCGCCGGCATTCATCTTCTTCGTGGTGAGTGCGTCGCCGGCTGAGCTGATCCGGCAACTGTTCATCTTCCCGCTCACCGAATTCCCCAAGGTGCGCGACCTGCCGTATCCGAAGCTGGATTGGTCGGTGGACAACGTCCAGTTCTACGCGCCTTTCCTGGTCTATCCGCTCGCGGTCATGTCGGCAGTCTTGCGCGCCCGTAGCGATGCAGATGCGCGCGCGCAAGCCTGGGGTGTGGCCATGGTTGTGCTGTTTGGTGCCTTCGGTTTTAATCAGGCGCGCGTGCGGTCGGACACGATCCACACCGTGCACTTCTTCCTATGCGCGGTGGTCTTGTTGCCGGTGCTGCTGCGCGGCTTCCCGGCAACGGCGCAGGTGCCATCGGCCATCGTCGCCTCGGTCGGCGCGGTGCTCTCGGTTGCGGCGATTGTGAATCCCATCGCCGGCTACATTGGCGTGATCGAGTCGCGGCCGGCTGCCGAGCGTGAGCAACGCATGACGCTGCCCATCGGCCTGCCCGGCCGGTCATTTGCGCAGCAGACGATGGCCGTAGCAACGCTGCAGCGCCTGACGGCGCCGGACGAGCGCATCTATGTTGGCCTCGCGCGGCACGACCGCGTGTTCGCCAACGATGCCATGTTCTACTTCCTCGCGCAGCGGCCCAGCGCCACGCGCTATCACGAGCTGCATCCCGGCGTGACCAACACGCTGCCGGTGCAGCAGGAGATGGTGGCCGATCTGGAGCGCCATCAGGTGCGCTACGTGGTGTTGACGGACATGTTCGAAGGCGCCAACGAGCCGAACGATAGCGCGCGGAGCACCGGCGTGACGTTGCTGGATGAATACCTCGCCGAACGCTATCGCACGGCGAACGTGATCGGCCCATACCGCATCCTTGTTCGCCGGCCTTGACCGATGGAAATGGAAATCGCCATTCCGACGCACGTTATCGTGTATGCCCTGGGATGCCTCGCCGTGGTCGTCGTAATCGGCACGATCGCCGGCGTCTACACCTTCATCGAAAATCGCATCGCCCGCAAGCGCGAGCGAGACGCTGCCGGGCGCAAGTGACGCAACGCAAGACGCAGGACGCAAGACACAAGACGCAAGACGATACCCATGCTTACCCCCTATCACCTCACCTGTGAATACTTCACCAATCCGCTTGGCCTGGGCGCGCGCCGTCCCCGGCTGAGCTGGAAGCTGCGCGCAGACGAGACCGCGCGCGACGTACGTCAGTCGGCCTATCAGATCGTGGTCGCTGCAGATCCCGGCGGCGAACGCGACGTGATCTGGGATACCGGCAAGGTGCCATCCGACCAATCGGTGCACGTGCGCTACGCCGGCCCGGAGCTGCGCTCCGGCCAGCGCTGTTACTGGCGCGTGCGCGTCTGGGATCAGGACGACCGGCCTTCTGAGTGGAGTCCGGTCGCCCGGTGGGAGATGGGCCTGCTCGCCCCCGACGACTGGCAAGCGCAGTGGATCACGCCGGACTGGGACGATCCGCACGACCCGGCGCAACCCCGCCCCGCGCCGTTGCTGCGCCGCGCGTTTGCGCTCGATGGCCAGGTGCATACTGCGCGCCTATATGCCACCAGCCTGGGACTGTATGAGCTGCGCCTCAACGGCCGGCGCGTGGGCGATGGCCTGCTTACGCCGGGCTGGACGAGCTACAACAAACGACTGCAATATCAGACCTACGACGTGACCGATCTGTTGGCAGAAGGCGCGAACGTCATCGGGGCCATCCTCGCCGACGGCTGGTATCGCGGGCACCTCGGCTTTGAGGGCCAGCGCAACCTATACGGCGATCGCCTGGCGCTGCTGACGCAGTTGCACGTGACCTACGCCGATGGCCGCACGGTCGTCATCACCAGCGACGAGGCGTGGCGTGCGGCGACCGGCCCGATCCGCATGGCCGAGATTTACCACGGCGAGACCTACGACGCACGGCTGGAGCAGCCCGGCTGGGATCGGCCCGGCTTTGACGATGGGGCGTGGCATGCCGTGCGCATCCTCGATCATCGCAAGGATCACCTCATCGCGCAGGTCGGGCCGTTTGTGCGCCGGCATGAGGAATTGCAGCCGGTGCGCATCTTCACCTCGCCCAAGGGCGAATGCATCGCCGACTTCGGCCAGAACATGGTGGGGTGGGTGCGCTTGCGAGTGCGCGGCGCGCCGGGCACGACCGTCACGTTGAAACACGCCGAGGTGCTCGACCGCGACGGCAACTTCTACACCGAGAACCTGCGTTCTGCCCGGCAGACGCTGCAGTACACCCTGCGCGGTGTTGGCGAAGAGGTCTACGAGCCGCGCTTCACGTTCATGGGCTTCCGCTACGTGAAGGTGGAAGGTTGGCCGGGCGAACTGGCCGTCGGCGATTTGACCGGCGTGGTCGTGCATTCGGACATCCCGCCCATCGGCCACTTCGAATGCAGCAACCCGTTGATCAACCAGTTGCAGCACAACATCGTGTGGGGGCAGAAGGGCAACTTCGTGGACGTGCCCACCGACTGCCCGCAGCGCGATGAGCGGCTGGGCTGGACCGGCGACGCGCAGGTGTTCGTGCGCACGGCGTGCTTCAACCGGCACGTCGCGGCCTTCTTCACCAAGTGGTTGGGAGACCTGGCCGCAGATCAGCATCCCGACGGCAACGTGCCGCACGTCATCCCCGATGTGCTGGGGCGCGGCATGCCCGGCATGGCGGCCGGCTCGGCGGGGTGGGGCGACGCGGCGGTCATCGTGCCGTGGACGATCTACCTGTGCTACGGCGACAAGGGCATCCTCGAAGCGCAGTACGAGAGCATGGCCGGCTGGGTGAACTATATGCGCCGGCAAGCCGGCGAGCGTTACCTGTGGATGAGCGGCTTTCACTTCGGCGACTGGCTGGACTATCGCGGGCCGAACCCGCTGCTGCCTTCGCCGGTGACGAACAGCGAGCTGATCGCCACGGCCTTCTTCGCCCACGGCGCGGACCTGATGCGGCGCGCCGCGCGCGTGCTGGGTAAGGAGGAAGACGCGCGCACGTACGATGACCTCTTCGAAAAGGTGCGCGCTGCCTTCAACGCCGAGTTCGTCGCGCCGAACGGCCGCGTCGGGCCGGGCTCACAGACTGCTTACGTGCTGGCGCTGCACTTTGACCTGTTGCCGGAGAAGCTGCGGCCGGTTGCCGCCGGGCGCCTGGCCGACGAGATTCGCAAGGCTGACTATCACCTCACCACCGGCTTCCTCGGCACGCCCTACCTGTGCCATGTGCTCAGCCGCTTCGGCTATACCGACCTGGCCTACGAGTTGCTCAATCAGGAGAGCTATCCCTCATGGTTGTATCCGGTGAAGAAGGGCGCGACGACGATCTGGGAGCGCTGGGACGGCATCAAGCCGGACGGCAGCTTCCAGGACGCGGGCATGAACTCGTTCAACCACTATGCCTATGGCGCGATCGGCGAATGGCTGTATCGCGTCGTTGCCGGCATTGAGGTGGATGGGGATGCCGCCGGCTACAAGCATGTGATGATTCAGCCGCAGCCGGGCGGCGGCATCACGCACGCGCACGCGACGCTGGAGACGCCCTACGGCGAGCTGGCCGTCGCCTGGCAGTTGACCGAGGCCGACTTCCGGCTGCAGGTGACCGTTCCGCCCAACGCGCGTGCCACGGTGCGCATCCCTGCTAGCAAAGTTGCGCAAGTGACCGAGTCCGGCCGACCGCTGCGCGCAGGGCGAACGCCGGGCGTGCATTCGGCGCGGGCGAAGGGCGGCGCGGTGATCGTCGAGGTTGGTTCTGGCCGCTACGCGTTCATCTCGACCGGGCTGAACCTGGCACAGGCGATGGCCAACGTGCGCCATGTCGCCGGCCGGCTGGATTGCGCCTGCTCGCTACAAGAGCTATTGGCCGACGAGAAGACGCGGGCGGTGCTGGTGAAACATCTCGGCGAAGAAGTGGTGCATATGCCGCAATTGCGGTGGGTCAATCTGTCGCTCGAAGCGGCGTCGCGCGCTGCGCCGCACCTGGTTACGCCGGAGAAGCTACAGGCGATTGAAAAGGAGTTGATGACGATCCAGTGAAGACGCCACCGACCCTCACGGGGTTCGCAACCCTGTGAAGGTTGACTCATGTAACCCGACGGCTCATCAGCCATTGTGCTTCGCTAAACTCAGCACGCCTTTCAACCCTTGCGAAGCATCCTGATGATTGCCGATCAATTCTCGCTTAACGGCTTGATCTGATTCTTTGTCAGATCATGCAAGAACAGATTGAAGTAAAAGCGACTTGCGGGCTTGCCCCTGTCATAGGTAGACAGAAAGACGGCGAACCGACCATCGGCTGACAGTCGTCCTTCCAGGCTAACCTGATTGTCCAAACGCAAATGTGTGCTCACGCTTAGCCGCTTCGTCTCATTGGCACGACGATCATGGACGAAAACATCGGGGCAATTCATGTTTTCGTATAACGGACAGCGATTCGGCCCGTCGCTCGTCAAGTTGCCTGCAAAGGATTGAAAGCTAATGTAGCGGCCATCTGCCGATATGCTCGTCACAAAGCTATCCCCGTCGCCCGCCATGCCGACTCGTTCGGTTTTGCCGCCGATCCGATCTCGCACGTAAACATCGTAGCAATGACGCCGTTTCTGACTGAAGTACTCAGTGCATGTTAGTGCACTATTGCTTGCTAAGTTGCTTGCACTTGAAGAGAATGCAATCCATCGGCCATCCGCAGAAATTGCGAGTGCGCCGGATACCCCTTCATGAAAGGGGACGATTCCGCTGTTGCCATCGCCGGCAACGTTTTGGGCGTTGACACTCACCAGCTGACGATCCTTCGTGTGTCGGTCGAACACATAAACATTGTAGACACCATCCGTGGACTCTTCACTCGATGCAAATGCGATCCAACGCCCGTCAGCGGATACGCGTGGCGCGAGTCCATCTGCACTCACGATCTCCTGCTTGCCTGCTCGTCGTTCGTGTGCGATCACTTGGCCCGTCTCATCTACGAAAGCGACAATTTCGGCATCACGCGAGATGCTGATTTCATAGTTCCCGCCCAGACCCCACTTGAGATTTGCAGGGATGCGGTCTAGTCTACCCGTATTTCGGTCGTAAACGAAGATGTCGCCGCTGTCTCGTAATGAGCCTGACTGATCATTCGCCGACTTAAACACAAACAACACAAAAGCAACCTGTTGCCCACTGGCCGAAATCACTGGCGAAGCGATCTCGATACGTGAACCGCTCTCGTCCGTTGGAATCGGGATCCGTTCCACATGCGCTGAAGTTTGATTGAGCACAAAGATGGCCTTCTCGCTTTGGCATTGATACGCAATCCAACGACCGTCGGCGGATATGCTTGGGGAGTGATAGCTGCATTCTTGGGCGATAACCGGCGATGATGCTGTTGGTATAGGGGACGAAGTAGCTCCAAAGGCGACTGTGGTCGCTATGGCATGCGATGGCGCCGTTGCTTGTAAGGGAAGCGCATCCGGCGGTTGAATATTCGGCCTGGCTGCAACCGCACATGCGGTTAAGACAAAGAGTAGGTAGGCTTGCTGAATGCAACGACTCCTCATGCTCCGTTAGCTCCTCATTGGTGTGCGTTTGAAATGTTGAGCATTTCAGCAGCTGAATGTGTAAATTACCGAGCTGCCTTCATAAAGCGTCACACCACACCCATAGGACGTGGACCATCCGCCTTCTCGCGTCATGTGAATGTGGACGCCTTTTGCACAAGCACAATTGCAGTTCGTGGCGAGTGTACCAAGCATCAAGCCTTGTGGATTGTTGTATACACCGTTGGCAATAGGGAGAGCCAGATGACCATAGAACACTCGGCCCAAATAGCATCCGCTCAGATTCAAGCCGGTAAATAACTCCACAATGACACCATCGTTCCAAGGTGGTGGCGGTGGCGTTCGACAGAAACCCCTATAAAAAGTGGTTCGGATGCTGGCAACGCTAAATCCTGCCCAAAAGCGAACCGGAGTGCCTGCTGCACCACCACCTATATCGATTGGGCAACAATAGATGCCTGGCTGATGTGTGCCGGGAAGGTAGCAGTAGGTGTCTTGTCCCCAGTTTTGTCCGGTGAAAGGAGCGTATACACTTGCTATTGGCATTTTTGGAACCTCCTGTTGTATGTCGCCGCAGCATCTAAAACTTGACTAGCGAGTTGATGATGGCACGCATCTGTTCTGCGGATATCTTGGTGTCGAAGATCAAGGTGTGCATGACGTTGTCTTCAATCCAATGAAAGGCATGACCACCTGCAGTCGTGATAGCGATACCGGATGTTGGTAGAAACTCTACCTTCTCAATAACGATGCTGTGCCGAGATCCATCGTTTGAATTTCCGTACCAAATGGGATAGGGTCGCATGTAATCCGGTTGTGCCAATAAGCGAATTGACGTGATCCAACCGGATTGTGAGTCATATGTGCGATAGCTGATGATGGACATGAATAACTCTCCAGTCTCATGTCTGACGATATCGCCTTCATTCAGCTGCAGGTTCTGGGTAATCTGGTCTAACCGATATAGTCCGATTCCTGCAGATTGCTTGAGGCCGTCAACCGTAGCAAATTGTTCTACGATTGCATTTGGCTGTGGCCCTCCTGCGTTAGCTCCTACACCACAAACTAAAGGTATTCCAAGCTTAGGTGGCTGTACAAAGGCAGGTAATGGTGCCCCTTCAGGCAGTAATATAAAGCCCGCATACTCTTCAATCGGGCCAGTCGATGAAGAGGCTGTCGGCACACGCGATTGGGCGGAGGCTGGGTTGGCTAGTTGCGACAATGCTGCGCCTGCCACAAATGCCCCTGCACCTTTGAGCAGCTTTCGTCTGCCGGTGGCTTGCCGGTCTGAATGCCTACCTGCTTGCCACGCGAGCCAAGCAATGCGACTTGCGCGACGCAATCCCATTCCCGTTAGCATTCGTGCTCGCAATCTCAAGCCCGTGTATATCTGCAGCTGTTCCCCATCTACTTCGAGGAGCGTTGGTTCCCAACGCCAGTTTGGGTGCGCAAGAGTTAATAATCTCTGGATTTCAGGTTCGCGCAGACTCCTTGCTGTCAACCACCCATTGCTCTCTGTCTCTATCTGGTGCGCTAAATCTCGACAAATAGCACAGCCGGAATCGAACAGTAGGTATCTTTTCATGGAGATCCTCCTTATCTCGACCGCGTTATACTGTTTGCCTATCACATCGCTGTCACGTAACCGCCCCAAGGTCCGCATAGGATGGGAGGCGCCATGCTGGATATCCGGTTGTTGGGCGCGCCGCAGATCCGTCTGAATGGCGATTTGTTGACCGATTTGGTTCGGTCGCCAAACCTTGTCCGTCTGTTCGCGTTCCTCGTCCTGCAACGTGATCAGCCGCAGCCACGCGCAAAGCTAGCCGATCTCTTCTATCCTGATTGTGACGATGTCACGGCGCGCCGCAATCTCAATCAGTTGCTCTATCGCCTGCGGCGTGCGTTATTGGATTATCCATGTTTGCTCGTGACCGGACAGACCGTGCAGTTCGATATACGTATGGCGTACTGGTTGGATGTAGCGGAGTTCGAGCTGAAGATCGGCGCGGAGGACGCTGCAACGATCAGCGCAGCCATCGCGCTCTATCGGGGTGAATTGCTTGAAGGCATCTATGACGATTGGTGCATCCCTGTCCGCGAGCGGTTGCATGAGCGTTATCTGCTCGGCTTGAGTGCGCTGGTGGGTATGTATGAAGCGTCTGGCAAGTTCGAGCAGGCGCTTGAGTTAGCTCGCCGTTGGGTGCAGGCCGATCCATTGAGCGACGAGGCGTATTACCATGCTATCGAGCTGGCGTTGCTGGTGAACCGCCTTGATGAGGCGCGCGCTCGATTCGATCAATACAAGACCATGCGCCGAAGCGAGTTGAATCTAGCGCCTTCGGCGCGCATTCTCCAGCTTGCCTATCGCTACGACTTGCAACCACCTGACGACCAGCCTGCGGATCGTCAAGTTGGAGCAATCAGTGTAGCGCTGGCATCGTTGATCCAACCTAGAGAGGGGGAGCCGGCGCAGGCTGCTGAGATTCGTCAACGGATGCGGATGGAAATCATTAACGATGCCGAAGCCCTTGGCGATCTGTTCAAAGCTCGCTTCGCTTCCAACGAGGCATTGACGTGCTACCACCTGGCGCTAGATCTGCTATCAGGCGGTGCCGGTATGCATGACATCGAGCGACGAAGGCAACGCGAGCTGATCCTGCGCCGCAAGTGCGACGAGATCTACGACCTGACAGCGAACCGCAGCCAGCAGTTGCAGAATGTAGCAGCGATTGAGCAACTCGCTCGGTCTCTCGATGAACCGAAAGCCCTGCTCGACGCATTGTTGCGTCGCTCGTGGGCTGAGGCGCGCAACGACAACTATGCTGCGTCGGTGACTGTTGCCGAACGCGCGCTGGAGGTCGCGAAGCAGTGCCGACCCGTAGATGTTGCCATAGCAAATCGAATCCTGGGCCTGGCCTGTTTCGATGATGGCGATTTCTTAAGGGCCAAGAAGTGTTTCTCTGCAGCGATGGAACTCGACGGAGCGTTGGGCAACAACGACGCCCTAATCGCTGACAAACTCAGTATGGCCGCGACAGACATTGCCCTGGGCGCCTATGAGGCTGCTATAACCAAGCTGGAAAGCATCGAAGACGGCCAGGCTTTGCCTCCCTTGTTGAGAGCACGGTGGCTGGGCTTACTTGGACAGGTGCTGACCCGACTGGGTCGCCTGGTGCAGGCGGACGCGCCGCTCAAGTCGGCATTCGCTTTGAGTCGTCAGATAGGCGATCGTGACTTGGAATGGTGGCTGGCCGGGCGTATGGCCAATCTGTACTGGGCGCGAGGCGAAATTGAGCGCGCAGTCACATTGGCGCGCGAATATTACAAGAGCGCCGTTGCGTCTAGCCATGCCCAGTCGTGCGTGGATTTGTCGGAGTCCTTGGCGAAGTTCTGCATTCATAGCCAACGCGGTAGCGAGGCGCTGGACTGGGCCATTCGTTGCGCGCAAACGGCCAATGCGGGCAATATCTGGCGCTATCGCATGCGCGCCCAACTCAGGTTGGCGCAGGCTTACCGATTGTTAAACGATCCGGCAAATGCACAGGCTCACGCTCGGGAGGCACTGCGCCTTTATCAGCAACGCAATCAGACGCTCGAGGAGCACGATGAGCTGATGCGAGCTTATCGCGAATGCGTAAGCTGTGCGTTTCTGCCGCAGTGAGAGCGTTCTGCTCTCCTCCCTCACGTCACCATCCCCAGCTTGATCGCCTCGAACACCTTGAGGCGGCGCAGCAGCAGCAGCGTGCCGGCCAGCGCCACGCCTAGTGCAGCAGCGACGGCTGCGTACATCACGATCAGGTCGCCCCACGCCACGCGCACGATGAACGGCGGCGCCTGGTTGACCAGCGAGCCGCCTACCTGGAGGAAAGGGATGAACAGCGTGCTGGCCAGTGCGCCCAGCAGGCTGCCGGCCAGCGCGCCGAGCAACACCAGCGCTGCCTGGGTGAGGATGAGATAGGCTGCCATCTGGCCCTCAGAGAGGCCGATGGTGCGCAACACGCCCAGCTCGATGGATCGCCGGCGGAACGACACCAGCGCATACAGCACGAACCCGATCGCCGTGAGCAGCGTCGCTGCCAGAAAGCCGGCCGTCAGCACGCCGAACAGCCCCTGTCGGGCCGGCTGGGCCTGTGCTTCGCGGATGGCCGCCTGGGCGTCGAACACTTCTTTGACGATGAACTCGCGCTCGATCGCCCCGCGCGCCACCTCCTGGCCGCTCACGCCCGGCTGCACCGACAGCAGCACATCATAGGGCACGTCTTTGCCCAGCTTCTCGAAGACGTACTCCAGGTTGGCCACGTAGGCGATCGGGTCGTCCTTGCCGCGCGTGATGATCGGGAAGTAATCGAACCCGCCGCGAATCGTGAGCGTGATCGGCGCGCTCTCGCGCCCGGGGTTGGTGATCAGCACAATTGGGTCGCCGGGCGCGAGGTTGTGCTGGGCGAGGAAGCTGCGGCTGACCAGCGCGCTATCGCGCGACGTGGCCAGCAGGTTCATCAACGCGCCGAACGGCTGCGCGCTCAACTCGTCCCGATACGCCTTCGACGCGACCTCCTGGAAGGCGCGGCGGTCTATGCCCAGCAGCACCTGCTTAATGCCGAAGCTGCCGTACTCGCGCGCATAGGCCGGGATCTGCGCCGCGCGCGCGTAGGCCGTCACGCCGGGGATGTCGAGGTGGCCTTCCGGCGGCGGGAAGGTCCAGTACTCCGGCTCGTTCGGGTCGCTGATCTTCTTGTCCTGCGCGAGTTCGCCCGGCGCGAGCGTCACCTTGCTGGATTCGCCCGTCTCCACCAGGCGCACGTCGGCGCCCACGCGCAGAAACGTGACGGTGCGCAAATGCTCGTCCAGCGTCTTGGCGATCGAAGCGCCGTATACCGCGATGCCCATGGTGAAGATGAGCAGCACCAGCGGGCCGGCGATGTCCTTGGGCGAACGCGCCAGCTCGCGTAGCGCCAGCACGACCGGCGTCGGCGCGGCGCGGTCGGTCGCCTTCGCCAGCAGCCCCATGAGCAGCGGGAACAACCTCACGGCCAGCAGCCCCAGCGCCGTGATGAGCAGCACCGGCAGCAGGAAGCGCACCGGGTCGCTCAGCGGGTCGCTTGCTGCGCCACCGGCGCCGCTGGGTGCGATGCTGCCCTGGCCGCGCAACTGGTAGTAGCCGTAGAGCGCCGGGATCAGCAGCAGCACGTCCAAATACATGCGCTGCCACAGCGGTCGGCGCGTGTTGCGCCCGCGGTCAGCGTATTGCGACACCACGTTACTGCGCGCCGCGCTCGTCGCCGGCGCGATCACCCCGAGCAAGCTCACGCCGGCCGCGATGAGCGCGAAGCGAAACGACTGCGGCAGGCCGGCGAATTGGCCATCGGCGTTCAGCAGCGAGAACTCCACCGGCTGCGGCGGGCCGAACTGCAGGAAGGTGAGCGTGCCGGCCATCACGCTGGCCAGGCCGTAGCCCAGCGGGATGCCGACCAGCAGCGCGGCCAGGCCGATCGCGAGCGATTGCGCCAGATACAGGCCGAGGATGTAGGGGATCGAAGCACCCCGGCTGCGCAGCGTGGTGATCTCGCTCTCCTGCTGGCGCACCACCATGCCGGCCACCAGCACCACGAAGTAGAACACGATGGCGAACACCGGCGCGCTGAAGATCACCAGCAACAGCAGCAGCTCGCGCGAGGTGACCAGATAGCGATCGAGCGCGTCGAGCAGCGCGGCGACCAGGATCACATTGCGGTTCTCGCGGAACACCTCGCGCTGGAGCTGGCGCGCGCGGGCGGTGAACGGCGCGACGCTGTCGGCGTTCAACTTCGAGACGTCCAGGATGTATTGCCAGCGCGCCGAGCGGACGCTGGTGTTCAGCAGCGGCGCGATGCGCGCGTCGAAGTCCTTCGGCGTGACGATGAGCGAATCCTTGAATGTATCCGGCGAAAGCCCCCAGTAGTCCTCGCGCGGGTCGCGCGGCAGCCACACGCCGGCGATGCGCACCGGCACTTGCACCTCGACCGTCTCCTGCGCTTGCCCGCCGAACGCGCCTGAACTCGCGCGCGTCTGCGTCATAGAGAGCAGGAAGGTATCGCCGGCCTGTGCGCCGTAGCGTTCGGCGAAGGCGCGCGAAATCAGCACCGGCACCGGTGCGTCCGTCGCTTCGCCGGCAGCAGCGACTAGCGCGCCGTCGTCCGGCAGTGGCGCGCCTTCCTCGATGATCACGTGGCGCGAGAAGTTGCTCATCGCGTCCACCGTCGGCAGGGCCAGCACGCGCTCGCCTTCGTACTTCTCGGCGGTGGGGCTGCCCGGCAGCGCGAACATGCGCCAGGGCGGGGTTTGCGCAAACGTGGCCGTCTCGACGATGGGCAGCATGGTGCGCGGCTCGATGCGTTCGCGCATGAACGCATCGAGCGCGCGATAGGCGTCGTGCGACAGGCTGTTCTCGTTGGTGGTGGCGAAGCTGAACTGCAGCGCGAACGGCAGATAGTTGGCGCTTCCCTGCCGGCCGATCGCGGTGTTCAGGCTGAGCAGCTCGTTGCGCAGCACGCGCAGTTGCACGGCGGTGACGAACACGGGAATGGACGCCGCGAGCGCGACCGCCAGCGTCACGCCCAGCCACAAACACGCCACCAGCCCGAGCTGGCTGCGGATGCGCTGCGCGACGAAGTGGAAGAAGGCGCTGATCATCTACGGTGCGACGACCACGTCGCCTTCGCTCAGGCCGTCGAGCACCTCGACCCGGTCGCTCGCCGTCAGCCCCAGCTTCACGTCCACGCGCCGCTGGGTGCCGTCGGGGTTCTGCACGACGACGAATTGCCGGCCGCGGTAGGTGCGCACGGTCGAGGCCGGAATCCACAACACGTCGTCGCGCCGGCCGGTCATCGCCGTGACGATGGCCTTGACCCCGCTCTCCAGGTTGGCGTCCGGATCCACCTCGATGCGCACCAGCCGGTCGGCGCGCAGGCCGCCTTCGGCCGGCACGCGGCGGATCACGCCGCCGAAGGTCACATCGGGGTTGTTGGCCAGGCGCACGCGCACCGGCTGGCCGACGCTCAGCTCGCGCGATAGCTCGGAGGACAGCTCGGCCACCAACTCGATGCGGCCGGGCTTGGACACCACGGCGACTTTCTCCAGCGGCGTGGATTGCATGCCGACCGTCACGGCCAGCTCGGTCAGGATGCCGTCGAACGGCGCGACGAGCGTCGCGCGCCCCAGCTTCTCCTGCAGCGCCTCGACGGCGATCCGGCTGGTCTCGACGTTCTTGACCAGGACCGGGTCGAGCGAAGCGTTGATGTCTTCCAGCCGCAACTGGGCGCGCTGCAGGTCTATCTCCAGGAATTTGGCCTCGGCCTCGCGCGCCTGGCGTTCGGCGAGCGAAAGCCCCGGCTGCCGGCTACGCGCGATGGCGGCGTCGAGCTTGAGTTGCGCCTGTGCCACGTCGAGCTGCGCCAGTTGCAGCGTGCGCGTGAAGCTCTGCAGCGTGTTGGAGAGGATGGTCTGCGCCGTGCGCAGTTCGATCTCGGCTTGGCGCAACTGGTTGCGGATGTCGCTCACGTCTAGCTCGGCGATCACCTCGCCCTGCTTGACTTCATCGCCGGGCTTCTTGAAGACTTTCTGCACCTTGCCTTCGGTGACGAACGACAGGGCGACCGATTCGACCGGCTGCGACTGCGCGGTGAATTCGACCTGTCGCACGACCAGCCCGCGCTGAACGGTGTAGGTCGGCGCGGCGGGGGCCGGCGGCTCGGGCACCGGCGTTGGCGTAGCAGGGGCGGCGGCGAACCCACATGCGGAGAGCGCGAGCGCCAGCGCGCTCGCAGCGAAGCGAAGGCGTTTCACACGCTGGGATTATATTGGACTGTAGAGCATTAACCGAAGGTCGCATACCCCTGACCCCCCGACGAGTGCGACGCAGATTTGTGAGTATTACACCAGCAACAGTCATTCGGCGCCTAACGCGCTCCGAAGCGCGTTAGGCGCTGGGTTTTCAAGCGCACACAGCCAAGATAGCAAGTGACGGTTGTGCTCGCGCAGACGCTAAATCTCTCGCCCCGCTTGCGCGAACGCCGTAATCGAGTAGCATAGTGCCCGGTTGCTTCCGGCGCACAAGCCGGTGCGAAACAGCGCAGAGGCACATGTCCCCCGACAAATACACCATCGGCATTGACTTCGGCACCCTGTCCGGCAGAGCCGTGCTCGTGCGCGTGAGCGACGGCGCAGAAATCGCCAGCGCAGTCAGCGAATATTCCAACGGCGTCATTGACGAACGTTTGCCCGAAAGCGGCGTCCGGCTCGAACCGGATTGGGCGCTCCAAGACCCCGACGACTATATCCGCGTCTTCGCCGAAGCCATCCCCGCGGTGCTCCGGCAGAGCGGCGTCTCTCCCGACGACGTGATCGGCCTCGGCATTGACTTCACCGCATGCACCATGCTGCCGACGAAGGCAGATGGCACGCCGCTGTGTCGCTTGCCCGAATTCCGCGCCAACCCGCACGCCTGGGTCAAGCTGTGGAAGCACCACGCTGCACAGCCCGAAGCCGACCGGGTGAACGCGGTCGCCGCAGAGCTGGGCGAGACCTGGCTGCCGCGCTATGGCGGCAAGATCTCGTCGGAGTGGTTCTTCCCGAAGGCGCTGCAGATCCTCAACGAAGCGCCGGAGGTCTATGAGGCCGCCGACCGGCTGATTGAGGCCGCCGACTGGGTGGTGTGGCAACTGACCGGCGTCGAGACGCGCAACACCTGCACCGCCGGCTACAAGGCCATCTGGTCGAAGCGCGACGGCTTCCCGCGTCGCGAGTTCTTCCGCGCGCTGCACCCGCGCATGGAGCACATCGTGGACGAGAAGATGAAGCGCGAGCTGTCGCCCATCGGCTCGCGCGCCGGCGCGCTCACGCCGCAGATGGCGGCGCTCACCGGCTTGCGCCCGGGCATCGCCGTCGCCGTCGCCAACGTGGATGCGCACGTCTCGGTGCCGGCCTGCAAGGTCACCCGGCCGGGGACGCTCGTCTCGATCATGGGCACCAGCGTGTGCGACATGCTGCTCGACACGCGCGAGGCGATGGTCGAGGGCATGTGCGGCTACGTCGAAGATGGCATCCTGCCCGGCTATCTCGGCTACGAAGCCGGCCAATCGTGCGTGGGCGATGGCTTCGCCTGGTTCGTCGAAAACTGCGTGCCGCCGCAGTACTTCGATGAGGCGCGGGCAACGGGCCGCTCGATCCACGCCGTGCTGGAGGCGCACGCGTCGCGCCTGAAGCCGGGCGAATCGGGCCTGCTGGCGCTGGACTGGTGGAACGGCAACCGCTCGATTTTGGTGGACGCCGACCTAAGCGCAGTAATGCTCGGCATGACGCTGGCGACGACCGCGCCGGAGATGTATCGCGCGTGGATCGAAGCGACCGCCTTCGGCATGCGCGTCATCGTCGAGGCGTTCACGTCGAAGGGACTGGCGATCGAAGAGATCGTCGCGTGCGGTGGCCTGCCGGACAAGAACAAGCTGTTCATGCAGATCACTGCCGACGTCGTCGGGCTGCCGATCAGGGTTTCGGCGTCGTCGCAAACGCCGGCGCTGGGCAGCGCGATGTTCGCGGCGGTGGCTGCCGGCAGTGCGGCCGGTGGCTACGACTCGATCGAGGCCGCCGCCGAGCGCATGGCGCACTTGAAAGATGAGGCGTTCGTGCCGAATCCGGCGCACCGGCAAGTCTACGACCAGCTCTACGCCGAATACGTCCGGTTGCACGACTACTTCGGCCGGGATATGAACAGCACGATCAAGAAGCTCAAGCGGATCAAGCTCATGAGTAATGATTGATGGATGATTCATGATTAGGTATCTGCAACTCAATCATCAATCATCAATCATTAATCATTGATCATCAATCATGCGCAAAATCGCACTTCAACTCTACACGGTTCGCGAGACGCTCAAGAAGGACTTCATCGGCACGCTCGAGGAAGTGGCCAAGATCGGCTACAAAGGCGTGGAACTCGCCGGCAACATGGGTGGCCACACTGCCAAAGAGCTGCGACGTCTGCTGGACGACCTGGGCATCCAGGTGGTCAGCGGACACGTCGGCATGGACGTGCTGGGCAGCGGGTTCGAGAAGCTGCTGGAGGACTACGTCACGCTCGGCGCGGGCTATGTGGGCATCGCGTGGATGCCGGAATCGTATCGCAGCGAGGCCGGCTGGCTGCGCGCCGGTAAGCTGATGGAGCAAGCCGCACTGCAGGCGCAGAAGCACGGCCTGGTCTTCCACTACCACAACCACGCCTTCGAGTTCGAGCGCCTGCCGAACGGCAAATACGGCTTCGACCAGCTCTTCGACAACACCGACCCGGCGCTGCTCAAGTCGCAGCTCGATGTCTACTGGGTGAAGAAAGGCGGCGAAGATCCCGTCGCCTACATTCGGAAATTGAGCGGCCGCGTGCCGCTCATCCACGCCAAGGACATGAGCGCCGATCCATCGCACACCTTCGAGATTGTCGGCGAGGGCATCCTCGACTTCGACGCCATCTTCGCAGCCGGCGATGCCAGCGGCGTGGATTGGTACATCGTCGAGCAGGATCAATGTCCAAAGGGCGAGATCGAAAGCGCGCGCAAGAGCTACCAGAACATCGTCGCGCGCGGCTGGCTGGGATAGCCGGCGCGCTCGCCGACCAGCCAGATTTTGAGGAGCGGCTTTCGGACACGATGGCCGAGGGACACCCTCGGCCATCGTCGTTTGTCCCTCCTGCCCGATGCGTTAAATCTAACTTCAACTTAACGCGCGTGGCCGATCATGAAGTGTGCTATGCATGCGAATGCGAGAGTTCCCTTGCCTTTGTCGCAACGCAAGTGGTTCTATCCATTGATCTACGTCGCGCTGGTGTTCATCGCCTTCCTGCCGTTGATCACCGAGCGCCCATACAACCCGCAGCAAGACACGCCTGCGGTGATCTTCGAGATTCTGAGCCGGGCGACCGCACCGTATGCCGCATGGGGATGGGTCTTTCATGTTCTGACGCTGGCAGTGATTGGGGTAGCCGTTTGGAAGCCGGCTGTCGGCGGACGCGTGATAGCCGCTTACTTCGGTTTGAACTATCTGGTGGTTGCCGCGACGCAGAGCAGCGCCGACACGCCGAGCTACGGTTACGCCGTGCATACGGGCGCGCTAGTAGCTGAGGTGCTGCTAGGCGCACTGTGGTTGGGAGTAGCCTGGCGCGGCGGTTTGCGCTTGTCACTTGCCGAGGTGCCGCGCTGGCGCTGGCTGCTCCTGCCGTTTGCGCTGCTGGTCTTCTGGTCGCCTGTGCGCATGGAGGGGACGCGCGCTGTCCCAGATTTCAATCCTATGCTGCTGTTGACCTCGCCGGACTACGGTTTAGCGTATTGCTATCTGACGCCGGTTTTTCTGTTTCTCCTGATTCTGGCTTGGCCAAATGTGAGTCGCTTCGCATTCCAGGTGACCGCTTTCAATGCGCTGATCTACGCGTTGTTCAACCTGAACCACTGGGCCGTTCCGGAGCGACTCTGGCTGGGAGTGATGCACCTACCGTTGCTGGTTCTGTCGCTGGTGGCGCTAGGGCTGGCGCACTTTTCGGCTGGCAGGCATATCGAGCGTCAGAAGTCCACTGCGCCGTCAACGCCCAAGATGAGCGCAGGGGCGTAACGTAGCGGGGCGTCAATGGTGACCGACGACTGAGCAGAACCTTAGGTTCTGCTCCCGCTTCGGCTGCCGAGTAAAATCTCGTGAATGAACGAGACGGTTTCAGCCCCAAGCGCGCCGGAAGCTGCGGCGCTGCCGGCGCAACCCAAAGGCGCAACCAGCCGCGCGATGTTGCGCGAGATCGCCGAGACGCTCGCCCTCTTCGTCATCGTATTCGTCATCGCGCGCTTCGCCATCGGCAACTATTCGATCCTCGGCCAGAGCATGGAACCGAACTACCATGAAGATCAACGGCTGCTGGTAGATAAGCTCACGCCGCACTTGTTCGGATACAACCGCGGCGATATTGTCATCGTGCATTCGCCGATCCAAAACATCGAACTGATCAAGCGGCTGATCGGCAAGCCGGGCGATGTGATCGAGCTGCGCGACAACCGGGTGTATGTGAACGGCGAGCCGCTGAACGAGCCGTATCTCCCGCCCAACGCCAACTCCGGCCCGACCCGAGGCGATATGAAATGGACGCTGGGCGAAGACGAATACTTCATCATGGGCGACAACCGCAGCTTCAGCCAGGACTCGCGCGCGTTCGGGCCGGTGACGTCCGACAAGATCGTCGGGCGTGCGTTGCTGCTCTACTGGCCGCTGAGCGACTTTCATGTCGTGCAGCACCATACTTACAAATGAGCTTGGCTAGCGGCATCCCACTTCCAACTCCCGACTTGCCCATCACGCACTGCTCATCGCTTGCAGCTCATAGCTCACAGCTCTCAGCTCACCTATGATGCTCGAATCGCTCCGCCGGCAGGTTCACGCGCTGCATCTAGAATTGCCCAAATACAACCTGGTGGTGTGGACGATGGGCAACCTGAGCGCGCGTGATCCTGAAACCGGCCTGGTGGTCATCAAGCCCAGCGGCGTGCGCTACGAGGACCTGCGGCCGGAGCACCTGGTGATCGTTGACCTGGACGGCAACGTAGTCGAGGGTGATCTGGCTTACTCCAGCGACACGCTCACTCACCTCTACATCTACCGCCATCGCCCCGACGTGAACGGCGTGTGCCACACGCACAGCACATTTGCCACGGCATTCGCGGCCGTCGGCCGGCCGATCCCCTGCTTCCTTACCGGCATGGCTGACGAATTCGGCGGTGAAATTCCGCTGGGCGGCTTCGAACTCATCGGCAGCGAGGCGATCGGCCGCGAGGTGCTGCGCGTGATCGGCAATGGCAAGGCCGTGATCATGCAGAACCACGGCGTATTCACCATCGGCAAGACGGCCGAGGCTGCGGTCAAGGCGGCGGTGATGGCCGAAGACGCCGCGCGCACGTCGTTCTATGCGCTGCAGCTCGGCACACCGATCCCCATCGCGCCGGAGGACATCGCGAAGCTGTATGACCGTTACAGCAACGTGTACGGCCAACGCGGTTGAGCCATGTTGCAGCCGGCGCAAGTCCAACTGTTCGTCTTGGCTTCGCTTGCTTTGCTGGTGGTGCCCGGCCCGGCCGTGCTCTACATCGTCGCCCGTAGCGTGAGCCAAGGCCGGCTGGCCGGCGTCGTGTCGGCGGCCGGCGTGCAAGTAGGCGCCTCGGTGCACATCGTCGCGGCAGCGCTGGGCCTTTCGGCAGCCTTGCTCTCGTCTGCGCTCGCTTTCAACGTCGTGAAGTATCTTGGCGCAGCTTATCTGGTCTACCTTGGCGTGCGCCAGTGGCTGGCGCGCGAAGCGGCGAACGATGAGACGACCGTGCAGCCCGAGTCGTTGCGGCGCATTTTTGCCCAAGGCATCGTCGTCAACGTGCTGAACCCGAAGACGGCGCTGTTCTTCTTCGCCTTTCTACCGCAATTCGTTGATCCGATGCAGGGCAACATCGCGTTGCAGGTGCTGTTGCTCGGCCTGCTGTTCGTGGCGCTGGCCATCATCAACGACGGCATCTATGCCATGTTGGCCGGATCGTTGGGGAACTGGCTGCGCAGCAACCGACGTTTCTGGATGGGTCAGCGCCTGTTCGCCGGTGCGGTGTATATCGGCCTGGGCGTAACGACCGCCCTCTCCGGCTCGAACAACCGCTGATCCCAATCCCCAATCCCCAATTACCAAATTACCAATTACCAATTACCAACTACCATCCCTACTCCCCACTCCCTAACTCCCCAATCCCTGACATCGGCTTGCCATCCCCGCCCCGGCGCAGCATGATGATCTCGGCCATGATGCTGACGGCGATCTCCTCCGGCGTTTCGGCGTTCAGCTCTAGGCCGATGGGTGCGCGCACGCGCTGCAGCGCCGCATCGCTCACGCCGCGCTCGCGCAGCGCCTTCGCCGCCGTCATCCAGCGCCGCTGGCTGCCGATCACGCCGATATAAGCGACCGGCGAATCGAGCAGCTTGGGCAGTGCGTCCACGTCAATCGGATAGCCGCGCGTGACGAGTGCGACGTAGGTCTGGGGGGTGAGGGATATTTCAGCCAGCCGCGCGCCCAGCGGGCCGGGCAAATAGACATCTGCGCCGGGGCACTGCTCCGGCGTGCACAGCTCGGCGCGGTCGTCGCTGACGATCACGCGAAAGCCGCACCACTTCGCCAGGTGCGCCAGCGCGCGTCCCACGTGCCCGGCGCCGACAATGACCAGGGTGGGGGCCGGCAGGAGCGGCTCGATGAACAACTCGACCGTGCCGCCGCACACGCCGGGGTCGCCTTTGGCCAGGTCGGCTAATTGGTACGATGTGATGCGCGGCCGGCCGTCGGCGATCGCCTGTTGCGCCAGTTGGATGGCGCGACTCTCCATTTCGCCGCCGCCGATGGTGCCGCCCAGGATTGTGCCGTCCGCGGCGGTGAGCATCTTCGCGCCTTCGTGGCGCGGCACGCTGCCGCTGGTGCGAATGACGGTGACGAGTGCACAAGGCTCACCGCGCTCGATGCACTGTGAAGCCAGACCAAGGACGTTCATGCTTAACAATGTTATACCGGTTGCTCAGTCAAAGCGTGTTTATTCCTGGAACCGCAGATACGTCATGCCCACGCACTGCCCGCCTGCGCGGAGATGATGGGGAATCCGGCCAACAGGCAGCGCGTCCATGAATGGGCCGCGCTGAAGGAGGCGGGCAATGCACAAACCGTGCGGTAGCTGCAGGCTTCACGCCTGCGGCCGGTGGGATGACCATCGCGCGGGCTGAGCTTGCTGAGCCTGCCGAAGCCCGCCGAAGCCCGCCCGTCCCCTTAGCCGGGTGGTTTAGCGTCGTGCACTCTTTCGCGCAGGTATTTATGCCCGCCTATCAAAACGTGGGGAGAGCGGGACTAGCACAGAAGTTCTGTGCAACGAACAGCACTTTCGCGGGAATGACATGCATACGTCGTTGAAGGCAAATTAGCTCTCATTGGCCGTGCGATTAGTATTACTATGGATTTGCGTGCACCCATTCAGTAGATACCACGAAGACACAACGACATGAACGTTCGATTTGATTTCGTGTCTTCGCGCCTTCGTAGTTAACGCTTGTCTGCGATTCTCTCCACGCGCATCTCGATCCTCCGGCTTGGGCGCAGCGTGACGAGCGGGCTGATGCCCACTTCGCCCGGTGTGATGTTGATCAGGCGCACGTGTTCAGCGAACGTGCTCACGATAATCTGCCCCTCCATCAGCGCGAACTGGCCGCCGATGCATGCACGCGGGCCGATGCCAAATGGGATATAGCCGGCGCGCGGCAGCGCCCGCTCGTTCTCCGGTGTAAAGCGCTCCGGATCGAATCGCTCGGGCTCCGGGAAGATGGCCGGGTTGCGGTGCATGCTGTAGGGCGAGATCATCACCCAAGCGCCTGCCGGGACGACGTAGTCGCCCACCGGCACGTCTTGGATAGCCTGTCGCCCGATCGTGAACCCGCCCGGATATAGCCGCATCGCCTCTTTGTATACGCGCAGGGCGTAGGGCCGGTGGAAGCTCCCGTCGGTCTGCGTGTCACCGGCAATGCACGCCTCTCTCGCTTCGCGCTCCAAGCCGGCCTGCACCTCCGGATGGCGCGCCACCAGGTAGAAGAGCCAAGTCAACACCGTGGCCACCGTCTCGTGCCCGGCGACGAACATGGTGATCACCTCGTCGCGCACCTCGTCGTCGCTGAGCGACTCGCCGTCCTCCGTTTGCGCAGCAAGCAGCATACTGAGGAAGTCGGCCTGTGCCGGCTGCGCGCGCCTGGCTTGGATCAGGCCGCGCACGGCGGCGTCCACGCGTGCGATGGCTGCCAGCCCTTCGCGCTCTCGCTGCGCGATGGCGCGGACGACCGGCAGCGTCACCCGGCCGGAGAGGTTATTCACGTAGTCCAGCGCGCGGTCAACATCGCGGCTGAACCCTTCCGCAATCTCGTTCATGTCGCGCGTGAAGAGCGCGCGGCCGACGATGGTGAGCGTCAGCCGCTTCATCTCGCGCTCCAAGTCAATCACCTGGCCGTCCTGCCAGCTCGCTATTGCCTCGCGCGCGGCCTGTGCAGCGACGGCCTGATAGGCCAAGATGCGCTGCCGGTGAAAGGCCGGCGCGGCCAGCCGGCGATGTTTCACCCACGTTGCACCGTCGCTGACCAGCAGGCCGTCGCCGGTGAAGACGCTCAAGGTCTTCACCGCCGGCATCTTGCGAAAGGCGCTCGCCTGCTCCACGAGGATCGCCTGCACCCATTCCGGCCGGTTCACGCACACGATGTGTACCGGCCCAGCTTTGAATTCGCCGATGTCGCCGGCAGCGCAACTCAGCTTGAGGAGAAAGGCACTCGGGTTTTTGAACGCTTCGAATAAGCTCGACAGGCTGCGGGATGCGCCCAGGGTGGGGATCCTACGATGTTTCACAATTGCTGCTCGCTTTCAACCGACCCAACGATACCCTCTACAACGGACACAGACTTTCAAACGCTTTCAAACGGCTTGCACACCTAACCGGCGGCGGATAGGATGGCGCGCCGCACCAACACATGCGCCATTTCCTTGCGATACGCGGCGCTGCCCAGCCAGTCGCCCTGCGGATTGATCGTTTGCATTTGTGCGTCCAGTTCACTTTCGAGCCAGTCGGCCAGGCGCTTCTTCTCCAGGCCGAATTCGAGCCGGCTGAGGCGGATCGGCGTGGGCGCGACGCCGCCGACGGCGACGCGGACGCTGCCGGCGATGCCGTCCTTCATTGCAAACGATGCGGCGGCGCACACGATGGGATAGTCCTTCGGCGTGCGCGCCACGCGCTGATAGCTGCTGCGCGTGTCGGGCGTGGGGACCGGCATGCGGATCTCAGTGATGAGCACGCCCTCATCCAATACCTGCCGGCGGTAGGCGAGGAAGCCGGCCAGCGGGATCACTTTCCAGAAGTCGCTCGGCTCTTGGATTTCTTTGGATCTGTCGCGGACGCCGGCCACCACTACTTCGGCGTCGCAGGCCAGCAACGCCGTCACCAACGGCGAGGCCGCGTCGGCGGTCACGATGGCGCCGGCGATTGTGGCGCGGTTGCGGATGTTCAAGCCGGACATCGCTTGCGCCGTCTCGCCGATGATGTGCAGCGCGCCGGGCGCGTTTGGGCCGAGCAGCTCGCTCTCCACCAGCTTTTGGTGCGTCACTGCAGCGCCGATGCGCAACAGGTTGCCTTCGACCACGATGCGGTTCAAGCCGAGGTCGGCGATGTCCACCACGGCTTCCACGTCGCGCGGTGCCTCGCCGACCAGCCACGTACCGCCGCCCAACACGACCGTGCGCGGCGCCTTGCGCTTCAGCAGTTCGACTGCCTCCATCAACCCTCGCGGGCGGTGATATTCTTTCAGGTTCAGCATAGACATAGGGAATCTTTCATTGTTCATCTTTCATCTTTCATTTCTCATCGCAGTGCAGCTTATAAGAAATGAAAGATGAAAGATCAAAGATGAAAGATCAAAGATCAAAGATGAAAGATCAAAGATCAGATTCTGCCCTCATAGATCATCACACCGATGCCGTTCGGCCCGATGATGCGACCTACGGTTGCGCCGCACGATTTCACCGGGATCTCCTTCACCTTTGTGAAGCATGCCTGAAGCGCTTCGATGAGCGCATGCGTGCGATCGTTCGGCTGCGGTGAGAGCTGTAGCACGGCCAGTTGCGCGTGATCGTCGAACTCGGTCACGAATTCGATCACCTTTTCGATGGCGCGCTCCGATGTACGCACCTTCTCCACGGCGACGAGGTCGCCCTCTTCCATAGACAGGCAGGGGATGATGCCGAGCATCGCGCCGAGGATGGCCTGCGCCGGCCGCAGGCGTTTGCTGTGCTCCAGATACTCCATGTCGTCCGAGATGAAGATGCCGTAGATGTGCTGCATCAAGCCGCGCAGTTGTTTGACGATGCCTTCGCTCGTTTCGCCGCGCTTCGCCAGCTTCACGGCCGCCTGCACGAGCTCGTTCAACCCCAGTGCCATGCTGCGCGAGTCTATGATGTGAATCTTGCAGCGCCCGAGGTATGCTTCGCGTGCCTTCAGCGCGTTCTGCACCGTCTCGCTCAGCGCTGAGGATACGTGGATCGAGATGACTTCTGCGCGCTTATCGGCCAGCGCGCCATACACGCGGGCGAAATCCTCCACGCTCGGCGCGCGCACCGTAAACGGTTGTTTCGATCGGATTGCCTGCTGGGCCAAGTCGGCTTCGCTCAAATCGAGGTCCTCGCGATACTCGCGCCCGTTCAGCACGATGTGCTGAGGGAGCACAATCACGTCGTTCTCTTGGGCCCAATGCGGCGACAGGCGCGCAGCGCTATCGGTGACGATGCGGATCAAAGGCGTGCGCTTCAGGGTCATGCGTCACTCGATGCCGATGATGAAGTAGTAGTGCGGTTGGTCTCCGGCGATCAATTCGACCTGATGCGATGGGTAGGCCCGGCGCACGGCTTCGGCGATCGGCGCGGCCTCTGCTTCGGTCAGCCCATTGCCGTAGAACAGCGTGATCAGCTCGCGCTCGCCGGCGTTCGCCTTCTCGAGTAGCGCCAGCAGCGTGGAGGCGATGCCGTCGTCGGCCACGGCGAGCTTGTCGTCAATCAAGCCGATGATTTGACCGGCGCGCACGCTCACGCCGTTGATGGTGGCATCGCGTGTCGAGACGGTGATCTCGCCGGTCGTCACGTGCTGCGCGGCCTCGCGCATGACTGCGGCGTTCTCTTCTGCGCCGGTGTTGGGGTTGAAGGCGATGGCCGCGGCGATACCCTGGGCCAGCGTGCGCGTCGCCACCACATGCGCCGGCGTCTCGCTGATCTCCGCTGCCTGTTGCGCGGTCATCACGATGTTGCCGTTGTTGGGCAGCAGGATGACGCTGCGCGCGTTGGCCTTCGCGATTGCATTCAGGAAATCTTCCACGCTCGGGTTCATCGTTTGCCCACCCTCGACCACGACGCGCACGCCGATCTCCTTAAACGCGCGCGCCAGGCCGTCGCCCGATGCGACGGCGATCACAGCCGTTTCGACGACCGGCAGGCTTTCTTCAGCCTTGCGCGCCGGCGGCGCAGCATGCGCGGTGAACGCTTCGGACTGCGCCTGCATGTCCTCGACCACCACGTCGCGCAACGAGCCGAGCCGCGCGCCGTAGCTGATGGCCACGCCGGGGTCCGGCACGTGCACGTGCACTTTGACGATGCTCTCGTCGCCCATCACCAGCGGGCATTCACCCATCGCTTCGATGTCGGCACGAATCTTCGCCACGTCCAGCGTCTGGCCGCTGCGCGCGTAGATCAGGTATTGCACGTCGTAGCCCCAGCCGCCTTCGTGCTGCAGGCCGGCTTCGCCGCTCAGCCGGACGCTGCTGGTAGCGCGTGAAGCGTCTTCCACCGGCAGGCCGTTGACCAAGCGCCACATGCCCTCCAGGATGATGAACAGGCCATAGCCGCCGGAGTCAATCACGCCGGCCTCTTTGAGGATCTTGAGCAGGTTGGGGGTGCGCTGCACCGATTCGTATGAGGCGTTCTTGGCGACCTCCAGCAGCCGGCGCAGGTCGTGCGTATGGCGCGCCGCCGCTTCGACCGCCTCGGCGGTCTCGCGCGCCACGGTCAGAATCGTGCCTTCCACGGGCGTGCTGACGCCGGCGTAAGCCGTCTTGGCCGCTTCGTGCATGGCGGCCACCAAGTCCTGGGCGTCGCAGATCTCTTTGCGATCCAGCGACCGCGCGAAGCCGCGCCAGAGTTGCGACAGGATGATGCCGGAGTTGCCGCGCGATCCGCGCAGCGCGCCGTTCGAAACCGCCTTGGCCACCAGGCCGACGTTCGACTCATTCATGCCGGCGATGGCCTCCCATGCCGAGCGCATGGTGTGCATCATGTTCGTGCCGGTGTCGCCGTCGGGCACGGGATACACGTTGTAGCCGTTGACGACCTCCTCTTGTTGTCGCAGCCAGTCGTAGCCGGCCTTCACCAGTTCTTTCAGTCGTCTGCCGTCCATTGTCAATCGGGCACGCTGCGGTCTGGCCTCGGGCGAATCGAGCGGTCGTCCCAGTTCCACTTGCGTCTGTGTGCCTTCGTCACCCATCGTTCAGCGCTCTTCCTAGAAAGTTCGGTGTGTCTTCCCGCCGCTGCAAGCTGTGCACCGTCTCGCGCGGGTCGGGTTCAATCCTCGTTGGTCACGCGCAGGCCGGTGACGTGGACGTTGACTGCGTCCACGACGTAGCCGGTGCTGCGCTCGATGCTGTAGCGGATTTGGTGTTGCAGGCTGCTCGTCACGGCCTGAATGCGCACGCCATACTCGGCGATGATGTGGATGGTCACCGTGACGTGCTTGTTGCCGGTCTGCGGGTTATCTGTGATCTGAATCTCCAGGCCGCGCCGTGGATCGGTATGCGTGCAATCGAAGCCGGTGAAGCGCGACGCGATGCCGACCACGCCGTAGGTGCTGAGCGCGGCGTTGCGCGCCAGCGTGAACACCACCCGCGGCGAGATGACGACCTGGCCGCCAACCGGTAGCGTCCCTTCGTTTCGCTGCGCCCCATCGAGCGCGGTAGCCTGCGTAAGCGTCTGCATGGTAAAATCGCGCCTCCGATGTTAGACAGTTTTTGAGCAAAGATCAAGAGTAAACAGGAGCATTGGACGCCATGGCGAAATGTGCAATTACGGGCAAGAAGACGAGCTTCGGCCATTCGCGCTCGTTCTCGTTCAAGCTGACCAACCGGTCGTGGAAGCCGAACCTGCAGCGCCGCCGCATGATGATTGACGGCCGCATGCAGACGGTGATGGTCTCCACCAAGGCCCTGCGCACGCTGGCCAAGACGAAGGGCAAGTAACGACTTGACATATAATGCTATACGAGCGGGTGAGGACGGCTCATCCGCTCGCTTGTTTTTCCGGCGCAGCCCGAGCGGGCATCTTCTCTGCTTTCAACTGGCCGCAGCCGGCGCTGATGTCAATCCCGCGCCGGACGCGCAGCGTGTTGGGGATGCCCGCGCGGGTCAGCACGTCGCGGAATTGCTGGATGTGCGCGCGGCGCGAGGCATGGCCGGCATAGCCGCCGGTGGGGTTGAGCGGAATCATGTTCACGTGCACCAGGTTGACGCCGGCCTTGGCGTTGGTCTCGCGCACCAGCTCGACCAGCGCCTTGGCCTGCTCGACCGTGTCGTTGACGCCGTCAATTAGCGCCCATTCATAGCTTACCCGCCGGTTGGTTTTGCGCAGGTAGTCGCGCGTGGCTGCCACCAGCTCGTGCAGCGGGTAGCGCCGGTTGATCGGCACCAACTGGTCGCGCAAGGCGTCGGTGGCTGCGTGCAGCGACACGGCTAAGTTGATCTGGGCTGCTTCCTCGGCGAAGCGCCGGATGCCCGGCACGATGCCGACGGTGGAGATGGTGATCTTGCGCGCGCCCAGGCCAAAGCCGCCCGCGCTCTCCGGCGTCATCAGCCGGTGCACCGCTTCCATCACGTTGTTGTAGTTCGCGAACGGCTCGCCCATGCCCATCAGCACCAGGTTGCTCAGGCGTTCGTGGCCGTTTGCCTTCGCACGCAGCGCACGCGCCACCCACACGGCCTGTTCGACGATCTCGCCCGAGCGCAGATTGCGCAAGAAGCCCATCTGGCCGGTCGCGCAGAAGCTGCAGCCCATAGCGCAGCCGGCCTGCGACGACACGCACGCCGTGCGGCGCAGGCCGTCGTACTCCATCAGCACCGTCTCGATCTCGCTGCCGTCGGCCAGCCGGAACAGCCATTTGCGCGTCCAGCCGTCGGACGAATGCTGTTCGGCCATGACCGTCATGCGGCTCAGCGCGTAGGCCTGCTGTAGCCGGTCGCGCAGTGAGCGAGGTAGGTCGGTCATCTCGTCTATGCTGCCGGCCAGCCGCTGGTAGAGCCAATGCCAGATCTGCCGGGCGCGGAAGGCCGGCTCGCCCCACTCGGCGAGCTGGCGGATCAGTTGCTCGCGGGTGAGGTCATAGAGCGAGATCGGGATCGGCGTCTGCATTGCGTTCAGGTAGCTTTGACCTTGCCGGTCACGTCGGCGATCACGTCGTCGGGGTTGATGCCCTCGGCCTGACCCTCGAAGTTGAGCAAGATGCGATGGCGCAGCGCGGCCGGCGCCAGCGCCTTCAGGTCCTCGATGGCCACGTTGAACCGGCCGTTCAGCAGCGCCAGCACGCGCCCGCCGAGCAGCAGTGCCTGCGCGCCGCGCGGGCTGGCGCCGTAGCGCACGTACTTCTTCACCATGTCGGTCGCCCCTTCGCCGTCCGGGTGGGTGGCCGACACCAGCGCCGCGGCATAGCGCGTCACGTGCGAAGCCGCGGGCACCTGCCGTGCGAATTGGCTCATCGCGATCAGCGTGTTGCCGTCCGTCACCTTCGTCGCGCGCGCGGACTTTTCGCCGGTGGTCTGCTCGACGATGGCCGCCAGCTCATCCAGCTTGGGGAAGCTGACGTTGAGCTTGAACATGAAGCGGTCGAGCTGCGCCTCCGGCAGCGGGTAGGTGCCCTCCATCTCGATCGGGTTTTGCGTGGCCAGGACGAAGAAGGGTTTGCTCGTGGCGTAGGTGCGCCCCAACACGCTCACCGTGCGTTCCTGCATCGCCTCCAGCAGCGCCGATTGGGTCTTGGGCGTGGCGCGGTTGATCTCGTCGGCCAGGATCAGGTTGGCGAAGATTGGGCCGGGCTGAAAGCGGAAGGCGCGTTTGCCGGTCTCTTGATCCTCCAGGATGTCGGTGCCGACGATGTCCGCCGGCATCAGATCCGGCGTGAACTGGATGCGCACGAAGCGCAGGCTGAGCGTGTCGGCGAAGGCGCGCACCAGGCTGGTCTTGCCCAGGCCGGGCACGCCCTCCAGCAACACGTGGCTGCCGGCGATGATCGCGATGAGCGTGTGCCGGATGATGTCTTGCTGGCCGACGATCACGCTGGAGACCTGCTTCTCGATCTGCTGCGCGATCTCGGTGAACTTCTCGGGAGTGATCTGGACGGCGTCTGCCATGTAAGCATTATAGAGAGCCGGGATGAGCGTTCGATGATCAAGCATCGGCGGCCCCCATGGCTGCCGATGGTAGCCCCGCCTTTCAGGGTGCGCTGAGCCCGTAGCCGCACCCTTCAGGGTGCGCAAGAATGCGCATTCGCGTACAGGGACAAAAACGTTGCGCGGTAGGGCGCGGACGCCGTTCCGCGCCGATGACGCTTGCCAGCGAATGCACCCACGCGCAATCGGCGCGGGCTGAAGCCCGCGGCTACCAAAAATGTTGTGTACCCGCGGCTACCGTGGAAATGTGTTTGCCCTTCGCCCGCTTCGCCTCTACACTGCGCGGCATGACGTCACGCAGCTTCCTGGCATTCGACATCGGCGCGGAGAGCGGCCGCGCCATCGCCGGCGCGTTCGACGGCAGCGCGCTGCGGCTGAGCGAGGTGCATCGCTTCCCCAACAAGCCGGTTCGCGTCGGCCCGCACTTGTATTGGAATCCGCTCGCGCTGTGGGATGAAATACAGGCCGGCCTGCGTAAGGCCGCCGCGCAATGCGGCACCATCGCCGGCGCCGGCGTGGACACCTGGGGCGTGGATTTCGCGCTGCTCGACGCGCGCGACGAACTGGTCGGCAACCCGCATCATTACCGCGACGCGCGCACCGACGGCATGGTGGGGGAGGCTTGCGCGTGCGTCGGGCGCGAGCGCATCTTCGAGTCCACCGGCATCCAGTTCATGCAGATCAACACGCTTTACCAGTTGCTGGCGATGGCGCGCGCCGGCGCGCCCGCGCTGGAGATCGCCCGCACCTTCCTGATGATGCCCGACCTGCTGCACTTCTGGCTATCCGGCTACAAAGCGTGCGAGTTCAGCAACGCGACGACAACGCAATGCTACGACCCGCGCGCCGGCGATTGGGCGCGCGACCTGCTGGCGTCGTTGGGCATCCCGACGCACTTCCTCCCGGCGGTGATCCAACCCGGCACCGACCTCGGGCCGCTCTCGCCGGCGCTCGTTCGCGCGCTCGACACAGGCGGCCTCGAAGCAACGCGCGTCATCGCGCCGGCCACGCACGACACCGGCTCGGCGGTCGCCGGCGTGCCTGCGTCTGCCGAGCGCTACGCCTACATCAGCTCGGGCACGTGGTCGTTGCTGGGTGCGGTGGTGCCGCGGCCGGTGATCACGCCGCAGGCGCTGCAGTTCAACTTCACCAACGAGGGTGGCGTGGGCGGCACGTTCCGCCTGTTGAAGAACATCATGGGCATGTGGCTGGTGCAGGAATGCCGGCGCAAGTGGGCGTCGCCGGCGGGCGACCTGATCCCGTATAGCGAGCTGTTCGCCATGGCCGAGCAAGCGCCGGCGCTGGGCCCGCTGGTGGATCCCGACGACGCGACCTTCCTGCACCCCGACGACATGCCGGCGGCGATTGCCGATTACTGCCGCCGCACCGGCCAGCCCGTCCCCGATGGGCGCGGCGCGATGGTGCGCTGCATCCTGGAAAGCCTGGCGCTCAAGTATCGCTACACGCTCAACCAGTTGCAGGCGTTGCTCGGCTACTCGGTCGAGGTGATCCACGTCGTCGGCGGCGGCGCGCAGAACGCGCTGCTGTGCCAGTTCACCGCCGACGCATGCGGCGTGCCGGTGATGGCCGGCCCGGTCGAGGCGACGGCGATCGGCAACCTGCTGGTGCAGATGGTGACGTTCGGCGAGCTGGCTTCCATGGACGACGCGCGCCAGGTCATCCGGCGTTCCTTCCCGCTCGTCACGTATGAACCGCGCGCAGTGGCGCGCTGGGACGACGCCTATGCGCGCTTCGAGGCGATGCTGTGCCGGGCGTAGTCAGGCGCGATACAGCCGCTCGGTCTTGATGTACACCTCGACGGGGTAGGGGACGAGATAGCGCAGCGAGGCGTTCTGGCGCGCCATCCGGCGCAGTTCGCTGGACGAGATGTCCACCAGCGGCGCGTTCACCCAGCGCACGCGGCTGCTGATTCCCGGCACGTCGTGCTCGATCTCGTTCAGGTCGGGGCGCGCGCCCGGCCGGCCGGCCACCGCCAGCGTCGCCAGCTCGATCAGCCGGCGCGGGTTGTGCCAATGCGGCAGGTCTTCCAGCGAGTCGGCGCCCATGATAAAGCACCAGTCGTGCTGTGGATGCCGCGCCTCCAGCAACTCCAGCGCGGTGCTGGAGTAGTGCGGCGCAGGGCGCTCCACGTCAATCAGCGACAGCCGGAAGGCCGGGTGATCGCTGATGGCGAGCTGCACCATCCGCACGCGATGGTGCACGCTGCTGATGGCGTTGCCGGCCTTGTGCGGTGGTTGGCCGACCGGCATGAACCACACTTCGTCGAGTTTGAGCTGCGTCAGCGCCTGGTCGGCGATGACCAGGTGGCCGATGTGCGGCGGGTCGAACGTCCCGCCGAAGATGCCGATGTTCATGGTGCGTTGTGAGGATTGGATTCTAGGTGCGGCGCAGCCTTTCGTCGAGCACGCCGTGGAATTGATCGTCGGACCGCTCTGAACGGTCTGACCGGTATTCGCTTGCCATGCAAATAGACGCTATCGAGATTCGCCACTATCGCTTGCCGCTCGATCCGCCCTTTCATGCCGCGTGGGACCCGCGGCCGCGCACCAACCACACCGTCACGTTGGTGCGCGTGTGTGCGGGCGATTACGAGGGCGTCGGCAGCGGCGACGCTATGTTGGGCTTCGCCGGCCACGAGGAGCTGTTCATCGGCCACGATCCGTTCGACATCGAGCGCCATGTCCAAATCCTCGACAATCTGCAGTTCATGTACGGCCGGATGTGGCCGCTGGAGGTCGCGTTGTGGGATTTGATGGGCAAGATCAGCGGCCTGCCGCTGTGGAAGCTGCTCGGCGGCCGGCAGCGCACCGTGCCGCTCTACGCCAGTTGCGGCGAGCGCCGGCCGGCCGATGCGCGCGCCGAGAGCGCCCGCCGGCTGAAGGCGCTGGGCTTCCCGGCGCTCAAGCTGCGCTTCCATGCGCCTCGCCTGGAAGACGATCTGGCCGTCGTGCGCGCGGTGCGCGATGCGGTTGGCGATGACATGCACATTCTGGTGGACGCGAACCAGGGTTGGCGCATGCCCTGGGATGTCGGGCCGCCGTGGGATTTCAAGACTGCGCTGTGGGTGGCCGATGCGCTCGCCGAGCTGGGCGTCTATTGGCTAGAGGAGCCGCTCGACCGGCGCGACTATCGCGGGCTGGCCGAGCTGCGCCGGCAGGCGAAGGTGCGCATCGCCGGCGGTGAGGGCAACCGCGACTTCAGCGAGCAGCGCGAATATCTGCATCACGATTCGCTCGACGTGTATCAAGCCGATGTCGTCTGGAGCACCGGCGTGCTGCGCGCGCGCCAGCTCGCCCACGAGGTGCAGGCGCGCGGCCGCATCTACTCGCCGCACACATGGGGCGACGGGCTGGTGCTGCTGGCCAATTTGCACGTCTGCGCCGCGGTGAGCACGGCGCCCTTCATCGAGTTTCCCTTCGACCCGCCGGGGTGGACGCCGGAGCGTCGCGATTTCATCCTGCCGGCGCCGGTTGTCCCCGACGCCGGCCGGCCTGCGCAGGTCACGCTCTCCGACGCGCCCGGCCTCGGCGTGACGATAGACTGGAGCGCGATCGAACGCTGGCGCTGCGACCGCGGCACGCCGTGACGCGCCACCATTCCGACACCTCCGACACTCTCGACACCAATGACACCCCCAACACCCCCGACACCTCCCGACACCAATCACACCCCCAACATTCCTCTCACCCCTGATAATATCCCTCCCTCGGAGTCTCACATGGCAGAAGAATCGTTGATGTATGACCTGGCTACCATCACCGTCAAGGCCGGGCGAGGCGGCGACGGCATGATGAGCTTCCGGCGCGAGGCGCACGTGCCGCGCGGCGGGCCGGACGGCGGCAACGGCGGCCGCGGTGGTGACGTCATCCTCGTCGTCAACCCGCGCCTGAACACGCTGGCGCACTTTCAGCACCGTCGCCGGTTTGAGGCCGAGAACGGCCGGGATGGCGGCAGCCAGAACAAGACCGGGCGCAGCGGCAGGTCGAAATACGTCGAGGTGCCGCCCGGCACCGTCGTGCGTGACGCCGAGACCGGGCGCGTGCTGGGCGATTTGACCCGGCCCGGCCAGCAGCTCATCGTCGCGAAGGGCGGCCGCGGCGGCCGCGGCAACGCCATGTTCGCCACGCCCACCAACCAAGCGCCGCAGATCGCCGAGAACGGCGAGCCGGGCGAGCGCCGCACGCTGAGGCTGGAGCTCAAGCTCATCGCCGACATCGGCATCGTCGGCAAGCCCAACGCCGGCAAGAGCACCCTGCTCTCCGCCCTCACCGCTGCCAAGCCGAAGATCGCCGACTACCCGTTCACCACGCTGCGCCCCAACCTGGGCGTGGCTTACGTGGGCGACGACCGGACGGTGGTGCTGGCCGACATCCCCGGCCTGATCGAGGGCGCAAGCGAAGGCGCCGGCCTGGGCCACGACTTTCTGCGCCACATCGAGCGCACCCGCGTGCTCATCCACCTGCTCGACGGCCTGAGCGACGATCCGCTGGCGGATTACGAGACGGTCAACCGCGAGATGGCCGCCTTCGGCCATGGGTTGACCGACAAGCCGCAGGTGGTGGCGATGACCAAAATGGACTTGCCGGATGCGCGCGCGGCGTTCGAGCTGTTCGTCGGCGAGGGCAAGATCGCCGATGCCCGGCGCATGCCGCTGGACGACCTCGACGCGCTGCGCCCGTCGCCCGGCCGGCCGCTCGGCGTGTTGCCGATCTCCGCGGCGACCGGCGAGAACGTGCGCGAGCTGCTCGGCCGTGCCGTGCGCGTGCTTGATGCGCTGCCGCCGCTCCCCGAACTCCAGCCGGAGCCGGACGTGCCGCCGGAGCACGAGGCATCCTTCGAGATCGTCCGCGAGGGCAGCGGCTTCCGCGTGATCTCGCCGATGCTCGAGCGCCGCGTGCAGACCACGCGCTGGGACTTGGACGACGCCGTGCTGCAGTTCCAGCGTTTGCTCGACCGCAGCGGCGTCGGCCCCGAACTGGAGCGGCTCGGCATCCGGCCCGGCGACACGGTGTACATCGGCGATTACGAGCTGGAATGGGGCGAGGGCTGAATGGGATCGTCCACCGTCGTCCCCGCCGGCGAGGCGCAGGCAACGCGCGCCGCGTCGCCGGCAGCGCAGACCGCCGGCTACTTCCTCGCCTTCGTCGGCCTCGGCCTGTTCGCTGCGCTGATGGGCCCGACGCTCTCCGGCCTGGCCGCCAACACGCGCGTCACGCTCGGCGAGATCAGCGTGCTCTTCCCGGTGCGTTCGTTCGGCTACCTGTTGGGGTCGCTCGCCGGTGGGCGTTTGTACGACCGCGTGCGCGGCCATCCGGTCATCGCCGTCGCGTTCGTGGTGACGGCCCTGGCGATGGCAGTCGCGCCGGCGGCGCAGCAGTTGTGGCTGCTGGCTGCGGCCTTCTTCGTCGCCAGCGTCGCAGAAGGCATGGTGGACGTGGGCGGCAACACGCTGATGGTGTGGGTGCACGGCGCGAAGGTCGGCCCGTTCATGAACGCGCTGCACTTCTTCTTCGGCTTGGGCACCTTTGTCGCGCCGCTTGTCGTGGCGCAGGTGATCGCGTCGAGCGGCGGCCGGATTGCCTGGGCGTATTGGCTGATCGCACTGACGGCGATCGCGCCGGTGCTGTGGCACCTGCGCGTCCCCAGCCCGGCGCATCCGGCGGTCGCCTACGACCCGGCCAACGCGCGCAGCCACACGCGCACCGGCCTGGCCTTGCTGATGGCCGTCTTCTTCTTTCTCTACGTCGGCATGGAGATCGCCTTCGGCGGGTGGATCGCCAGCTACGCCGTCGCCATCGGCTACGGCGATGCGGCGGCCGCTGCCGTGCTCACCTCGGCCTTTTGGGGCGCGTTCATGCTGGGCCGGCTGCTCTCCGTCCCGCTGGCCACGCGCCTGCGCCCGCAGGTGGTCATGCTGCTCGACTTCGCGCTGTGCACGCTGGGGATCGGGCTCTTCCTGCTGGGCAGCCGGTCGCCGCTGTTGCTGTGGGCCGGCGTGATCGTCGTCGGGCTGGGCATGGCGGCGCTTTTCCCGACGATGATCTCGTTCGCTGAGTCGCGCATGCGCATCACCGGCGGGGTCACCGCCATCTTCCTGGCCGGCTCGAGCCTGGGCGGGATGACGCTGCCGTGGCTGATCGGCCAGTTGTTCGAGCCGGTCGGCCCGCAGGTGATGCCCTGGGTCGTGCTGATCTGCACGCTGGCGACCGGCCTGACCTTCGCGCTGGTCAACGCCGTCTCGCGGCCGCGACCGGCGCGACCGAACTGACGCGGGTATGAAACTCGAGACGCTTGCCGTGCACGCCGGCCGCGAGGTGGAGCCGGCGACACGCGCGATCACCCCCTCGATCACGCTTTCGACCACCTTCGAGCGCGCCGAAGACGGTAGCTTCCCCGGCGGCCACATCTACACGCGCAACAGCAACCCCAACCGCGCCGCGCTGGAGCGCGCGCTGGCGGCGCTGGAAGGCGGCGCGGTCGCGGCCGCCTTCGCCTCCGGCAACGCGGCCACGTCGGCGGTGTTGCAAGCGCTCGCGCCCGGCGACCACGTGATCGCCTCGACCGAGACCTACTACGGCACGCGCGCGGTGCTCACCGGCGCGCTGCGGCGCTGGGGCTTGCAGGCCGACTTCGTGGACATGACCGATCCGGCGAACATCGCGTGCGCCATGCGCCCTAACACCCGGCTGGTGTGGGTGGAGACGCCGTCGAACCCGCGCCTGCGGCTGACCGACATCGCGGCGGCCGCCGAGATCGCCCACGCCGGCGGCGCGCGGCTGGTTTGCGACAACACCTTCGCCACGCCGGTGCTGCAGCGGCCGCTGGCGCTGGGCGCCGACCTGGTGGTGCATTCCACGACCAAGTACATCGGCGGGCACAGCGACGTGCTGGGCGGCTGCGTCGTCGCCCGCGCCGATGACGACTTCATGGGGCGCGTGCGGGCGTATCAGGTGTTCGGCGGCGCGGCGCCGTCGCCGTTCGACTGCTGGCTGCTGCTGCGCAGCATCCCGACCCTGCCGCATCGGGTGCGGGCGCAGTCGGACGGCGCGCTGCGCGTCGCGGCGTTCCTGGCCGCGCACCCGCGGGTGGAGCGCGTGCACTACCCCGGCCTGCCGGCGCATCCCGGCCACGCGATCGCGCGCCGGCAGATGCAGGGCGGCTTCGGCGGCATGTTGTCGTTCCAGGTGCACGGCGGCGAGGCCGAGGCGATGGCCGTCGCCGCGCGGGTGCGCGTGATCACGCGCGCCACCAGCCTGGGCGGCGTGGAGAGCCTTATCGAGCACCGCGCCTCGGTCGAAGGGCCGGAGTCGCCCACGCCGCGCAACCTGTTGCGCCTGTCCGTCGGGCTGGAGCACCCCGACGACCTAATCGCCGACCTGGCGCAGGCGTTGGCGGATGGAAACTAGCGCTCTTGGCGAACCCGAGGTTGCTCCCTCCTCCCCCTCAGCCGGCCCAACGCCCACAGCGCCCCAACCACCAGCAGGCCGACCCCCAGCACCAGCGCCAGCCGGGCGATGAAGATCAGCGCGGCTGGGATCGGGCCGGCGGGCGTGAGGCCGGCGCCGCGCAGCAGCTCGGCAATCGTCTCGTCGCCGATCACCTGGCCCAGGGCCAGCATGGCGGCGATGAAGCCCAATAACAAGTTGCGCTGCCGGTCGCGCCGGTCTTCCTGCTGTTCCAAGTGCGCCCGCTCTACCTCGGCCTGCACCTGCAGCGCCGCGAGGGCCATCTCGGCCTGGCGCACGCGCGCGCGGTAGAAGCCCTCGTCGGCCTCCATCTGCCCGGCGGCGCGCTCGGCGGCGGTCAGCCAGGCGGCCGGCGGCCCCTCGCGCGGCAGCCCGTATTCGGCGACGTGCTCGCGCAGGTTGAGCAGGTTCACCCGCACGGCCTGGGTCACGCGGTCGAAGATCGCCAGCTCGCGGGCGAAGGCGTGGTAGGCCTCGGCCAGCTCGGTCAACCGCGCGTCCAGCGCATTCACGCCGCCGGCCGGGGCCGATTCTCCGGCCAGCACTGCGGCCAGCGCCCGCTCCCGTTCCGCCAGCAAGGGACGCAGCCCGGCCTCGTAGCCGCGGCCGTACAGGTGGGCGATCTTGTGCAGCGCCAGGAGCAGCTCAGGCAGCGCCGCGTTCAGGTAGGGCGCGACCTGGCGCTCGGCCTCGTCGTCGTCGGGGTAGAGCAAGGCCAGGCGGTCGGGCAAGCCGGGCCGGTCGAAGAGCCAGGCGGCGCAGTGGCCGGCCGGTGAGCCTGTCGAACCGCCGGTCAAGGGTAAGTCGGCCCGGCGCAGCGGCCAAGCTTGCGCGCCGGCGGGCAGCAGCCGCGCCGCAATGGCCTGAGCAGCGTCTGGGCCGGCGGCGCGGCCAACGTAGCACAGCGTCTGCCCGCGCAGGAAGTCGCGCGTGCGGTCGTCCTCCGCCGGCGACCAGGCGGCCTCGGCCAACCGGCGGTAGGTTTCGTCGTCCGCATCGCCGCGGCAGCCGTAGGCCAGCCGCACGCTTAGGACGCCGTTGTGCAGGTAGATCTCCGCGTAGGCGGCCCGGCGGCCGTGGCACGACCAGGCGGTGCGCTCCGCCGGCGGCGGGTGCAGGCGGACGACGCGGCGGCGTGTATCGGCCGGCGGCAGGGCAATGGCCGGCTGGCCGGCGGGCAGCGGGCAGCCCAGCCAGTCGTAAGGGTGGCGCGCGGCCGCGGCCAGCGTCGCCTGTAGCCAGCCGGGATCCGGCGCGCGCAGCTCGCCGGTCTCCCCTTCGACCTGGGCGGCGAAGAAGACGTATTGGTAGAGCGCCGCCTCGCGCAGCACCGGCGTCACCTTTCTTCCCCTTGCTGCGTAGAGGCAGCCGCCGCGCCGTCCGGGTCGCGGCATAGCTCGGCCGCGCGGCGCAGCAGCTCGGCCAGGTCCGGCTCTTTTTGCCCGACCGGGCCTTCGGGCAGGCCGCTCACCGCGCCCTCGGCCGGCGGCGGGGGCGACGGCTCGACCAGCGCGCCGCCGGGCGCCGGCAAGTAGCGGCGGGTGACCTCGAATCGCCCGAAGGCGCGCTCGAGCACACTGAACGCTTCGAGGCGCTTGCGGGGGTCCGCGGCCGCCTGCTCGAGCGGCGACGCGGCCTCGGTCAGCAGGCCGGCGAACGCGGCCCAGTCGGCGTCGGCCATCTCGCGGCGGAACGCCGGCAGGTGGGCCTCCAGGGTGCGGATCAGGGCAGCCAGGTCGCTCATGGGTCTGTTTTTATCACGGAATTGGGGGAGGGGCTTGCGTCTTGCGTCCTGCGTCTTGCGTCTTGCGTCTTGCGTCTTGCGTTTCGCGTTGGAACGTTGCACGTTGGCACGTTAGCACGTTGGCATGTTTGCACGTTGCACGTTTTACGCCCCACGATTCACGATCCACGATCCACGCTCCACGATCCACGATCCACGCTCCACGATTCACGATCCACGCCCCCCTCACGCTCCATACGCGGCGAAGGCAGCCCACCACACCGGATGGGCGAAGGGTGGATCCTCGGGTGCGTCGTTCAGGCTCGCGCGGCGGTTCGCCAGCGCTGCCAGGCGGTAGCGGCGCTGCGCATATTCGGCCAGGGGCAGCCGCTCCCACTCGCCGGCGCGCTCCTCCGCCTCCATCGCCGCGATGGCCGCGTCCAGCCGCGCCAGCACCTCGGCCTTGGACAGCCGGCGCAGCCACTGCCCGGCCTGCTGCAGGGCCAGCGACGGCCGCTCGCCGGCCAGCATCCGCCGGTAGGCCTCGGTCATCAGCAGGCTGGTGGAGAAGTCGTCCACCGCCCACAGCGAGGCGATGACCGTCGCCGCGCCGGCGCTCAGCAGCGCCGCCGGGAAGCCCAGGCTCTCGTCCGCTTCCTCGCCCGACTCGGTCTGCGCGGTCTCGCAGGCGTCCAGGCTGACCACACAGCCCGGCTTGAGCGGCAGCCGGCCGGCCCAGATGTCGTCCAGCGTCAGCCGCTCGCAGCCGGCCTGCAGCGCCTCCAATTCCTGGCGCTCGGGCGAAATATCGGCCCGCCAGAGCGGCCAGGTGTGGCCCGCGGGATGGGCCAGCAGCAGGCCGGACTGCTCCGGCTCGCCCGGCGCGAAGCTGCCATGGGTGGAAAGTTCCAGGTAGTCGGCCTGGCCGGCGCGCGCCAGCAGCCAGGCGCGCGTGGCGGCCGGGCCGTAGGCCACCTGCGCCCGGCCGTCGAAGCCCGCGGCGATGGCCGCCACTTCGTCGTCGGCGAAGGCCAGCGAGCCGTCGGGGTTGGCGATGGCGACCAGGGCGGGCGCGCTGCGCTCGCCCCCGGCGCGCGCCAGCGCCGCAGCCAGCGCGGCGGCCGAAGGGGCGTAGCTCACCTCGAACGCGTCGAGGAAGGCCCTCACCCCTGGCCCCTCTCCCCCAGGGAAAGGGGCCGGGGGTGAGGACGGCGCGGCGTGCAGCGGCAGCAGCCCCAGCCGGTCGCCGGGGATGAGGACCACGCGCCGCGCGCCCAGCGCGGCCAGCCGCTCCGCCAGCGGCCCCATCAGCGCGTCGCCCAGCGTCTTCAAGACGCGCTGCATGGTGGCGTGCCACAGGCGGCGGGCGCGCGGCTCCCAGTCGTTGGGCCGGGCGAGCGCGCGGTCGCGCGCGCGGGCCAGGTGCGTCAGCCAATAGGCGGCCAGCCAGCCGACGTTCTCCGGCGCCCGGCCGTCATCCAGCGCCCAACGCGCTCCGAGCGCGTTGGGCGCTTCGGAGAACGTCATTCCCTCCGGCAGGGCGAAGAGCAGATCGCGCAGCCGGCCGCGGGTGAGGCCGGCCAGGCGCAGCACCTCCGGCGCGCCGCGCTCATCCGGGCCGACGAGGAAGGCGAGCGTGCCCAGCTCGGCCTCATCCGTGGGGACGAGGAAGACGATGGTAAAGCCGTGCCGGCGGGCCAGGACGGCCATGTCGGCGTAGCCGGGCGGCTGCGCGGCGAAGGCCGGGTCGCCGGCCTCCAGCGCGTCCAGCCGGGCGTCCACCTCCGCCCGGCGGCGCGTCAACTCGGCCCGCCGCGCCTGGCTCGCCGCCGGGTCGAGGCCGGCCTCCCGATCCAGCCCGCGCAGCGCCGAGGCGACGTCGCGCGCCTCCTGGGCCAGCCGCCGGTACTCCTCCGCCTCGGCCGGGGCGAGGCCCGCCGGGGTGCGGCCGCTGCGGGCCAGGTCCAGGCGCAGGCGGGCGCCGCGGCCGGCCTCGGCGTCGCCCAGCGCGGCGGCCGAATCCCTGCGCCGCAGGTGCGTGGCGACCAGGCTGCGGGTGATGGCCGCGGCTTGGCCGGCCAGGGGGCGCGCCGCCGGCCCCGTGCGCACGGCGGCGTGCAGCCCATCGCGGGCCTGTCGCCAGTAGCCGATGGCGGCCTCGAGGTCGGGCAGGGCGCCGGTGCGGGCATAGCGGTCGCTGAGGCCGGTGGCCAGGTTATTGAGATACATAGCGCGGTCGGGCGCGTCGGGCGGGGTCAGGGCGACGGCCTGCTGCCAATGGGCGATGGCGGCCTCGAGGTCGGGCAGGGCGCCGGTGCGGGCATAGCGGTCGCTGAGGCCGGCGGCCAGGTTATTGAGATACATAGCGCGGTCGGGCGCGTCGGGCGGTGCCAGGGCGACGGCCTGCTGGTAGTAGGCGATGGCGGCCTCGAGGTCGGGCAGGGCGCCGGTGCGGGCATAGCGGTCGCTGAGGC